>PMQB01000470.1 GCA_003169195.1 Bryobacterales bacterium
GCGTTGAAGCGAGATTTGGCTTTACCTTCCGGAGTGACCGGCCCATGAGATTTTTGTCCGTTCTGACGAGCGGCTGCTGAGTGGGCTTCGGAGATCGGGTTGCTGTCGGTGCCAGTGTTGGCATCGGGGGTGGTGCTTTGATTTAGATCAGACATGGCTGACTCCTCAATTGAATTTTTTGCAACAAATGTTCACTGCGGGGAAGAGGGGGAAAGCTCCGGACCTCTTTGGCCGCGCAAGGTTAATCACGGTTTGATTTTGCATGACGGATTGGCGGGACGGAGATTGGCGAGTTTGGGGGCGATTTGTTAAGTGGCTGATTCTAAGAGGGTTTTGGCTTGAAAATAAATCTGCATTCGCTGTGACCGTTTTTTGGGAGGTGATTTTGGAAAAGGTAAGCGAGGGGCAAGGAACGTAGGAACGTGTGAGCGGCGACAAGGTAGAAAGATTCCAGGACGGGACGCTTGTGTACTCTCTAAAAACATTTCTGCCCCTTTTTGTACTAGTTATGATATAAATCAAAACTGGTACGTTACGTTTTGGAGGTCCGTTGAGACACCTGCGCATCGCCGCGAGGGCGCTGCTCCCCCTGCTGGGTCTGGCGACAGTTTCCCCCGCGCAACAAGTTTCGAATCATATTCTCTCGTTCAGCGCTTCACCCCTTGCGGATGCCCGAACCGCTGCAACGCCGGTTTCCCATCAAATCAGCTACAAATCATCGCTCTTCGTCATTGACGATCGTGAGAACCTGAAAGGCTTCCGCTCGCCCCGAAGTCTGCGTAGCGGCGCCAAAATGGAATCTTCCGAATTCGGCGCTAACCTCAATGGCCAGCGCGGTCTCGGCCGCCTGTTCATGCTGACCACTTGTAACGCCGCCTGCGACACCGCTAGACCCCAACTGTCCCGCTCCGTTTGGGTGGATGTTAGCAATGACGCGTTCGATGACGAGTGGCACGAATCGATCAGCGTCGATCGTGACGGTCTCACCATCAATCCGGAAATGTTCTCGAATACGCAATTGGAGTTCGCGATCAATGGCGCTCTCATTCACAGCACCGGCGCTGTGATGCACATTGGCAATCCCACCATCACTCACTATTACGTTCAAGTGTTTGTTAGGAACAAGTCCTGCCGCCGCTACACGCCGGTCTACGGGGCGCAAGATGGTGAAGAGGACGACGACGATTACGTCTCGATTGATTTGCCGTCCGACCCGCCCCTTCCCCAACGTGCTAACGGCATTGTTGTCGGTGCGCCCAAAGTTTATGACACGTATGCTCTGCAAGCTCTCCAAAAGACAGCGCTCCAGCAGTTGCAGACCATTAACCCTTTCGTCGCCGGATCGATTACCGGAGCTTATGGAAACCTGCAGGGCGTTAGCCGGGATCAGAGCTATTTGAACGTCCAGGCCCAGCTATCCACTCCTGCCGCCGCCGCGCCCGCGCCCAGCGTCGTCAATCAAACGGCCACTTGCCCCGTGGGCTATTATCCGTTCGGCCCTAACGCTTGCTCGCCGATTCCTAGCGGCACGGTATCCACCGCTCCCATCACCGCGCTTACACAAACCGTCACGCCCTCGACGTCGACTGGATTGACGCCCACCATTCCGCCCGCGCCTACCTATAATCCACTGGCTGCACCGGGGAACGTAGGTCAATCCAGCGCCGACGCGCTCGTGGAACAGGTACAACTCAGCGCTCAGTTGCAGACCTATCAGCTGCTTTTACAGGGCGCGCAGTCGGACGCATTAGTCGTCCAGAATTCACGCGCCATCGGAAACCGCGCTCAAACCACGATCGGGTTTCCTATCTCAATCGATCCGCCGCGCCAGTTCCGTCACGCCGTGGCCGAGGTGCGGGTGCTGATTGAGCCCTTTCCCACCTCCACTTCCGACCAGATGCCGCCCGTAAGCATCGTTAACTTACTGCCGTCGCAAAAGACTTACAATGTAGCGAAAGTGACCAGTAAGCAGCGCGCTTTTGGGGGCGCCGCTGTGATTGAGCAGGTGGCCAGTATCGGCGTCTCCGGCGGCAAAACGAAAGATCGTTTGTATCTTGCCAAAGATACCGACACCGTGGCACTCCAATATGCCAATCCAGCCGTGCCTCCACTCCACCCTCCGTTTCCCGATCAAGCCCTGACCGGTTTTGAATCAGCCGTTCGCATGCAGCGTTTGGACGAGTGCGATAACGATTGGTTTGCGGTGGACGACAATGTCCGCGCAAAGCTCGATAGCAAAACCTCACGCAAGAACTCGGTCATCTTCGGCTGGCAATTTCGACCGGTGCTGGGTGCGGACTACGTCGCGAGCGGGCCGCGTCAGGTTTTCGCTCAAATCGCACTGCCGCAAGCCGTCAACGGAACACCCTTCTTCCCGGCCGTCTTAGTGCAAACACGCTGGCGCGAATACGACGAAAGACGGCAAGTGGTGGGGCCGGTCTTTCACAGTAGTTGCACCGTAACAGCCGTCAAGGATCCCGTCATCATCCAAAATCCGCTGCGTATTCACGACACTACATGGGAAGACCTGGGGGGTGGAACGCTCAAGATTCGCGCTCGCGGAACATTTCTGTCTCCCGGTATCTCTTTGCAGAGCGGCAAAACTACTTATGCTCCGGTCAGCATTGATGGCAGCGAAATCCAATTCTTCGTTCCCGCTAAAGATGTTCTCTCTAACGGAGGCTTGAGCCTTCTGGCGGAGAATAACGTACCTACCAGTCTGACGATTCCCTTGGGCGACAGTCATAGGGGCTGCGACATCTCGAGCCTATCTCTTTGGGCCATTCCGCAAGCCAGCGGCAGCGCACACGTCCGAATGATGTTGACGCCCGGCTCAAAATTCGCAGACGAACTGCCTAACGCCCACCCTCTTGTTCTGATTGGCTCCGACGTGTATGGATTGAAAGAAAAGCCGTTTGAGAATGGTGCGGCTTGTGACAAGGAAGACAAACGGATTTGTGTCTATCACTTTGACGCGCCTCTCGATACCTTGCGTTTCTCGGGAAATGTTTTCGTGCGCAACTTGTCGTGGAGTAACTCAAACTTACCTGGCCAGATCCATTTCGCCCCCTTTCTGGCCAGCCTCTCCAAGTATTATGAAGATCCGCCAAAAGCGAATGCGAAGAGCCATGCTAAGGCTGTCTCACCTTTAGACCGCAGCGTCACATACCTGGTGTCTGGGAGCGATTTGAAATTTTTCTCCCGCGAGAGTGTGCCGGATCTGAGAGCGTACTCCGTTGATTCTCCCGGGGGTGTGCCCGTTTCCAAGTTGTTCCCCATCAGTGACTCGGAGGCACTGCTCACGTTACCTAAGGCGCCAAAGGGAAAAACGATTACTATTTCCTGGACGCCTTCCCGCTGGCCGCTTTCGCAAGAAGCTCCCATCGTTTGGGACTTGACCATCCCCGGCAAAGAAGTGACGCCCAGCATCACGGTTGCTCCGGCGTTTCTCTACTCAGGCGACAGTCAAGCGGTCAAGTACAGCGGCGTCGATTTTTCCACGGTGCAGAGCGTCAGCTTTGAAGGCAGCCTTGCGCTGCCCTTTGTCATTGGCCCCGACGACCCGACTACCTTGAGCGTCTCCATACCGACAGCCGTCACCAAAGAGGCTGGCCACAAGGAATTCGTTGCCACCACCAAGGATGCCAAAGGGAAACTCGGCCATCTAGTTCTGCCGATTGATATTTTCAAGCGTTAAAGCGCGGGACTTTCGCTGTCGTTAGTGTTGCGGTCTACTCGTGGCTCTTTGCAGTGGGGTCTGGGGCCGGCGTTGGGATGCGTGGGAGCATCTCTGCGCGGGTAGCAGCGTTGTAAACAAACCACGCTTCGATCATGGAACTCTGCATGACATCGTCCTTCTGGACGCGGTCATAGGTATCCGCATTAGAGTGGTGGGTACGGGTACCGTACTCGAGTCCGTCCTGCTGGAAACCGATGCCGTTCAGGCCGATCCACGAAAAGGCAGTCGAGTCTGTGCCACCAGGACTTGTGGTGGGTCTGAACTGATCGCCGCCAGAAACAGCAACAATGTGCTGGTCCCTGATGGGCTCAATCCAGGACTTGAAGATGGCGGCCATCTGCGGACTACCGCCGGCCGAGACTCCGCGAAAGCGGCCGGAGCCGCCATCGTCGTTAAAGTACACATCCAGCTTGTCGTACTCGGGGGTTTTCACCATGGTGGCGCGTTGAGCGAAGTGCTGCTGCACGTAGGCGGTTGAGCCGTAGACGCCCTCCTCTTCACCGCCCCAAAGGGCCACGCGAACCGTACGCGCCATGGGCTTGTGCAGCGTAGCCAAAATGCGCACCGCCTCCATGGCCACTGAAGATCCGGTGCCGTTATCGGTGGCGCCGGTGCCGCCCTGCCAGCTATCGAAGTGACCGCCGAGCATGACGACTTCGTCGGGTTTGGTGGTGCCGGGAATCTCGCCGATGACATTAAAAGCGTTCTGGTCTTCCGTCTGATAATCGACAGCGATATCGAAGTTCAGCTTCGGCGTGATGCCGTGCTGGAGCAAGCGGACGAGGCGGTTATACTGCTCTGCCCCAATGGCGACGATGGGCGGCGGAATTGGATCTTTGGGATTCTCCGAACCGCCATAGGTGGAAAAGATAGTTCCGCCGTCTCCGTTGTAACCCGGTGTGATGGAAATGGCCACCCCCTCGTCCTTTAGGAAGGCGTTAACCTCGTTGCGCAGGACTCCGTTCTTTGCATTGGCCAAAGCCAGCGACGTGGGCGTGTACACCCACTCGCCTTCACCAGGACGACCGCGTCCGCTGGGGTCGCGATTGAGTGCCGCGCCGGCTGCTGGTCCGCGTCCGCCGCCACCGCCGCCGCGCGTGCCGCCGCGTGCCAGAATTTCCTCATCGGTGGGGGAGGGCTGTGCATCCGCCCGCGTGTGGAGCGTAAGGGGAGCCGGGTCAAACATGAGCAGCGCCTTGCCCTTGAGCTTGCCATGGTATTTGGCGAAATCCTCTTTCGAGTGGATGGGCGCCCACACGGGCTCGACGGTGATTGGGCCGTTGGTGCCTGGCGTCCAGGCCAGCGGGAAGCCGGTAAAGGCGGCATAGACGGGAGTTTCCATCGCCGCGTAGAAATGTTTAATCTGCCAGCCGTAGCCGAAGGGCCACTTTTCCAGGTGGACGTTCTGGAGTCCCCACTCTTTCATCTGCTTCATCGCCCATTCGGCGGCGAGTTTGTGATTGCGGCTGTTGGTGACGCGCGGACCGTACGCTTCGGACATCCAGAAAAGGTTTTCCATCACTTGCGAGTGCTGGAAGGCCTCGGTCTTGATCTGGGCCAAAGCGTCGAGATCGACT
>PMQB01000506.1 GCA_003169195.1 Bryobacterales bacterium
GAAATCTTTCTCGATTCAATGTACTCGGGAGCGTCCTTGATCGCCTCACGGGTAAGGCTTGTAAACAATTTGTTTTCCCCCCAGCTCACTTTCTTGATCCAGGCCGGCGACACTAACACTTTTTTGCCGGGCCACCAATTGGTCGTCGAGAGGATGATGTAACGAATGGCCCAAGCCTCCTCATCGAAGACGAACCCGTGCACGTGCCCGATGTCGCCATCGGCAGCTTCAACGTGATATCCAGTAACCGCTTTCGTACTGCGAAGGTGGGTATCATTCGATGCTCCGGGGTTTGTGTCTGTCCTGTTCTGCTGAGAAGCAATGGTTGGCACGGCCAATCCAGATGGATAATATCCAGGGCCCCATAGATACGGACCGCCCCAATAATAGGGGTAGCCATAATAGCCTAGGTACGCAACCTCATGCTGGCGGGAAACGGGAAGGTGCGTGTCAATGCTGGGGCTGTTCTCAACTTTTTTTTTCGTAAGTGCCACATCTATGTGTCTTGCGTCCCAGTCCGTCTTAACAAAGGAGTAGGGCGAAATTAGCACTTCCTTCCCGCCGAGCCAACCTCCTGTTTCCACCACTAGATAACGGATGGCCCATGAATCGTCGTCAAAATAGAATTCCCGTGCCGTTCCAAGCTCACCGTCGGTGGCATGGATCGCTAGACCTTGTAATTCGCTTACGTCTCTTAGCATTGAGTTTTCCTCATTCGATACAAAATTCATTATCGTGTCGCCACGACTTCGGCCTCACCTACGTGAAAGGTGACGTTCTCAGGATGGGTGCTTTCAAGCACTTCTCGCGCTTTTTCCACTTCTTCGGCTGAACCGTGAACCACCAGCAGGAATTTGTCAGTCTTAAGTGCCGTCTCGTATTTCAAAACACTATCTTTTGGAATACCCAGGCTAAATAGGCCGGCTCCGACTGCGCTCAGACCACCCACGAAAACGGCCCCTTCCAAAGCTCCAACGATCCACGCAACAAGAGGACCCGCTACGAGCACGGGGCCAAGGCCCGGAATCGCGAAGAAAGCTGAACCGAACAACAAACCCCAGAACCCGCCCCAAAAAGCTCCGACTTTGCCCCAATATTTCATCCGGTCACCCGTGTCGTAATAACCCACGACGTTTTCATCGGTATGATAATCCCGACCGATAATAGACAAACTGTGCATATCAATCCCGGCCCGCTGCAGTTCTTTCACCGCTTCTTCAGCGCCGGTGTGCGTTCCATATATTGCTACTACCGAGTTTTGTTCAGACATCTTCCTGCTTCCTCTTTCAATTCAATAACCCAATATGTAGGAGCACGCGTAGGACCAACTACACCTTACGCGGGTTCCTTTGCGTAAATGTTCCACAAGAGTCGACCTTAAGTAACGAAATACGGTCAGGTGATCGGAGATCGTCAGCGACTGGAGCGGTTCCTCCGCCTCTTAAGACGCTCTCGACCGATAACGATGTGCGATCAGGTATCCTGATTTCGCTATGGGGAGTGCTGAAGGTGTGAGGTCACGATATGAAATGAAAACAACTTTGCACGACTTTCGGTCTATTTTGAGTTCTTTGTGAGGAGCTTGCGTATGGAATGCAATTCAAGTCGGCGTTTTGGCGTGGTCTTGGGATATGTCATTTTGAGATTCGAAAGAGAATCTAACACGATTTGAGAGACGATGAGCCGGGCGTTCTCTTTGTTATCAGCGGGGACGACGTACCAGGGAGCGTGGTGTGTTGATGTCGCGCCGAGGCAATCTTCGAAAGCCTTCACATATTCCGTCCAAAATGCCCTCTCTTTGACGTCTGAAGTACTGACTTTCCAGTTTTTATCGGGCTCATCAATCCGTTCGAGGAATCTCTTGCGCTGTTCGTCCTTCGATAGATGCAGGAAGATCTTGACCGTCCGCGTACCGTTGCGATAGAGGTGGCGTTCAAAATTGGTGATGGATTGATAACGCTCGTCCCAGATGGTCTTCTCGTCGCTAAGTTCAGCTGATAGACCTTCATTGCGAAGCATCTCGGGATGGACCTTTACGACGAGTACCTCTTCATAGTAGGAGCGATTGAAGATTCCGATTTTTCCTCGACCAGGGAGTCTGCGCGTGGTGCGCCAGAGAAAATCGTGTTCCAATTCGTCGGCGCTCGGCTGCTTGAAGCTGGAAACCTGGCAACCTTGAGGATTGACGCCGGACATCACGTGACGGATCGCTCCATCTTTGCCGGCAGCGTCAATTCCTTGAAATATGACGAGCAACGCGTAGCGATTCGATGCGTAGTGCAGGCGCTGCATTGAACTCAGCTCGTCGACGTGTTTATCGAGCAGCGCTTTGTATTCGTCTTTCGATTTGCAAAAAGGTTTGACAG
Organism: Bryobacterales bacterium; assembly: GCA_003169195.1. Classification (GTDB taxonomy): domain Bacteria; phylum Acidobacteriota; class Terriglobia; order Bryobacterales; family Bryobacteraceae; genus Bog-105. The sequence continues at coordinate 2,367 of PMQB01000506.1, forward strand.
TAGTGGGCCAATCGGCAAGCTTCACTGTTTTCCTAGCTTCAACCCGAAAATCGTGCGAATTGATTTTCATTTTGCAGCGGCCCTGGTGCGCTCCGCCTCATCTTTACGCGTTTCAATCTCAGCTTCCAGCCAATCTTGATCGGCCTGTCCATCGTGGTGGCCGCGCTCTTCATAAATCTCGTAAGCGCGCGAGGCGATTTGCGGCTTAATATCAGCAACTGGTTTTTTTGCTAACAATGGGGCCTTCTTTGGATCGAAGATCCGGTAGGCGAGCAACTTGATGCGGTCGTTCACGAGGGCCCAACAGATTGCATAGGCCCACACGAACCCGGCCCATTTCCAGCCGAGAGGTGACATGAAGAGTCCATACACGGCGATGAGTGTGGCCACCGTTTGAGTACCAAGCACCGCCATCCAGAGGATTCGGGCCGGGCGGATGGACCAGAAAGGACCGCGCGTACGGGTAAGGAAGATAGTTAAATGTCCGGCTACAGATAGCTTCAAATACATCAGGGTTTGAACAGTGGCGCGGTCCATATGGAAGACGCGTTCGCCCATGTAAAACAGGCCGAACGCGGCCACCACTCCGATGACACCAAGCACGGTGGAAATGCCCAGCACCAAGCGCATGTTCCAAGCCTCTGGCTTGTCCCTGTAATGAACGTTGTCGTAGGCAATCGAGAGAATTGCGCCGTCGTTGAGCAATGCGATCATGACGATCATCACCGCAGTGACTGGGTAAAAGTTGAATACCAGGATGGCCAGCGTCATGAAGAAAAGCACGCGTAACGTTTCGGCAATGCGATATATGGCGTAGCTATTCATTCGCTGGAAGATGCGGCGGCTTTCCTTGATCGCGTCGATGATCAC
>PMQB01000241.1 GCA_003169195.1 Bryobacterales bacterium
TAGCCCCAACTTCCCCCCGATTTGTGCTTTAATAGGAAAGGAATGTCGAACAAGATAGTGGGCTAATCGCCCACTTTTTTATTTCTCGTATACATGTTTATGGCGGCTGTGGAAAACAAAGAACTGCTCGAAAGGATCACCGAAATCGGTGAGCGCTCCGCCATGGGCACTGATATTGAGCTTGTCGAGATACAACTCAAAGGCTCCGGCAATGCCCGCCTTCTTCGGGTTTATATAGACAAGCCGGGCGGCGTAACCCACGGCGATTGCGAGCTCATCTCGGAACGCTTCGGCAAACTGCTCGACGAGGAAGATCCGATTCCTGAAAATAGCTATACTCTCGAAGTCAGTTCCCCGGGCATCGAGCGCAGGCTCTCCAAGCCTAGCGATTTCGAACGCGTGGTTGGGCAGAAAATTCGCCTGGCCGTGCAGCCCCCCGGCGAAAACCGGCGCCACTTAGAAGGCCGCTTGGCGCAGTTTGCCAACGGCGCACTGGAAGTGGAAGTGGCTCCTGGCAACTTGGTTCGCGTACCGCTGGATACGGTGCAAAAAGCGAATCTCAAGTTTGAGTGGTAGCAACTCTGGCATCGCACTCGCATTAATTAAAGAGAAGAACTAGTTATTGAATGAAGAGGTTTTGACGTGGCTTCGATCTATCAGTCCATCGAAATATTGAGCAAAGAGAAAGGCATCGACCCGCAGATCGTACTCGACGCGGTCAAGGATGCTATGCTGGCGGCCGCTCGCAAACAGTTCCGTACGCAGGAAGATCTGGTTGCAGATCTTGACGAACAAACTGGCAATTTACAGATTTATAGCATCAAACGCGTCGTAGAAGCCGTCGAAGATCCGGCCAAACAAATTACCTTATCCGCTGCTCTGAAAATCGACCAGAAAGCCGAACTCGGGTCCGACGTCCGCGAACAAAAGCCCATGGATGTCCTGGGTCGCATCTCCGCACAAACCGCCAAACAAGTCATTCTGCAGAAAGTGCGCGAAGCCGAGCGCGACAGTGTCTTCACTGAATTTCAAGGCCGCCAGGGCGAACTCGTCAATTGCGTTGTCAAGCGCATCGAAGGCCAGGATTATATTGTCGATATGGGCAAGACTGAAGCGCGTTTGCCCAAAAAAGAACAGTCCCGCGTGGAAAGTTTCAGCGTCGGCGATCGCGTCCGTTGCGTCATTAAAGGTGTTGAACGCGGCGGCAAGAATTCCGGCGTCGTCGTTTCCCGCGGCGCACCCGAACTCGTCATCCGCTTATTCGAACAAGAAGTGCCCGAAATTTACGACAATACGGTTTCCATCAAGGCGTGCGCGCGCGAACCTGGCGAGCGCACCAAAATCGCCGTCTTCAGCCGTGACCGCGACGTTGATAGTGTCGGCGCTTGCGTCGGCATGAAGGGCATGCGCGTGCAATCCATCATTCGCGAACTCCGCGGCGAAAAGATCGATATCATCGAATTCTCCGATGACCCGGTCCTCTACGTCACTAAAGCGCTCAGCCCGGCCAAAATTTCGCGAGTCACGATTCTAGATCCTACTGACAAGCACATGGAAGTGGTCGTCGATGACTTGCAACTGTCTCTCGCCATCGGCAAACGCGGTCAAAACGTCCGACTCGCCGCTAAGCTCATCGGTTGGAAAATCGATATCAAGAGCGAAGAAGAAAAACGTCGCGAACTCGAATCGCGCATGGGTGACATGGTCATTTCCGGCGCGCCTGTTTCCGTCCTCATGGATCACGGCATGACCGAAGAAGTGGTCGAAAAGCTCGTCGGCGCCGGCATCGGTACCGTCGAACGTCTCGGCTCCATGACGCCTGAAGAACTCGAAGCCATTCCCGGTGTCGACGAAGAACTTGTCACCCGCATTCAAACATCCGTCGTTGCTTTTTACAGCCAGTACGACGCCGCGCAGAGCGAAGAAGCTCCCGCCGATCCCGCCGCTATCGAAGCGGCCATCGATCGCGAAGCTACCTCTGCCGATGGTCTCGATCCAGACCATCATCAACCTTTTAAGAATTTAGAAACCGGTGTGTTGGAACACGATTTAGCGAAACACGAGCAAGCGTTGCTGGAAGAAACAGACGAAGGCGAAGTCCTCGATCTGGGCAAAGTGGAAGGCCTTTCCGCGGCTCCTTCCCAGTTGCGCGGCTTAGCTCACTCCCATACTGTCGGAACCCCAGACATTGTGGAATCTGATACCATGAGTAAAATCGATTAATCCGCCACAAAGTAAGGTTTTGTAAGGAGTTATCCAGCAGTCTCTTCTATGAAGAAAATCAGAATCAACGAGTTGGCTCGGGAACTTGAGGTCAAGCCCGGCGTCATCATCGACCTGCTGCCCGAACTGGGTGTGCAGGAAAAAAAGACGCATTCCAGCTCGATCGACGAAGAGGTTGCCATCGAACTCAAGCGCCGCCTCAACGGCCCTGACTCAGGCCCGCTGCGCACGGGCAGCGAATCGGCGAATGGCCATGGCCACGACTACGACGAGCATTCAGATCACGACGCGCACGAAGAGGAGCATGAGGCCGAACCTGAGCGCGAACCTGTAGCGGAACAGGTCACCGAACGTGTCCAAGCCGTCGGTCAAGTACCCACGCCCACTGCGTCCTCGGACTTGCCGAAAGCGCCCCCTTCTTTGCCGATTCGGCCCCCAGGGTTACCCTTGCGCCCGGCCCGTGATTTTCAAACACCGCGTTCGACGCAAGCGTTCCATAAGCCTGCGCCTGCGCCAACAGTTCAAAAGGAAGAGCCCGCGGAACACGTAGCTACTGAACAACAAACCGCCAGCCCGGAAACGGCTGAGTCTGACAAGCCGATACCGACTTTCCGGCCGTTGCGTCCGCCTATCGGTCACGGCGGCGCCATTCATCCCCCGCTCGCATCGCCCGGTCACACCATTAGTCGTGGCGTCTCTTTCCCTGCGCGTCCCGTGCCGCCCACGCCGAAAGTGAATCCGTCTGGTCCTGCATCAGCCACCCAGTCTGGTCCGCGGCAACCCTTGCCCGCCGAATCGCCGCGCGGCAACTACGCGCCACTGCCGCCGCTTGATCGTCCCTCGCGTCCCGCGCCGCCTCTGGCTGCTCCGGCAACACCGCAGCCCCCCGCGCGCCTCAATCAGGTGCCCACGCATCTTGTTGCTCCTGGTCCATCGACGCAGACAACTTCTACCCCTCCTCCGCCTCCCGCGCCCAGTGCCGTGCCCGGTTCGCCCATTCCCGCGCGTCCCACACCGCCAGCCCGTCAAGCGTCTACCTCGGGTCTCACACCGGGTGCTCCCATCGCACCTCGCCCGCAAGGCAATCGTCCGTTAGCGGGTCAGCCACAAGCGCGTCCCATTGTTCCTCCGCGCCCTGATCTCGTTCAGCGTCTCAAGCAGCAAGCCCGTCCCATGCCCGGTACCGCTCAGCCTCCCGCTCCGCGTCCCGGTGCACCGTCACGTCCTTCGCCCGCCCCAGGCCAACCTCTATATCGTGGTCCCGTGCGCCCCGGCCAGCCTTTAATGCGTGGTCCCGGCCAACCCAGTGGTCCCGGTGGGGGTTACACGCCCGGCCAGCCCGGCCAACAACAGCGCCGTCCCGGCGGCCCGGGTATGCGGTCCCAGCATCCTGTTAGCCCGCGCCTCGATAGCTCGCAGCCCATGCCCACGCCCGACACGCGTCGGCATCAAATTAAGCCTGGCACCCGCCAGCCTCTGCGCAAGCGTGAGGATCAAGAAGGCAATCTCCGCGACCGCGGTCCCAAGCGTCAAGCCATTTTCGAACCGCCACCTATCGACCGCGAAATCACCGTGGCCGAAGGCGTCACTGTCAAAGAACTTTCGGAAAAGCTCGGCGTCAAGGCCAACCTTGTCATCAAGAAGCTGCTCGAAAAGAAAATCTTCGCCACCATCAACCAGACTCTCGACGTCAAACTTGCCGAAGATCTGGCCCGTGAATTCGGTGCCTCTACCAACAAGGTCACCTATGAGCAGGAAAGCTCCCAAGATATCGAAGAAGCCGAAGAAGATACCGATCTCGTTCGTCGTGCACCGGTGGTCACCATCATGGGTCACGTCGATCACGGTAAAACTTCTTTGCTCGATGCCATTCGTCAAACCAGCGTGGCCAGCCGCGAGGCCGGTGGTATCACTCAGCACATCGGTGCCTACCACGTAGAAAAGAATGGTCGCAAGATCGTCTTCATCGATACTCCAGGCCACCAAGCCTTCACCCGTATGCGTGCCCGTGGCGCCAAGGTGACCGACATCGTTGTGCTCGTAGTCTCCGCCGACGATGGCGTCATGCCGCAAACGCTCGAAGCCATTGACCACGCCCGTGCTGCCAAAGTTCCCATGATCGTCGCGATCAATAAGATCGATAAACCCGACGCTCAACCCGACCGCGTCAAACAACAGCTCTCCGATCGCGGCATGCTCGCCGAAGATTGGGGCGGCGATGTCGTCATGGTCCCCGTCTCGGCTAAATCCAAACAGAATCTCGATCTCTTACTCGAAATGATTCTGCTCGTGGCCGACATTCAAGATCTCAAAGCCAACCCCGCCCGTCCTGCCGTCGGTACCGTTCTCGAAGCCAAACTCGATAAGGGTCGCGGCCCAGTGGCTACCATGCTCGTCCGCAACGGTACCTTAAAGGTCGGTGATCAATTCATCTGCGGTTCGCTCTTCAGTAAGGTGCGCGCCATGTTCGACGATCGCGGTAATCCAACCCGCGAAGCCGAGCCGTCTATGCCCGTCGAAGTCATCGGTTTGGAGAGTGTCCCCGAAGTCGGCGATTCCTTCCAGGTTGTCACCGATACCTCGAAGGCTAAGCAAATCGTTATCTATCGCGAAGCCAAAGCCCGCGATGCCGCCATGGCCAAAGGCGCTCGTGTCGCCACTCTCGATTCGCTCCATCAGCAGTTCAAAGAGGGCGATCTCAAAGATCTCAACCTTGTCATCAAGGCCGACGTCGGCGGTACCGCTGAAGTTCTTTCCGATACCCTCCAACAACTGTCTACCGACAAGGTCCGCGTGCGCATCTTGCGCGCCGGTGTAGGCGCCATCACTGAAGATGATGTACTCCTCGCCTCCGCTTCCGAAGCGCTCATCATCGGCTTCAATGTGAAAGCCGAAAAGAGCGCCGAAGCAACCGCCGATCAGCAGAAAATCGCGATCCGCCTCCACAGCATCATTTACGAATTGATAGACGAGGTTCGCCTGGCCATGACTGGCATGCTCGATCCTGTCTTCAAAGAAACTATCTTGGGCCACGCCGAAGTGCGCGAAGTCTTCAGGATCAGTAAGGTCGGCACCGTCGCCGGCTGCTACGTCTCCGATGGCGTTATCCGCCGTGACAGTCAAGTCCGCATCAAACGCGATGGCGATCTGCTGCATACCGGCAAGATCGAAGCTCTCAAGCGCTTCAAAAACGATGCCAGCGAAGTTAAAAATGGTGTCGAGTGCGGTATCTCAATCGTCAACTTCAATAACGTCAATGTGGGCGATATCATAGAAGCCTTCACCATGGAACGCATCGCTCCGCAACTGGCGCCTTCGGCCGCCTCGCGCTAATCTGAACAGTGGCCGTCATCGGCGTATTAACGCTCGACATCTTCGTGGAAACATCGCACTCTCTCAAAGAGAAGCGCCACGTTGTGAAAAGCTTGAAAGACCGCTTGCGCGAGCGTTTCAACGTCGCGGTGGCTGAAATCGACGGTCTCGATTCGTGGCAGCACGCCGTTGTTGCCGCTGTCACAGTCTCGAACGACAAAGTGTTTGCCGAAAAAGTATTGAGCGCCGTGGAAGCGCACGCCGAAAGCGTATTGGCCGGCGCGCTCACCGGCACGTCAATCGAATGGCTATAAGATAAGTAAGAAAGAAGAAGGGGAGGTTTTGGTTTATGACCTTCGAGTTCAAGGCCGCTGTTTCACCAAACGGCCAAATCACTTTGCCGGCTGACATCGCCGGCCAAATTCCCTCAGGCAAAGAATTGCACATCGTTCTTACTTGGGAAGCTCCTACCGACAATACTTCCTATCGTGCGTTAGGAAAAAAATTAAACGAAGCGTCGTCGTACGCTGCCGCTGCCGGTGCGGAAGAAACCGTTTACGATTCTCTCGCTTGATGCCGTAACTTTTTCCTTCCCTGCGGCGAAGGAAAACTATGTTGAGATACGCTCTATTGTCCGCCGTGGTCTTGGTCGCATCGGCTCAAACACCTCCGAAATCTGCGGCCACTGGACCCGCGGTCGGCAGCAGAGCTCCTGATTTCACTGCAATCAATACCGACGGGCGCGCCCAAAGTCTCCAATCCTTGCTGGGACCCAAAGGCGCGCTTCTTGTCTTCTTCCGCTCCGCCGACTGGTGACCCTTCTGCAAAGCGCAACTGGTCGAGTTGCAACAGAATTACAACAAAATCCAAGCAGCCGGTCTCAGCCTCGTAGCCATCAGTTACGACAGCCCGGCCATCTTGAAAACCTTCGCCGCCCGCAAGAACATTACATTTCCACTGCTGTCCGATCCCGAATCGAAAGCCATCCGCGACTACGGCATCCTCAATGATTCCGTTCAGCAAGGATCGCCGCAGTACGGTATCCCCTACCCAGGCATTTACTTCTTAGACAATCACGGCATCGTCAAAGCCAAATACTTCGAAGACGACTTTCGCGAACGCCAAACCGCCGCCGTCATCCTCATGCGTGAATTCGGCATCGAGCCCACCGCTAAACACTCATCCATCACCGCAAAACACGTTTCACTCAGCACCAGCGCGTCTACGGAAACCGCTCACATGGGCCAACACATTTCCCTGCTGCTCGATATCAATCTGCCCCCGCGCGTTCATGTCTACGCGCCCGGCGTGCAAGGCTACATCCCCATCGATTGGCAGCAAACCGACTCACCCGCCGCTAAAATCGCCGCGCCGCATTTCCCCGCCGCCCAGACTCTCTTCCTCGAAGCCATCAAAGAAAAAGTGCCCGTCTATGAAGGACACATTCGCCTCACCCGCGAGGTCGTCTTTACCAACGACAAAGACATCGCGCCGCTCGTAGACAAAGACGGAAACCTAACCCTGCAAGGCACCTTTCGCTACCAAGCCTGTGATGATGAGAAATGTTTCCTCCCCGAAACCGTTCCGCTAACTTGGACCTTTCACTTCGAGCCGCTCGACCGCATTCGCGCAGGCACCCACAGTAATCCGTAAAGCACCAGCGCCAGCCCAAACGTGACGAATAAGTAAACCGGCCAAGGCCCAAACGCATCCAGCAGCGTCGCACTCTTCGGCTTGTTGCAAAGGTACATATAGTTCGTTTTAAAAATCGCGTTGAACAGACCCACGCTCGCCGCAAACGCCAGCAAAAGCCCAAACGCCCGCCACAACGTCCCTTTGCGCAACACCGCAATCCCCCCNNGATCAAAACAATGTTGGCGATCACGATCCCCCCATGCGTCACAAAAAAATAGACCGCCGGATAAGTCGGCCACGGGCTCCACAAATCCGGTGTCACTAATGCCATCCCCGCACCGGCAATCCCCGCGAAGTAAGCAAACTCCACCAAAATCGGTTTGAGCAGGATGCACGCCAACACCGTCGCCCACAAACTCACATCGCAAAGCTGCAACGGCAAATTACTAATCCGCAACCCTTCATGCGAATACCGAAACGCCCACCACCCAAATTCATTCAACGCCAACCCATACCCCAACGCCAACCGAACCGCGTCTTTTGAAACCCGTCCCGTCCTGCACAAATAAGCCAGCCCCAGCCCAATCACCGCCGTAGCAATCAACAAACTCCAATGCAGCCCTCCAAAAAGTACCATTCCCCAAATTGTAAAACTTCCGTCAGCCTGATCTGCCCCCTCTTCCGGCTACTTATCTGATACCCAAATCCTTCCACGGCAATACTCCGCCGCTCATCCCAACCGCGCCTCACCCTTCCTCCGCTACCATAACTAAGTAACTCCCGTCGGTAACATGCCATCGGTCTTCCTCAGCCACGCCAGCGTCGACAAACCCTTCGTCCGCCAACTCGCGGCCTTCCTCCGCCAAGACCCCCAAATCACCGTCTGGCTCGACGAAGCCGAAATCGCCCCCGGCGACAACATCGTCACCAACAACGCCTCCGGCCTCGACTCCGATTTCGTCCTCTTCATTCTCTCCCCCTCCTCCATCGCCTCCAACTGGGTCCGCGAAGAATGGACCGACGCCTTCTGGGACCAAACCAACAAAGGCCAAGTCAAACTCGCCGGCGTCCTCTACCTCGATTGCGCCATCCCCCACCTCATCGCGAACAAAAAATACTTCGACCTCCGCAAAGACCACCTCGGCGGCTTCGCCCAGATCCGCACCTGGCTCCTCGCCGAACGCGCCACCCCGCCTCCGCACATCAACCTGTTACCGACGCGCCCTCCACTCTTCATCGGCCGCGAAACCGAACTCGCAGACCTCCACACCCGCCTCCAACCCGGCACCGTCCTCGGCCTCTCCGCCATCGGCGGCTGCGGCAAAACCACCCT
>PMQB01000176.1:0-33298 GCA_003169195.1 Bryobacterales bacterium
GCATGATCGTTTTTAGGATCTGGCTATTCAGGCGGGCGATGCTGTGTTTGTGAGAGGGCGCGACGCGCGCGTTTTTGTGGCGGATGAACCGGCAGTGGATTACTCGATTTAGGCAGCGGGTTCGGGAGGGAGATTGGCCAGTTCCTCTTGTGCTTCTTGTTGCTGTACCGGCATCTTGAGTTGCGTAAAGATGTCGATGGCGGCTTGAAGAGTTTGACGCGCTTTCTTCATGTCGCCCTGTTTCTTAGCCATCAAAGCGTAATTCACATATCCGATGGCCATGGGAGCGGGCAGGTGCAATGCAAAGCAGATGTCTTCCTGCTCCTGAAACAACTTGGTTGCCTGTTCATACTGACCGATGTCGCGGAATAAACGCGCTTGATTTAAGAGACAGCCTTGCAACGAGGCAGCGTCTGACAAACTTCGACAAAGTTTTTCCTGTTTCTGCCACAAATCGTAGGCGCCCTGTATCTTGCCCCACTCATAGAGGATGTTGGCTTGGTTGCCGTAGGTTTGCTGCAAGCCGGCTTGATCCTGGAATTCGTTACAGAGGGCTTCCACGTTTTTCTGCAGCGCCATGGATTCTTCGAGCTTGCGCTGATTTTTGAGAATCACCGCGTGTTGGTTGTAGACGCGGATGAGGCCGCGGCGATCTTTGTCTGGCAGCCACAGGGCCTCACTCTTGCCGATCATAATGAGAGCGTCGTCATACTTGCCCCATTCGTTAAGGATTGAAGCCTGGCTGCTATAACAGGAGCGCAGGACGGGCACATCCACGGGCGGCTCCTGGCTCAAGGTTTCCACTTGTTTGAGCAGAGTCATGGCTTCGTCAAAACGGCCTAAGGGAATGAGGAGCATGCTCTCATTGGCCATGGTTTGGCGGAGTCGCTGCTTGTCGTTGAGTTCTTTGCTCAGCGTTTCGGTGCGCTTGAGGAAGTCGAGCGCTTGTTCGAATTTTCCCCAGGATTGGCAGATGGCGGCCTGGTTGCCATTCACTCGCAGGACGGAGTCTTTCGCTTCGTTATCATCGTGGGCGCTCCAAAACGATTCTTCGAGAGACAGAATTTGCAGAGCGCGGTCATAGTCGCCAAAACGATAGGCGGTTTCAAATCCTCCAGCACCAATAGCGGTGATGCGTTCGCGAGCGCCGCCTTCTATGGCCAGATGAAGCGCTGGCATTGCCTCGCCCAGGCAGTTGCGGCAATCCTGCCATTTGGATTCGCGGTCGAGAAACAGTTTCGTGAGAAACGCGAGGTAGGGTTCTTTCAGTTCTGCGTTACTGGAACCGGCTGGTGCGCTGGCTATGCCGGCGTTCACGGCTTCACGGAGCAGCGTGGGCAAAGCAAAGATCTGTAGATCGCGGTCAAGCATGCGCAGCAATGACGATTGCCATAACTGATCGCGGGCCTGCTTCGCTTGGGGCGGAGTCAAGCCAGAGACTGCGGTGGTTAACGGCATCCAGAATCCCATGGGGACGCACAAACTGGCGGCTGCTAAAAGACGCCGCTCGATTTCCGTGCGCGCTTCAATGGCGCGGCGCATGAGGCTGGGTACATCCAGTACTTCGTTCTGCAGTTTTTCCAACTGCAAGCCTTGGGCGGCTTCGTCCAGCGGATCGAGTTGCCGCCGCAAGAGATCTGCCCCCACGGCAATGGCGATAGGCAAGCGGTCGACTGAATCCGCGAAGGCGAGGAGGGCTTTTTTGTGATTAGCGGCGGTCTCGGCACCCAGGTAGTCAGAAAACAACGCTTCCACCTCCTGCTGCGAAAACGATTTCACTTCGCTGCTGCTCTTTGGTGGAATCCAAGGCAGAGATTGCAGGCGCGACGTTACCAAGACTGCAGTAGCCGGCACGGTGAAGAGGTCTTTCACGTCGCTGGAACAAACATCATCCAACACAAGTAGAGACTGGCGTGCGGCTAACCATTGTTTGGCAGCGGCAAGCTGCTGTTCGGGCGGCTGGCCTTTGGTATCCAAATTTAGTCGGGCGGCCAGATCTGCACCGATCTGGGTGGCACTCCGTGGCCCACAGGTTTGGAAGACGACGGCATCGAAATCGCGCTGCATCTCCCAAGCGAATTTCAAAGCAAGCGTGGACTTGCCGCAGCCGGGTTCGCCGTGGAGGAGATAAACGGATGGACCTTTCGCGAAGGCGGCGCGCAGATTGTTGACGGCATCTTCGCGGCCGACAAAATCGTTTGGCAGATAGGCGGGCAATAAAACAGAAGCTTGGCTTCCTGCGACGCGGCCTGCGTTGTGGCGAGTCTTGACCCAGTCAATGGTTCGGGCGATGGCGCCCTCGGGATCTGTGCGCGCGTCCACAAAATTGCTGGTGCGCAGAAGTTCAGGCAGCGGCAGATCTTGCAGTAGGATGACGCCGAGGCGGATTTTCGATTCCTCGACTTGGCGAGCTAAGATGGCGGTCCACTCAGCGGTGGTCCATTTAGAGTTGGCGGCGTTTGAGGACCAGACTAGTAGTGCGAGATCGGATGTCTGCAGCGCGTCGTTGATGGAAGCGACGAAGTTTTCGGCGACGGCGATATCGACTTCGCAGTGCCAGGATTCGTATCCCGCAGCAGTGAGCGCGGCAGAGAGTTTATCGACGAAGGGGGCGTCTTTAGTGCTGTGGGAGAGAAAAACCTTCATTGGGTATTCTACTGAACTTCTTTTATTTTGCACTTGCACATATACCGCTATTCCGATAGACTTAGGTGCATATGCAGCAAATGCGCTCTGGATTGAGCCTTTTCAGAATTGTTTTGGGTGTGGTGGCGCTGGTTACGTCGGTGATGGCGCAGGACGACGTTACCACTCGCAACGGTTCAAGCGCCTATGGTGGCGGATTTATCACGGGTCCGGCTTCGAATCCTTTGAGCTTTTTGAACGGGACGGCTTACCGAACATTTGGCCAAACCTCACCTTATTTACTGCCGGATTTTCGCCCGGCGGGCGAGTTGGATGATCACTTGCCGGATTGGCTTTGGTTCGGCTGGGAAGAGCGCTTGAGGTACGAGGGTTACCACGACAGCGGCTTCAAATTGAATAACAACGATTCTTACCTGCTTCTGCGTTCTCGTTTGCAGGTGAACATCAAGCCTACCGCATGGTTCAAAGTGGTTGGGCAGTTGCAGGACGCGCGGCCGTTCATGCAGAAGCCACCATGGGGTCCGCCAAATTTGAATGCGTGGGATTTGAAACTGGCGTATGCGGAGTTTGGCGATCCGGAAAAGCAGTGGTGGGATTTGCGCGTAGGGCGGCAGTTGATCAACTACAACAACACAATCATCGCTAATTCGGAGTGGCGCGACCAGGCGCGCTCTTACGATGCGGTGGTGGCGAATTTGCACCACGACCGGTACCGTTTAGGGCTGTTCGCCGCTTCGGTGGTAGTTCCTATGGCGGAAGGCGTCAGCCATCACCAAGAGGGCAACAATATCTACGGCGCATATGGCGCGATTGATCAGTTTGTGCCCGGTGCCGTGTTGGAGCCGTTTGTGTTGTGGCGCGTGCAGCCGAGTGTGGCGATTGAGACTACCGCGAAGTTGAAGACGGGCAAGCAGGATGAGAAGGCTTATGGGTTACGCTTCAAAGGCGTGATGGTGAAGAGTCTGGATTACTCTGCGGAAGCGATTCTAGAACGCGGCACGGATGGACCGAACAACATTCATGCCTGGATGGCGCAGGCTGGATTAGGTTATCGGATGGATAAGGTTTGGACGAAGCCGCGCGTGTTCTGGCAGTATGACTACGCGACTGGCGACAGCAATCCAAATGATGGCACACACAACACATTCGACACCATGTATCCGACGGCGCATGACCGCTTCGGCATAGCGGATCAATTTGGCGCGCAGAACATTATTGCTGATCGCGTGGGCATCACGCTTGAGCCAAGGCGTCGTTGGACGGTGACTGGGCAGTTTCTGGACTTTTGGCTGGCGCAGGCGCGCGATGGGGCATATAACACGTCGGGCGGCTTAATTGTGCGGGATGCCACGGGCAATTCAGGGACGCATTTGGGCAAGGAATACGATGCGTACACTTGGTTTGAATTGAACCGCCACGTAAATTTGGGCGTGGGCGTGGGGCATTTGCAAGGCGGGGAGTTCCTGCAAAAAACGACCAAGGGGCCGAATTATAACTATCCTTATTTTGCGATCAACTTTAAGGATGATGGGCGGCCGAAGCGTTAATCGCCGACTTGCATCAGCCGCCCAAGATGTGACTACTTTTTCAACGCTTCTTTCGCCGCCGTCAACGCCGCTTCGTAATTCGGATGCGCGCTCACTTCCGGCACATACTCAACGTGCTTGAGCTGGTTGTTGCCATCAATCACGAAAATCGCACGGCTCTCAATGCGCATGCCCGGAATCAGCGTTCCGTAGTTTTCGCCGAAAGAACCAGAGCGATGGTCTGACAACATGCCCACGTGGTTGATGCCGAAATTGCCGCACCAGCGCTTCTGCGCAAACGGCAGATCCATGCTAACGGTGTAAATTTTCACCTCGGACATCTTCGCGGCTTCGTCTTCAAAGCGTTTGGTTTGGGCGTCGCACACGGGCGTATCCAAAGAAGGAACAACGCTCAAAATGCGCACGCCTTCGCCGGTACCCGCCAGGTTTACTGTTTGAAATTTGCCATCAATGACTTCAAAGTCGGGAGCCTTGTCACCAGCCTTGAGTTCCGGGCCCGCCAGTGCAACAGGCTTGCCCATTAAAATCGTCGTGCGGTTTGAATCTGTTTGATTAGCCATGCGGCAACAGTGTAGCATCGCGCGCTTGACGAAGCGGTTTATTCGATCACTTTGGGCAACTGGCAGGCAAAATTGCGGCACTCGTAAATGGTTATGCGACCGCGGCGCTCTAACCCGGCTAGGAACGGAGCCACGTCTTGCAGATCGGCAGCGCAGGCGTCACTCAGCGAAAGCACCACCGCCGAGGCAGAAAATTTGCGCGTGTACTCGCGTTCGAGCTTCTGGGAATCGTCATCCAATTCTTTACAGCGGATGATCACCTGTTCCGATTCATGAAGGGAACGGCCCAACGCGACAAGCATTTGCGGAGCGATGGTGGTCTGCGCTTTCAGTTTCGGGGCAAACGCTCGCAGCGAATGAGAAGCTTGTTCGGCGAAAGTGGAATCGCCCGTGATGTGCGCCAGGCGCAGCAACAGATCGGTCGCGACAGAATTGCCGGAGGGTTCGGCGCCATCGTAGTCGTCTTTGATGCGCATGAGGACGTCGCTCACGCCGTCTTCCGTGCTGAAGAAACCACCCGCATTTTCATCTTCAAATCGCGCCAAACCGCGTTGGGCGAGATCCACGGCAAACTTCAGAATCCACGGCTCAGGTTTCGCTTCAAATAAATCCAGCAAAGCATTGGAAAGAAAGGCGTAATCGTCAAGAAAAGCAGCTACAGCGGCATCGCCTTCGCAGTAGCGGCGCAGCAGTTGACCAGTGCCGGGCGTGTACAGTTTTGCCAGGATAAACTTGGCGGCGCGCATCGCCGCTTCCAGATAGCGCGGGTCTCCCAACACGCGATACCCCTTAGCCAAAGCCGAGATCTGGAGACCGTTCCAAGCGGTGAGGATTTTGTTGTCTAAATGCGGGCGCGGACGCTTGTTGCGCACGGCCAAGAGCTTCTGCGCGGCCTGCAAAACGCCGACGGACAGCGCAGCCTCTTGGGCCTGAAACAGTATGTTCCGACCGCCAAATTCGCCGTGCGGATCGACCTCGACGTTTCCTTCAGCTTCTACCCCGAAGTGCTTGCAAAAGAAAGGGCTATCTGCCCCCGTTACTGCGTCAATTTCGTTCTTGCGCCAAATATAAAATGAACCTTCGCCCGAATGTGAAGGATTTTCGGGATCGGGGCTATCGGCGTCTTCGGCAGAATAGAAACCGCCTTCTGGACTCGTTAAATCGCGCAGCACATATTCGAAGATGTCGCGCGCTACGGCCGCCAGTTTTTCGTCGCCCGTGGCTTGATAAGTTTCCAGGTACGCGATGGCCAGTTGCGCCTGATCGTACAGCATCTTTTCGAAGTGCGGCACGAACCAGTGGTCATCCACCGAATAGCGATGGAAGCCGCCACCCAACTGATCATGCATGCCACCTGAGGCCATCGCGTGCAACGTATGCGTGACCATCGCCAGCGCGTCGGGATTGTTTTCCTGAAAGCTATACCGCAGCAGAAAATTCAAAACCACGGGGCGCGGAAATTTAGGCGCGCCGCCGAAGCCGCCCTGGTGCTTGTCGTACATGCGCTCGAACTGGCGAAAGGCAGAGTGAAGCAGTTCGGCATCCGGTTCAAACGTGGCGAGCGAAGTGGCGGCCATCGAGCGCAGTTGTTCCGACACGTTGTTGCCCGAAAGCTCTACCTTATCGCGCTCCTGTTTCCAAACTTGCGCGAGATGAAGAAGCAAATCGCGGAAGCCGGGACGGCCATAGCGACCCGACGGCGGGAAATATGTGCCGCCGAAAAAAGGCTTCAGTTCAGGCGTGAGCCAGACTGACATGGGCCATCCGCCACTACCGGTAGAGGCTTGCACGAACAACATGTAGATGCGATCAATATCGGGGCGCTCCTCTCGGTCCATCTTGATGGGCACGAAATCGCGATTCAGAACTTCCGCCACCGCTTCGTCTTCGAAGGATTCGTGCGCCATGACGTGGCACCAGTGGCAGGTGGAATAACCGATGGAAAGGAAGATAGGCTTATCTTCGTTACGCGCTTTGTCGAAAGCGGCCTGCCCCCAGGGAAGCCAGTCGACTGGATTATGTGCGTGTTGGCGGAGGTAAGGGCTTTTTTCGTGAATCAGCGCATTGGTGTGCACTTATTTCTTGGCCGCGCTGGCTACGATCTTGCTCTTGGCGTGCGTGGCTGTAGTGGGGCCGCTACCCGCCGAAAGCAATTCTTCCAGATGTTCGCGCAGGGCCGGCTCTTTCGCAACGGAATCCCAATCAGGCCCGCTGGTGGCGGACGTTTGATAGTGGATGAACCCTTTGCGGTCAATCAAAACCAATTGCGGAACTACCATGCGGTCGGCTGGCGAGAAGCCCAAGAAGGTGAGCATCTGGGGGCGCGGCACGTAGCCGACCGGAAAACCAACTTGGTAGGTGCGCACAAAATCCAACACCATTTGCTCTGCTTCCGACGGTGTGTGCATGTTGTCCAGCGCATTGATGGCTAGGTCAATCACCTGGAGACCGCGTTTGCCCATGTCTTGCTGGTACTTCGTCAATTCGTGCGACGCCGCTTGGCAATGGGGGCAAGTGGTGAGAATAAATTCCAGCGCCACCACTTTGCCGCGATACTGACTGAGCAGTCTCTGCCCTTCGCCGGGAAGGGTGAAGGCGAGTTCCGGGGCTTTGCGAAGCACCGCGGCTTGGCCCGCGAATAGAGAGACGGATGAAACCGCGGAAAGGAGGAGGACTCCAACAATGCTTTTCACAGTTCTTAGTTTAGAACGTTTCTTGTCGGCATTTCACTGATTCAAGTGGAACGGCACCACCACCTGAGTTTGGAACGGTATCGCCTTGCCGTCTACGGTGGTCGGATGATAAACCCACTGCAAGACCGCGTCCTTTGCCGCATTTACCAGTAGTGGGTGACCTCTGACAACTGAGAGACGTTCCACTTTGCCGTCCGTACCCACCGTTACCGTGAACTCTACTGTCCCTTGAACTCGCGCATGGAAGGCGAGCGAAGGATAAATTGGATCGGCCTTGCTCACCAAGTTAGCCGCCGCTATTTCTGAGCCGATGCGAACAACACCCGGCGGCGGCACTCCAGCTCTTGCCGCGTTTTCGTAATTCAACATCCGCTGGGGTTCGCTCTCGGCCCACGCAAAGGCTTCCGTCCATTTGGGATTGCCGGGGTCGAGTTGGATGGCCTGACTTATGAGTTGGAAGCCGCGTTGCTTTTGTTCTTCACTTGCGGGATGAATACTAAATTCCACCAGCAACTTGCCCACTTGCGCTAAGAAACCTGGATCAACCGAACTCTCCAACTGAGCGCGCAACCTCGCGCCAAAATCTGGGGTCATTTCGACGCCATTGATATGGGCATTCGGTTGAAAAGCCTCGATCTCCGCGGCTGTATAAATTGTCGCTATTTCTTGGTCGTATTTCTCGCCGTGGTTTGGGTCGTCCATCTCTTTGGCTTTTCGAAGAAGCTCCAAGCTGCGTTCGGGATCGAAACCCCTGAGGAAGAATGCGGCGTTGAAAATAAGAGCGGTCGAACTCGGCTGCTTTTCCGTTGCCTGCTGCCAGGCCGATTGGATCCGCTCCGCCAAGGCCGGATTGTGTCTTGCCAGATATCCGAAATTTGGATTCGTCATGGGCAAGGTTTCAAGATCCGGATGATGCCCGATCAGCCACAGCAGGTGATCGGCATAGAGCGGCTGATTGTTATAGCCGTAATAAAGGAGCAGTTCCATTCGTGTGTTCAGATCTTCCGGATTGGCCCGAACCGCCGACGCTTTTTCGGCTACCTCCTCCGGGCTTAAAGAAAGGACTGCCACTGAGTTGGGCCAGATGATCTTGCCTTTGTAAAAAACTTGATCGTCTTGCGGCGGTTGGCCGAGTTCTGGGGCAGCGATCAGATACAGAGAGGGAAGGAACAGCAGAAACGCCACGCAGTACACCAACGTCTTCGTGTGCTGACCAGTTTCGGAGTGAGCGAATATCCTTCGAATCCGTCTCTCTAAAGACGAGCTTCGCACAAACGCTGTGGCTCCCGCCACTAGACGTCCCCGCGTCTGGCGCACATCGCGCGCGAAATCGATCAGAAAGTTCGCATACTGTTCAGGAGAAGCCTCGCTCCCTACCACCGCTTCGTCGCACACCTCCTCCGCAAGTGCAGCTAGCTGCCGCCGGAGAAACCAAGATAGGGGATGGAACCAAAAGAGGCAAGTCACCAAAGAAGCAAATTGCAAATGGGCCGAATCGTCGCGGCGAACGTGAGCCATTTCGTGTGCCAACACAGCGCGCAGTTTCGCTTCGCCCCAAGTAGGCCAATCCTCTGGAAGCAGAATCCAAACACCGTCTGCATTGAAACTGACCGGAGCGGAAACTCTCTTTGAAACAACTATGCGCGGTCTCAAAAACGCCTCACTTTTGAGCCACAGTTCGTGCGCAAGTTCCAAAAAATGCGCATCACGAATCAATTCGCTATTCTGCGCGATTCGTTGGAGTTGAAGAAGGCTCAGGGCGAACCGGACGAGCAAAAGAGCTGCCACGAGAAGATAAAGGACTGGTGCGATCGTGACCCAGGATGGAGAATTCCTCTCATTTCGTTTCAAGGAAAGCGCTCCAGACTGTGGCATTGGCTCAGCGGGAGCTACGGCCGGCGAGATAGCCGGCAGAACGGCGGCTTCCAGCGTCGAGACTCGCTGCAAAGGCCTAACCATCGGAGGTGCCAATCGCATTAAGAAGGGCAAAGCGATTAAGGCGAGAAGGGCCCAGCGCCAAAGCGTCCAGCGGAGCTCGGCGTTTTTTGAACGAAGCAGCCATACGCCGCATCCGCAGATGGCGCCCACAATCAAAGATCGGAGGATTGTTCCAAACGCGAGTGCAACGAATGCCCTACTCAACACTTCCCATCCGGAGAACGTCATTTCCGTTGCTTCCTTTCTTTGCCTGGCCCGCCACGCTGCTCCCGACTTAGGCGGTCTACAATCTTGCGTAACTCGTCTCTATCGACAAGTTCGTCATTCACCATCCCAACCAGCAAAGACTCCAGAGAACCGTGGCAGAACCGATCGACAATTTGCTGCACGGCGCGCGCAGCTGTACTGCCGGCGCTCTCAACGCTTGAAAAAACGAAGGTGCGACCATCGACCACGTGGCGAACGTAGCCCTTGTCTTCCAACCGCATGAGAACTGTTCGCACCGTTGAATCTTTTAGAGGCCGTTCGCTGGCCAGAGACTGTTGAAGATCGCCTACTGTCGACGGTCCCTGGTTCCAGATAATATTCATCAACGCACGTTCTAAATCCGATAACGGCGCTTTGGGTTTTATCAATGACATACTGTAACACTACAGACTGTAATCCTAAACGGGGGAGCTGTCAAGTCTTTCTTTTCAAGCTGCAACGCATCCCTGCCTTGCGTCACTACTATTCAGTGAGCAGTCGCCGTATTCGTTATCCAGGCCCCATGGGTACTCGGCCGTTAAGCCATCTCCAACCAGATCTGTTTCTGCATTCCGCCAGCGACGCGCAATACAGCTTGCCCAATTCCGACCTGCTCCGCCTGACCGCGCCTATGGGGGTGGATATTGAGTTCCTCATCACCGAAAAGGAATCCGCGGCGCCCGGGTGGGACCGCCTGCCCGACGAGGACGCATTGCAGATGTGCAAGCAGCTGAACGAAAAGAAGCAGGAAGAGAAGGGTAAACCGCTGAAAGGCAATCACGTTTTCTATCACGTCACCTTCGGTCCGCAGTTCACGTCTCACCATCCATTCAAAATTGAATCTACCCGCGACCCGCGCAACAGCGCTGAGACAGATCTTGTGCTAGCCGCAGATGTCAATTTCCATTTTCATGAAGACACGGAAGGGGCCGACGACGGTTGGGAGTTGACCGTCACCATGCAAGGCTCGCGCAACTTCATCATTCTTGATCCGAATCGCAGCAACCCCGACTACCTGATGTTGCCGCCCGAGAAGGTGAGCCGTTCATTAATAGCAAGCCAAGCGCAATTGCAAATTCAACTGGCTTATGTTTTCAAAACCATCAAGGCGGGCAAGTTCGAGTTTTCCTTCTCACTACTCTTTCAACTCGTTGGCGGCGCCACGGTGCAGTATGACCCAACAGTAAAGAAGAACATTTTGAGTTGGGGCAAGGGCGGCGCGTACGGAGTAGGTCTTGATATTTCACACCCGAGCGTGGCCCCATTTAAACTGAGCATTCAATGCACGCAGGGTGTAAGCGCCGGTGGGCCGGGTGTCCTGGACTTCGGCGGTCCCAGCCTTGATTCCAGTTGTACGGCCGGACCCAAGTTCGAGTGGAAGTAAGCGCCAAGGTCAACCAATCAACACAGTGGGCAACCCAACTGAAATTTTGTTGGGTGGGCCCACGGCTTCTAGAACCGTATCGCCTTGCCGGCACGCCGGAAGAAAGTCGATGGTTACCGTCTGTGATCCGTCAATGACAACCCCTGGTCCGTGCGGCGGTAGCGGCAATGGAGTTGAGCAGATATGTATATCGGCCAAGCCGGCAGCAGCTGTGATGGCCGAACCCATGGTGGCTGCCGCAGTGGATTTGACGGTTTCTTCCGCAGCCTTCGCGGCCGGCAATCCTGGCGTACCCGCGGCCGCCAGCGTGGCCGCTTCTGCCACTTGGATCGTTTGATCGGAGATCTGCTTGGCCGCTTGCAACGAATTCGCCACGGCGGCCGGCACACCGCGCCACGCTGGCATGAACCCGATCAACACATCTGGACTCCCCGGCCCTGGCGCCAGAGCGGGCGGCAAAGGATGGCTTACTAAATCGCCCACTCGCGCAGCGGGCGGCATTATTCAAACTCCTCAAAATTGCCGTCGCGCTGATTGACGGGCACTTCAATTTTTTCGGGCCGCGCCCGTACCGTCTCAATCAGGCCCAGCAGTTTCGGATGCGAAAGCTGCAGGGCATCGGGCAGCGGCGCAGGTTTCGCTTCCATGCCTTTCACATCATTTACGAATTGCAATGCGAAGACCACCGAATGTGCGGTGGCCGAACGGTACTTCGAATCCGGCTTCGCTGGGAAATAGGCACTGTACTCAGATACAGGCAATGGAAATTTTAGAGTTTCTTTGTAACTCCGCCCGGCCTCTACTTTCGTCGCGAAAGGTACCACGCGCAGTTCCACTTCTTCGTCGCGCGGTAGGGGCGGCACAATCTTTCCGATATACAACTGGCCATCGCGCCGCAAACTCACATACGCCGGTGAGCTGGCCGCTACATATTGCCCTTTCGCATCGAAGGCCCACAGCACGTTGAACAGATAAACCGCATGGGCACGCGTATTCGTCACTTCATACTCCGCCACTAGTTCTTTCGCATCCACTTGAAAATGGGCACTCAACCCCAATGGAGCATTTTCCCGTTCTTCCAAAGCCACGCCTTGCGTCATAAAAATCATTCCTCCCAATACTGCCGTCGCCACGCTTGTTGCGCTTCTCATAGCACTGTGTGGTCCCTTCGTCTTGGTACTTGCCGGCCATCGGGCAACACCCGCTGATCGCGATACTGGTTGTCCTGGTCAATGACTTGCGTCTCATGTACCGAGCCATTATTCGGGTTCGCGGTGTCGGCTGTGGGGTTACGCTCACCGCGCCCGGCCATATCAGCATGAGCCAGCTCATGATTGAGCGCCACGTCACTGGGCCGGTTAATGGTGGGGTCCGCATTCGTCGGCGGTTCGCTGTTTGGATCGTACTGAACCGTACTACCTGAACCGTTCCCTGTTCCGGTCCTTCCTCCGCTGAGAGCGAGGCCTTTTGGCGCTGCGTCAGTCGTGTTATCGTAAGTCGTCTTGTTAACCGGGCCGTACTCAATGTTAACTGTTTTCCCCTGGTTATTGATCCGGTTGAGCCGCTCCATGCCAGTCGACTGATTGCTCATTGTGGTCAAATCGCGCAGCACTTTGTCTTGAAACGCCGGGTCGGCTGGATTCGGCTTGATGACCAAGTTGTTGCCCACTTTTATACTGCCATCCGGCAGCCTTACCGTGGCGAAAGGCGGCGCATGTTGCGCGTTCAACTTCCGCCGGTTACGCTTGCCTTTACCTGCGCCGCCGCCTTTGGAACAATCCACAAAGCCGGGCTTGCCCGTGTCCGCGCCTGCTGCATCCAACGGATCATCAATATCCGGACTTCCACAGGGCGTGCCCGCTCCACCGGAATTGATTTTCACTTGCGGACCACTGATAGTCACGCCGCTCAAATCAATGGTAATGAAACTACCGCCCACTTTGAGACTGATCTTCTCGAGCGCCTCCAGCACAATCTCTTTGGCGTTCGTCTCCGATTTCGTCTTCACCAAAACCGACAGATTGCCTTCGTAATCGAACACCGCATCGCCCACCACAGTGTGGTTCAGCACCTTCTCAATCTTTTGAAAAAGTCCGCCGTTGATGTGGATATCGGCGTCATTGCCAACGGTCAACGTATAGTCGCCGCCCTGATTGCCGTCTTTGTCTTTGCCGCCAATCAACGTGTTCCGGTCGCCGCCGCTGGTATCGAAATAGGACCCCAGCGCACGCACGTCCAAACGTTTTTGCGAGCGCAGGTAGACCTGTTCGCAATCGCGCTTGTCATCGAAGCGCAGCATATTGAACTTGTCATTCGCAGCGTCGGGATCAATCGGGTTCGAGCGTGTCCGAATGCCGCTCTGCGTTTTGTACTTATCCGTAGTGAGCGGTAAACCGTTATCGCCGTTGTAAACAGTACCGGTAATCAGCGGCTTATCGGGATCGCCTTCTAGAAAGGTCACTACCACTTCCTGCCCAATGCGCGGAATCCACTGGTGGCCCCAACCCATACCCGCCCACGGCTGCGCCGTTCGGAGAAAGCACGTCGTATCGCCATTCTTTGAGCTGCGATCCCAATGGAAGCGCACTTTCACGCGCCCATATTGATCTGTATAGATTTGATCCCGTGGTGTGTGCGGCGCAGGCGGCTTCGGCGGGTGGCCGTTCTCTTCAACCGTGTTATGGCCCACCACAATTGCCGTTTGCGTACTGACGATGGCCGGCACTTGCGTGTTTCGCGCGGGACGGTAGCGGGCCGTTCCCGGGATGCAGGAAAACGTATTGCTGTAAGTAAACGCATCACTCGCTTCTTTCGATGAAGCGCAAAAGTTGTCGCCTTGTTTGAATGAATGAAAGATGGTGGTGAGCAGGAACTCGCGATTGTTCACATCTTTCCGATAATGGCCCGTCAATTTGAACACGTAACCGGAAACGAACGCTCGGCAGGTGCTGCTGCCGGTAATCACCGTATTCGCCGCTTCAATTTCTTCCATGCGCAGATCCGCCACATGCCGCCCCCAATCCGGCGTGTTGAAGCGTTCTGGAAAATCATAGATTTCTCGCGTGGGCTTATCGTTTGATTTTGAAGAAGCGGTCAGATCGTGCGATGGATTCTCAAAATCATAACTCCGCACCGTATATTCATCGGGACGCACTTCCTGCGCCATGCTCCAGGCGTGAATCGCTTCCTCTTGCACCGTCTTGTTTTTCGAATCTTCGAAAGCGGCCGCTGGCAAGTGCGGCACCGAATGATTCAAGGCCGTGGGCGTGACATCGGTAATCACCAGCGTGTGCTGATCTTCACTGTGTTCGAAGTAATAAAAGAGTCCTTCGTCTTCCATCAATCGCGATAGAAAATGAAAGTCAGTTTCTGAATACTGCACGCAATACTCGCGTGTATCGTAACGATCAGGTGCAATACTGAGCCGGTAGCCGGGAACACCCTTGCCGCTCGACACCGCGGGGATTCCAGTCTTTTCCAAAATCGCGGTGAGAATCTCAGGGGTCTTTTTGCCCTGGAAGATGCGCGAATCCGCCACTCTTTGTGTGAGCCACAGTTTGGGCACCAACACCGCTTGGTAAGCCGTCAGTGTTCCCGACGTGCCGCCTTGGCTGAACGAACAAATGATCCCGTTGATGTAGCGCTTTTCGTCATTCGGCAGACAGACAGTGATGGTAGCGGCTTTGCCCACCACACTCTCAAAGGGGATTGCCTGATCTGTCGAGAGCAACGATAAATCATAGCGGAACGAGAAAGAAATACCTTCCTGGCCGGTAAACGATTCCAGCAGCAGTTTGTCCCGATCCTTCAGATCCGGCACATTCAGCCTGATGATTCGGTTATCTTGCGTCGGCGTTAGGTCGGACATCGCACCAATAGATAGTGACGAAAGCCGCCTTTCCGTTGCAAGGCGCGTGAGTCATTCAACCCAACCCACTTAGTCTCTGAGCCAAGATACGCAGCTTACGCCCTCCGCTATTGGGAGAAACCTTGTGATCGCAAGCACTTAGAAGTGGACAGACAAATGCTCCGCCCTAGTCATGTTCCAAGTGCGAATTCATGGCCGCGGCGGACAGGGCGTTGTCACGGCAGCGGAGATTTTGTCCATCGCCGCTTTTCTTGAAGGCAAGAACGCCCAGGCTTTTCCCACGTTTGGCTCGGAACGCATGGGCGCGCCGGTCACAGCTTTTTGCCGCATTGACGATAAACCCATTCGCCTGCGCGAACCGGTGATGACGCCCGATGCGTTGATCATTCAAGACGCCACGCTGCTCCATGGTGTTGCGCTGTTTGATGGCTTGTCGCCTTCGGGTTACGTGCTCATCAACAGTCCCAAGACGTTTGCGGATCTGGATCTGGGTGCGGCGCGCCAATCTCTCGCGCTGGAACATTGCCAGACTCTGCCCGCTACCAAACTGGCGCTCGAGTTTGTGGGCCGGCCCATTCCCAACGCGGCGCTGCTGGGTGGCTTCGCGGCCATCTCTGGCGTGCTGAGAATCGAATCTGTGGCCGAAGCCATCATGACCAAATTTCCACGGGCCATTGGCGAAAAAAATGTGGCGGCCGCCCGCGCTGCTTACCAACTCGTAACGGAAGGAAGCCTGGTCCATGCGCAAGCAAGTTGAAACCTCTCGCGCCATTGCGGAGACCATTGCGCTCTGCAAACCGGAAGTGATCTGCGCTTATCCCATCACGCCGCAAACGCACATTGTTGAAGGTCTGGCGCAAATGGTGCAGATGGGTGAGTTGCGCAATTGCGAGTTCATCAATGTTGAATCTGAATTCGCGGCGCTGTCCGTGGCTATTGGCGCATCAGCCGCCGGTGCGCGTGCTTATACCGCTACTGCCAGCCAAGGCCTCTTGTTCATGGCGGAAGCTGTGTATAACGCGTCTGGCCTCGGTCTTCCGATCGTGATGACTATTGGCAATCGCGCCATCGGTGCGCCGATCAACATCTGGAACGATCACTCCGATTCCATGTCGATGCGCGACGCCGGCTGGATTCAACTTTTCGCCGAAACCGCACAGGAAGCCGCCGATCTCCACATCCTCGCGTTTCGCATTGCGGAAGAACTCTCCTGCCCTGTAATGGTGTGTGTCGACGGTTTCGTTTTAACGCACTCCTACGAACAATTCGACATCGTCTCCCAGGAGACTGTGAACGCCTTCCTGCCACCGTATGAACCACGCCAGGTTCTCGATCCGGCGAATCCTGTTTCCATTGGAGCTATGGTGGGACCCGAAGCCTTTATGGAGGTTCGCTATCTGGCGCATCATAAGCAGCTACGCGCGCTAGAGCGCATCCCAGTATTGGCAGCAGAATTTGAACAGCGTTTCGGTCATGCTGCCACTGGATTGCTGCGAAGCTATCGAACGAAGGGTGCAGAGACAATAGTGATTGCGCTTGGTTCCATCAATGGAACTATCCAAGACGCTGTGGATGAAATGCGCGAACAAGGATCAGCCATCGGTTCGGTCGGTATTGGATGTTACCGGCCCTTCCCCCTAGCCGCATTACGCGCGACTATCGGTCATGCGAAGCGCGTGATTGTTGTAGAGAAGAGCTTAGCGCCCGGCATCGGAGGAACACTCGCCACTGATGTGCGCACGGCCCTGGCTGGCACTGGCATCGAGATCTTCACCGCTATAGCGGGTCTGGGCGGACGCGCTATCACCAAGGCATCGTTGCTTGGCTTGTTCAAACGAGCCGAGGGCGGGAATTTGGAGGAACTCTCATTCCTCGACCTCAACCTTACTCTCATCCAACGTCACTTAGACCGTGAGAAGACGCAAGGACGTAGCGGCCCCACCGCCGAAAATCTTCTTTCCGACATTCGCGAGTTAGCGGCACAGATTGGATAAGGAACCACCATGCCAGCCTCCACCATAAAGTTCTATCAAACCGGAACCTTCACGATCGGCAATCGCCTTCTGCAGGAAGAAGCCGCTTCCGTACAATCTGCCGAATTGCGGCCGAACGTGCTCACTTCTGGCCATCGTGCTTGTCAAGGTTGCGGCGAAGCACTGGGTGCTCGGTTTGCACTCGATACTGCCATGCGCGTGGCGAAAGATCAACTCATTGTGGCGAATGCTACTGGCTGCCTGGAGGTTTTCTCTACTCCTTATCCAGAGTCATCCTGGCGGGTCTCATGGATGCACTCGCTCTTCGGAAATGCGGCGGCCGTCGCCACCGGTATAGCTGCGGCTATGAAGGTGAAGGGTCGTCCCGAAGTGCGAGTCATCGCACAGGGCGGCGATGGCGGCACAACCGACATCGGCATGGGTTGTCTCTCGGGCATGTTTGAGCGCAATGACGATGTTCTCTACATCTGCTACGACAACGAAGCGTATATGAACACGGGCGTGCAACGGTCTAGCGCCACGCCCGCATCAGCAAGCACGGCAACAACTCCCGCGGTGGGTCCGCACCCTGGCAACCCTCCCGGCCATGGCAAAAGCGTTCCTTTGATCGCTATGGCCCACCGCATTCCTTACGTTGCTACCGCCTCCGTAGCCGACCTTCGCGATCTCGAATACAAGGTGGAAAAAGCAATGCGCATCCACGGTGCGCGTTATGTGCACATCCATGTTCCCTGCCCTCTCGGCTGGGGCTCCGAACCGAAAGACACGGTGCGTGTGGCTCGGCTGGCTGTTGAGACTGGCCTGTTTCCATTGTTCGAAGCGGAAGACGGATTGATTACGGAACGAACGCCGATCCGGCATGTGAAGCCGGTGGAAGAGTATTTGCGTATGCAGAAACGTTTCGCTCACCTCTTCGGCGCGAAGGCCGACCCGCAAGGCGTCGCATCCATCCAGAAAATCGCCGATCGCAACATCAAGGAATTCGGTCTCATGCCGCAGGTGAATCATGCTTAAACCTTTTGCCATAACACTCGAAGTGGGCAGCAGCCTGGCGAACCGCACTGGTTCCTGGCGCACCGAGCGNNTGGCTCTATTACGCCGAATCCGGCGATTATCAAAAAGCGTGGCAAGTGCTGGTTGAGAACAATCCCCTGCCAGCCATCATGGGCCGCGCTTGTTATCACCCCTGTGAAACCTCTTGCAATCGCGCGCAGCTTGATAAGGCGGTGAACATTCACGCGGTGGAACGCTTCCTGGGAGATCTGGCGATTGAAAAGAATTGGCAGTTCGATCCACCGCCTCCCGCTACCGGCAAACGCGTTCTTGTTGTAGGTTCGGGACCATCCGGACTTTCCGCGGCGTACCATCTCGCAAAACTCGGGCACCAAGTCACCATCTACGAAGCCGAATCGAAACCCGGCGGCATGATGCGTTTTGGTATTCCGCAATACCGTCTGCCGCGCAATGTTCTAGATGCCGAAGTGAAGCGCATTGAGAATTTAGGTGTACGGTTGGTGCTGAATCGACGGGTGCAAGACCTCACAACCGCGATGACCAGCGAGGCATTTCAGGCTGTGTTTCTTGCCGTCGGAGCTCATTTAGCCAAACGCGCATATCTGCCTGCCGGCGACGCCGGAAAGATTCTGGATGCTCTCGAACTTCTGCACGATGTCGAAGTGGGTCAAGCCACACAGCTAGGACGCCGAGTTGTCGTGTTGGGAGGTGGCAACACCGCGCTCGATGCAGCGCGCACCGCCAAGCGCTTAGGAGCAGCGGAAGCCATCGTGGTGTATCGCCGCACAAAAGACAAGATGCCGGCCCACGAATCGGAACTGCAGGAAGCGTTGGAAGAGGGAGTCAAAATCAAGTGGCTTTCCACCATGAAAGAGCGCGGCCAGAACGATATCGTCATCGAGAAAATGAAGCTCGACGAAAACGGCTTCCCGCAACCTACCGGCGAATTCGAAACGCTAGAAACCGATAGTGTTGTGCTCGCACTTGGCCAGGATGTCGATCTCAGTTTTATCGGCATGACTCCTGGAATCGAAGTGGTGGATGGCGTGGTGAAAGTCGATTCACAAATGATGACGGGCCATGCTGGCATCTTCGCCGGCGGCGACATGGTGCCGGCCGACAGGTCCGTGACGACCGCCGTGGGCCACGGCAAGAAAGCGGCGCGCTGTGTCGATGCTTTCTTACACGGCGCCAAGTATGAGCCTGAACCCAAACACGACCTCGTCACCTTCAGCAAGCTCAACACCTGGTACTACAGCGACGCGCCGCAAGTGGTCCAGCCCACGCTTGAAGGCGCGCGCCGCGAATCTAGTTTCGCCGAGGTGGTTCATGGCCTCGACGAATCAAACGCTCTTTTCGAAGCGCGGCGCTGCCTGTCTTGCGGCAACTGTTTCGAATGCGACAACTGCTACGGCGTTTGCCCCGACAACGCCATCGTCAAGCTGGGCGCAGGCAAAGGGTTCCGCATCAACTATGACTACTGCAAGGGCTGCGGCCTTTGTTCAGCCGAATGCCCTTGCAGCGCTATCGAGATGGTTCCGGAGGCTGTTTAGCATCCTTCGGCACAACGATGACGGGCACGTTCGCGTCTCGTACTGTTTTATTGAACTGCGCCACATCTTCGCTCATGACGCCGTTCAACGCGCGGATCTTAGCGTTCACTTGCGTCGCTAGATCTTCGTACACCACGTACGATTGCGACGTCGGTTGGCTCTCTGAATTAGAAACAGTGCCCAGCACGTAAGCGATTTTGTTGTTCAGCTTGATCGGGAAATTCAGCGGATCTTCGCTCGCCCTGTTCTTGGTTTGATACAGGTCTTCTTCAATCGCCGTCAACTTCGCGATCAGCGCCTTGGCCGCCTCCGCAACTTTCTTATCATCGCGCTTGGTGAACTCTTCCAACTGCCGCCGCACTTCGCGAATACGAACCACCGCGCCGTTCGTTTCCGACAACTTGTCGCGCAACTGCAGCGCCAGCGATAACTGCTTGGCATAATCTTCCGGCGTGGTGGTGAGCCGTGGATCAGCTTTCACCTCGAAACCCGCAGTCTGCGTTTTTCCATCCGCTGTAAGCTTTACTTCGTAATGTCCAGGAGCAATCCGCGGTCCTTGCACTCCACCCGCCCACATGATGATGCCCGGGAAAGTGGTCGCATCCGGATAGCGCATGTTCCACACAAACTTGTTCATGCCCGGCTTAACTGAAACTCGCGCCGGAGGTCCGCCACGCGGTGGGCCGCCCTCTTCTTCCCCACCTTCTTCCGCAATCGCCGTGGCCGCTGCCGCACCACCTCCACGCCGACCGCCGCCTTCCGCTTTGCTCGAAAACTCGTTCACAACTTTCCCTGTGGAATCCACAAACTCCAGCTTCACGTCGCCCTTCGGCTTATCTTTCAGCGCGTAATAAACCACCACGCCGGATGGCGGATTCTCACCCGCCGCAATAGGCCCACCGCGTCCACCACCGCCGAAACCGCGTCCACCAGCGCCGCGATACGCATCCTTCGGTTGATATAGATGCACATCTTCCGTCGCCTGTTTCGGATCGAATTGATATAGCATCGGCATATCATCGAAAATCCAAAACGCTCGTCCTTGCGTGGCCACCACAAGTTCTTTCTCACCCTTGTGGAACATCAAATCCGTAATCGGCGTCACGGGCAAATTTAGTTGGAAAGATTTCCAATTCTCTCCGTCATCGTAAGAAATGTAGAGTCCAAACTCCGTGCCCGCCACCAGCAGGCCGCGCTTGTTCGGATCTTCGCGAATCGCGCGCGTAAAGTGAGTGTCGGGAATGCCGTTCACAATCTTCTTCCAAGTCTTGCCGTAATCGCTGGTCTTATACAGATAAGGATGGAAATCATCTTGCTGATAGTTGGTAGCTGCCATATAAGCTGTGCCCGCTTCAAACGGCGATGGGTCAATCGCGTTGATGCGAATCCAATCCGGCATGCCTTTCGGCGTTACGTTATTCCAAGTCTTGCCGCCATCGCGCGTCAATTGCACTAAGCCGTCATCGGTCCCAACCCAGATCTGCCCCTTCGCTAATGGTGATTCTGCAATCGTAAAGATCGTGTCGTAATATTCGATCGACGTATTATCCTGCGTAATCGGTCCACCCGAAGACTTCTGCCGCTCTCTGTCATTGCGCGTCAAATCACCGCTAATGTTCTGCCAACTTTGTCCCTCGTTCTCGGTCTTCATCAGCACGTTCGCGCCAATGTAAAGCGTCTTCGGATCATGCGGCGAAAACGTGATTGGGAAGCTCCATTGGAAACGGTATTTCAACGCATCGGCACCATAACCCATCGGGTTGTCGGGCCACGCGTTAATGTTTCGCATCTGCCCAGTGTGGTGATCTTGCCGCGTGATCAAGTTGCCATAAGATCCCGCATAGACGATTTCAGAATCACGCGGATCAGGCGCAATCCAACCGCTCTCGCCGCCGCCTACGTCATACCAATCGCGGTCGGTAATCGTTCCGGCAGCGGACCGGGTTGCCGTACGCACTGTTGAATTGTCCTGTTGCGCGCCATACGCGTGATACGGATAGTCGTTATCCAGCGCCACACGGTAGAACTGCGCCGTCGGCTGATTATCCACCGATGACCAAGTCTTCCCACCGTCCAATGAAATCGTCGCCCCGCCATCGTTCGCCGCGATCATGCGGTCCGAATCATTCGGCGCAATCCAAAGATCGTGGTTGTCTCCGTGCGGCACCTGTACGGTTGCAAATGTGCGGCCGCCATCCATCGAACGGAAGAACTGCACATTCAGCGCGTAGATCTCATCAGCGTTTTTCGTGTCGGCAAAGATGTGCGAAAAATACCAAGCGCGTTGACGCAAGCTGTTCTGCTCATTCACGCGCGTCCACGTTTTGCCCGCATTGTCCGAACGGAAGAGGCCGCCATCGGACGCTTCCACCATCGCCCAAACGCGTTCCGTATTCACCGGCGAAATAGTCACCGCGATGCGTCCTTCCACACCCTTCGGTAAACCCTCCGCGTGCGAAAGTTCCGTCCAAGTATCACCGCCATCGGTCGTCTTCCACAAACCGCTGCCCGGGCCGCCGCTATCTAACCGATACGGCTTGCGGCTGACCTGCCAAAAAGCTGCATAGATTGTCCGCGGATTAGAAGGGTCCATCGCCAGATCAACCGCGCCCGCTTCCGAACCTTTGGTCAACACCAGCTTCCACGTCTGCCCGCCATCCATCGAACGATAAACGCCGCGCTCCGGATTCGGTCCCCACAAATGCCCCAGCGCCGCCACGTACACAACATCCGGATTCTTCGGATGAACCACAACCGAGCCTATGTGATAAGTCTGCTGCAGGCCCATGTTCTTCCAAGTGCGCCCGCCATCTTGCGACTTATAAACACCATCGCCATTGGAAGCGTTGCCACGCACGCAAGATTCGCCCATACCCACGTAAATCGTGCTTGGGTCAGATTGCGAAACGGCAATCGCGCCCACCGACGACGTCTTAAATTGACCATCGGAAATCGGCGCCCACGAACGCCCCGCATCCGTTGTCTTCCATACTCCTCCGCCAACAGAGCCGAAGTAAAACGTTTTGGGATCTGACGCAACGCCCGCCGCGGCAATGGATCGGCCGCCACGAAACGGGCCAATCAGACGGAAACGTAGGTCTTTGAGGAGGTCGGGCTGCTGCGCAAACGCAGCGTTAATTACAAGGAGAAGGGGCCATAGACGCTTCATCATTACTAGGCATGATATCAGCGAACTAACCGTTTCTTCTTCTCCTTTGGAATTTTTCCAATCCTCGGATCTCTTTTCAGAACCAGCTCGCAGGCGCGTAACGCCGCCGTTTCGAAATCGGCCGCCTCTGCCGGAAGTATCTGCCAGCCGGTGACATCTTTGCCTAAAATGCCGATGGACCGGATGTTCGGCAGTTCTGCCCGCAGGCTGTCATGATGCTGTAGCGTGGTCGCCAGCCATACACCGTTGTCCGCTGTCGCCGTTGGCTTGTCTCGCAACGCTAACACAATCTTCTCGCCAACGTAAACCGCAACGCAGCCAAACAGCGGCCGAGTCATGGGCGACAACGGCGCCAGGGCCTCCAACACAAACTCATACGGAACGCGTTTGCGCGCCTTGGCAGAAAAAACCTCCGGCTCGGGCTTGGCCACGCCTAACTCTCTTTACTCTTCAACCAGCGCAGCACTTCTTCCGCACTTTCATTCGGCGGAAAAACCGGATAGAAGACTTGCTCAATGCGCCCTTCCTTCACAATCATGGTCAAACGCTTCAGCAACCGCACACCTTCCACTTCAAACGTCGGCAATTGCAGCGCATCGCAAAACTCAAACGCCACATCGCTCAATACATCGAAGGGCAAATGTAGCCGCGTTGCCATTTCGCGTTGGTACGCGTTGCTCTGCGTACTCAAGCCAAACACGGCTGCCTTGTGCGCTTGCAGCTCCGCGTAATGGTCGCGAAACCCGCACGTTTGCGGCGTGCAGCCGCGCGCGCCCGGAATCAAATCCCAACCCTCTGGCAACGGCTTGCCCGGAACACCGGTCATCGGATAGCAATAAATCACGGTCCGCAACGCCTGTAAGTCCGAAAGATCCACAATTCGATCTTTCGTCGAGCAAAGCAGAATCTTAGGCATCCGTAAACCCAACAGGTGCGCGGCTGCGCCGTCATCTTCAGGTTTCGGCAAATCAGTCGGTAACGGGAAATCAGTCTGTTGGGGCATCTGCGGCTCAGTCATAAATTAATCCAAAGTCGCGGCGCCATCTAAACTGCGCCACAGATACCAGCTTGCCACCGTACAGTAAGGATGCCAAGGCTCGGAAATCTTCAGTAACTCGGCTGGCTTCGGCATCTCCTTCAATCCATACGCCTGGCGCACTGCATTGCGAATGCCAAAATCGCTCACCGGCAACACATTCGGCCGCTGCAACGCGAACATCAGGAAGATTTGCGCCGTCCAAACGCCCACGCCGCGCACCTGCGTCAACGCCTCCAAAACCGCTTCGTTCTCCAACTCCGGCAGCTTCTTAAAATTGAGCTTCCGGCTCACCACATGCTCCGCCAGATCCGTGAGCGCGGCCAATTTCTGCCGCGACAAGCCACAGCCTCGTAAAGTTTCAGCCTCCGCCTTGAGGAACGCAGTCGCCGTAAAACTGCGACCCACGGCCTTTTGTACCCTGGCAAAAATCGTGCTCGCCGCCTTGCCATGAAGCTGCTGGAACGTAATGGACCTGGCCAGCGTCTCGAAATTTGGCTGCAAAACCGCCAATTCGCAGGCACCCACCCGCGCGATAATCTTCGCCATAACCGGGTCAGAACGGCGGAGGTGGGCAACGGCAGCTTTCATTTGAAAGATAATCATAACGAGATGCGTAGACTCTTCACAACCTATCTAGCAGCAGTAGCCACCACGGCTACCTTGGCAGTAGCACAACAACCGCCCGCCACCCAGGAACCGCAAGATCAAGTGATCAAGGTTGACGTGGATCTGGTCAACATCCTTTTCAATGTGAAGACGAAGAAAGGCGAGTTGATTCCGAATCTTGAGAAAAATAACTTCTCTCTCAAGGAAGACGGAAAAGATCAGACCATCTCCCGCTTTTCCCGTGAGACTGATTTACCCATCACGCTGGGCCTGCTTATCGACATCAGCGCCAGTCAAGAACGCTTGATCGATATCGAACGCGAAGCCGCTACGCAATTTTTCACTAGCGTCATTCGACCCAAAGATCAAGCCTTCATGATCTCGTTCGGCAAAGATACGGAGTTGTTGGTGGATTTCACCAACTCACCGCGCCAGCTCATTGCCGGACTCCGAGACCTGAAGGGTGATGGCCAGCCTCCCCGTATCGGCCGCAGCCCGGTGCCGGTAAACACGGGCCCCATTCCCGATTACGGCACGCCCAAAGGGACGCTGCTGTATGACGCCATCTATCTCGCCTCTACAGAGAAGCTCAAGAACGAAGTCGGTCGCAAAGCGCTCATCTTGATTACCGATGGCGAAGATGAAGGCAGCACTTATACCATCAAGAACGCGATTGAAAAGGCCCAGAAAGCTGACGCCATCGTCTTCAGTATTTATTACGTTGACCATCAATTCTATGGCGGCATGGGCATTTCGTTAGGCGGCGGCAACGAAGGCGCTTTGAAGAAGATTTCGGACGAAACCGGCGGCCACGTTTTCACCGTAAGCAATAAGCATCCGCTCAACGAAGTCTTCAAAGAAATTCAGGAAGAACTGCGCAATCAGTATTCCATCGGCTACACGCCCACGAACACAACTCGCGACGGCAGCTTCCGCCGCATCGAAATTAAGACCGATAACTCCGATTACCACGTGCAAGCGCGCGCCGGTTATTACGCTACGAAGAACGATGGGCAATAGCCGACTCGCGCGCATCTAGATAAGCGCCTACCGCATCTCGAAACTTGGGCATCGGCGCGATGCCTTCCCCATCCAACTTTGCATTTGAAAGAGCCGAGAACTTCGGCCGCCGCGCTGCCGTGCGGTATTCCCGTTCGTCTGTCGCTTGCAGCGATGGAGACAGTCCAGCCAGTTCGAAAATCAACTTGGCGTAGTCGTACCAAGAAATGGGCTCCCCGCCTCCCAAGTGATAAACGCCCCGCATATTGCGCTCCACCATATCCACCGTACGTACAGCCATCGCCGGCGCATACGTGGGCGAGGCCACATGGTCATGTACCACGCGAATCGGATGATTCGCCTTCGCCATACGCAGCATCACTTCTACAAAGTTGCCGCGCGGCGTGAACATACCACCAGGCCCAAACACACCAGACGTTCGAATAATCAGCGGGTCGTTCAAATATGCTTGCGCGTAAAGTTCGCCGGCCAATTTCGAAACGGCATAAGCACCAAGCGGATGCGTGTGGTCGGTCTCTACATAGGCCGAGCCTTTCGTCCCGTCGAAAACATAATCAGTGGAATAATGCACCAACCGTGCATCGTTTTGCCGGCAAGCCATCGCCAAATTTCGCACCGCCAGCGCATTCGTTTGGTACGCCGTCAGCGCCTCTTTTTCGGCAATGTCCACTTGGTTATAAGCGGCCGCATTCACCACCACTTTGGGGTCGGCATTCGCCACCGCTTCTTCTACTTTGGTGGGGTCTGTAATATCGAGCGCTTGTCGATCAAAACGCACCACACTCCAACTACGCTTTTCAAACTCGCGGCACAGCTCTACTCCCAGTTGGCCGCCGCCTCCAAAAATAATGACCTTACTGTTCATTCCCTTTGCAGGATACCTAATCGAATCGCGCATTCCCACCAGCACGATATAGTAAAGGCCGATGGCCACCGCACAACCTGCAGTAGCTGTACCCACATTTAAACGTTGGCTGGTTCCCATGGGCGCGGTCGCAGTTCATATCTGCATTGGCTCCGTCTATGCCTGGAGCACGTTCAACCTTCCCATCCAGGCGATTTTTCCGCACGATCCCTGGTGGTTCAGTCCGCCCTACACGACCTTCACCATGGCTCTGCTGCTACTCGGCTTGAGCGCTGCTTTAGGTGGCCCATGGGTGGAGCGTCGCGGTCCGCGCGTAGCCGCCGTGGCCGCCGCTCTTTTCTTTGGCTCGGGTCTGCTCATTGGCGGCGCGGGACTCGCCATCAAACAATCGGTCCTCGTGTTCCTCGGTATGGGCTTAATTGGGGGCATCGGCTGTGGTCTCGGCTACATCGCGCCGGTTAGCACGTTGGTGAAATGTTTTCCCGACCGCCGCGGCATGGCCACTGGCATGGCCATCATGGGCTTTGGCGGTGGCGCGTTCTTAGCAGCGAAATTGAACGTGCAGTTTATTGCCAAGCTCGGTGTGGCCGAAACAGTAATGGCTTTAGGAGCTACCTATCTGGTCGTCATGCTGTTGGGCGCGTGGTGTCTGCGCCGTCCTCCCGCAGGTTGGAAGTCGCGTGGTGCAGTCGAAGATCAATGGAATGCGCCCATCACCGAACTCATCACCCATCACAGCATCAACCGCAACCAAGCCGTCCGCACGCCCCAGTTCTATTTGCTGTGGGGCATCTTGTTCATCAACGTAACCGCAGGCATCGGCATTTTGTCGCAAGCCTCGCCCATGATGCAAGACCTCTTTCAGAAAACGCCACTCGCGGCCGGCGGCGTGGTGGCCATCATCAGCCTCTTCAACGCTGGCGGCCGTTTCGTCTGGGCGTCCTGTTCCGATTTCATTGGGCGCCGCAACACCTACCTCATCTTCTTCGCATTGCAATTCGTGCTCTTCCTGCTCATTCCGGGTTTCGCTGCGCGCGCTGAATGGCTGCTTTTCGAAGCCAGTCTCTTTCTCGTCTTCACCATGTATGGCGGTGGGTTCGCGACCATCCCTGCCTTCTTGGCCGACCTGTTCGGCACCGATAATGTCGGCGCCATTCACGGTGCGGTACTCACCGCATGGAGTGCCGCCGCCGTTGCCGGCCCTTTCATCATTACCGAGCTTTCAAAACGCGCCAAAGCCGCCTTGCCGCCCGGTGCCAGTAAAGTGCACATCTATGACAAACCGCTCTCAGTGTTGGCCGCTTTGCTGGCTGTGGGCTTCGTGCTCACTTTATTAGTCCGGCCCGTTCGCCGCTCGGCATCTCTCAAGACGTAGCGCTATTCTTTCCACATGAGAGCGAAAGCCCTGCTGCTCTGCCTGGCGCTGGCACTCTGTGGCTTCGCCCAGCAGCAGGACCCAATGAAGATCCTGATCCAACTGCGCCACAAAGTAGCAGATAGTCTGAGCCGCGTCCCCCGCTATCTCTGCACCGAAGTCGTCGACCGCCAAACCCTGCGCATCTCCAACAACAGCCGCGTTCCCAGTTCGTGCCCAGATCTGGTCACTGCGGTGCAGGAGTCCAAAGCGAAAGAAAAACTTCTGTCTAGCGATCGCCTCCGGCTAGACGTGGCATTGGCCGATAACCGCGAAATCTATTCGTGGGTAGGCGAAGGCCGCTTTGGTGATCAATCGCTGAGTCAACTCGTGCGCATCGGTTCAACATCCACCGGCTCCTTCGCTGGGTTCCTGCACGCCATTTTCGCGGCCGACGGCGCCACCTTTTCCTACATCGGTGAAACGCAATCGAACGGCCACCGCGTTTTACAGTATGGCTTTGCAGTTCCTCTATGGCGCAGCGGCTACACCATTGCCAATGCTTCGCTCCGCCGCGTTACGGCCTACGGCGGCACCTTTATCGCCGACGCCGCCACGCTCGACCTGCTCCGGCTCGAAATTCAAGCCGAATCCATTCCTGCCGAACTCAACATCTGTGCTGCCTCTTCGACCATGGATTACGCCAAACTGCGCATCAAAAACGTTGACTTCCTTCTGCCGGCCGAAGCCGACACTCATGTCATCAATGCCGATGGCCGCGAATCGATCAATCGCACGGTTTTTCAGTGGCTGCCATGAGTTCCTTGGAGAATCTAAACTCATCTTTGACGACAAGCCCTCCACCTCACAAACCGCTTCCAACCAAAAATCACGAGTCATCGAACTGCCGCCAGGGATAACCGTTTCTATAGCGCTAACGGAGAAAATCGACCCCGCGTACTCAGCCGCCGGCGACCCCATCAAGGGCCGCCTCACTAAACCAATCCAGCTTCCCGCCCTTGGCCTGACCCTGCCGAAAGGCACCGCGCTCAACGGACGAATTTGCCAACTGTTCGTGCAATACGACGACTGGCAATCCCTTGAACTCGGACTCACCTGGGAAAGCCTTGACTTCGAAGGAGTCTCGTATCCACTGCAGCTCTCCTTAGAATCAGCCGTTCCGGGCACAGCCAAGGCAGACGAGATCCAAGTAAGACAGCACGGCGAGAGCAATGTAACGATTGGTTACTTCCTGTTTTCTGCAATTAGTAAGAAGTATCAAATTCCCGCGGGCTTTGAATCGCATTGGACAGCATTGCATCTACCACCCCCCTCCAGATGATTGAGGGCCGTTTCTCTGCTACTGACTTGTCCACAACCCAGGCGACGCAAGTTCCAGTGCGGCATACGTGGAAAGAATCG
This sequence comes from Bryobacterales bacterium, assembly GCA_003169195.1. Classification (GTDB taxonomy): domain Bacteria; phylum Acidobacteriota; class Terriglobia; order Bryobacterales; family Bryobacteraceae; genus Bog-105. The sequence continues at coordinate 28,919 of PMQB01000176.1, forward strand.
GATCTCGCGACCGGCGGAATTCATCGAGCAGTAGACTCTTGCTGCTCTTGTCAACGTCGCGGCGCAGGCGAAAGAGCAAGGTCCTCGCGGCGCTGAACCATTCCTCGCGGCTGTCAGTTTCGTACCGGTTGCCCGCCAAGAACTCGACAAACTCTCTCACGATTTGTCTCTGCCTCTTGCCATCAGGATTCAAGGCGCTCAACTCGCCAAGAATGATGCCCTTCTCTAGGAAATAAACTTGAAGCGAAGGCTCGCTCGATGACTGCCAAGAACTCAAGGCTTCCAATATGCGATCAACCCACTTCTCCTTGGCCTCATCCGATTGCCCGGTTCGGTTCAAACTTTTCGCCAATTCCATTATGGCGCTACTTTGGGACGACTGCCAGAAAACGAATCCGTGCTCAATCGGCGCCTCTTTAGCACCGGCTACTTCCGAACTCTCAATCGGGCGAATCGGGACGGTGCTGCGATTGAAGACTGGAAGTAAATTTGTATTGAACACTTTCATCGATTCCTCCGCATTCCAGTCAGAATCATGGCTGGACGATTTGCAAACACTAATCGCCATGTTTCGTACGATGAACGACCGGGTTTCGTTTAGCAGATTGGCGACTGCAGAATCCTCCTCGTTCTTATGGAGGCGGGCGCATAAACTTTCTATTCGCTGTATTAAGCCGTCCGACTCCATGGCGCCAGTAAACCCTCCGGCCTCGGGCTGCAAACTGTGAATTCGTTGCGCAAGTTCGGTAGTGAGCATCGAAACCTCTTGTTCCGGAAGCGATTGTTCTGTCAGCAACGAACGAACAAACGGTTCAAGCTGCGATACAGACTGGATTCGAGACAAGGCATCTACGTAATATCGGTATTTGTCTTTGATCGCTGCGCCGGCGGTAACTTCGCGTAGAAGTTCATAGTAAACGTGAAGGTCAGGGTAGAGGCCGTTCCCACAACTAACCGAAACGGTGGCAGGTACGTCAAGCTCATCAAATAGAGAGATCGCGGCCTGCCTACTCAAAGGAAGCATGACCTTCACCGCGCGGCACCTCAGCGAAAGCGTATCTAGGCCTAACTGCTCCGCTTGGTTTTTACGGCCCTCCACTGTATCGAGTGATGCGCCAGCCTTGACGCGCGAGGGAAATGCCAATTGGCAGCCAGCTGCAAGCCGAAAGGCTGACGTTAGGTAGTCAATCCTGGTTGGCTTATCAAACAAGCCCGCACGACCGCCTAACCGGATTAAGACATCCGAGGCAAATTCGGGCGGTAATGAGAGTGCCTGCTGTCCAATGCTGTCAAGTTCGCGATTAGGAGAAAGAATAGGAGCCGTTGCTTGGCTGTTTTGCGTCGTTTCGCTTCGCTGAACTTCTGGAGGGACTCCTAGTGTAAGAGCGATGAGAGAGGCAAGAAACAGACTCGGCATTTTATTTATTAGAAATCCCTGGTAGCCGAACCCCGAAGCGACGCTCGATCTCCGAGAGTGTTCGACCGGTGTATGCGCCTTGCCAGTTCGCCACAACCACCCCACTTCGATCAAACTCAATCGTCTGAGGTGTACCGGACAATTTCAAAAGCTTACGTATGTCAGCTTGATCATCTGTCAATACCGGAAGGTCGCGGGGCACACTACCTGAGTAGGTCGAAAGCCCCGTCAGATCTGCGGTATAGGTTACGAATTGATACTGACCATGCGTCGCTCGAAAAAGCGCATTTAGATTGTCGCTGTTTCTTACGCACCATCCGCAGCTTGGACTGAAGTAATACAATATCAGACCTTTTGGAGCGGCCGCGTACGAAATTTTTACCGGCTTGCCGTCCCTATCCTTTAGGAGAAGAGAATCAACTCTCTGACCGATTCTAAGAAGGGTGAGAGAGTCGATAGTTTCCCGCAGCCTGACGTTGGTGTGAACCAGCCAAATATTCAGGAATATAGACGAAAAGGCGCAGATAGAAATTACGAGGCGGTAAAGATCTGAGCTATCTCCCCGCCTGCGGTCTGCAGCTTTAGCCGCACGCAGCATAAAAAGCGAATCCTTCATCTCGGCGAAGAATTACTCTTGGCTGCCCGGCACACACCAGTCATTCCCAAAGCGCCGGTTTGACATCCACGACCCGCTCCGCACGTCTGTCCGGGTATATTACATTGAGTTTGGTTATCGCAGTTACAGATGGCGGGATCGGCTGCTCCAGCGTACTCCGAATACCCGAAATATCCAAAGGCAAAGACAGTCAAAAGAATAAGACATCTCGACAGTTTCTTGATGGGTAGGGTACTCCCTTTGTATGGAGGCTGTCAACCCAAAAGTGGTAATAAGTAAAAAACAAGTGCACAATTAGCTCTGAAGCGTAAGCGATCTTACACATCGAAGTAATAAGTCCTACCGCCTGGCGTGAACGACTCGGGCCACCTACAGACCCAATGACGAGCGACACAGGCGTTGGTTCATTCTTTGCTTACTTCATTCTTTTTGCAAGGTCTAGGAGTTTCTAAAGTCGGGCTGGATTTGAATCCCATTGGGGAGTGCCGCACATCCAAAGCTCTTCGCAGGCAAAGTTTCTCATTTCCACGCGCTATTCTTTTCAGATGGGAGTGAATGCTGGAACAAGGCGCATTCGTCTCTCCCGCTGTTTCGTTTTGTAACTGAACTTGTTGGCCGCTATGCCAGCTTTGCAATGATACGCGATCTAAGATCCGGATTCCGGCAATTCTCAAATAAGCCGCTCTTCTCCGCGCTCGTCGTACTACTCGTAGCCGTTGGCATCGGCGCAAATATTCTCATCTTTGGCTTCATTGACACATTGCTGCTGAAACCGCTGCCCGTTCGCAATCCTGAGAACCTTTGGATACTCCAAAGCGTCCGCAAAAAGCAGACCGCCCCAAGCATAGATTTCAGCTACGGCCAGTTCGAAGAACTAAAATCATACCCGAATCTTTTTAGCGGGCTTACCGCCGAACAAACCTGGGGCACGGCCGCCGCCTATCCCTCCGGCGAAAAAGGCGGGTTGCAACATTTGGTCATGACTCAGATGGTGGCGCCCAATTATTTTTCGGAAATGGGCGTCACCGCTTCGCTCGGACGAGTTCTGAATGAGGACGACGCCCAAGCCTCCAGCAACGTTCCCGTACTGCTCAGTTATCAGTTCTGGCAAGCGCGTTATGGGGGCCGCCCCGGCATCCTGGGCCGGCAGATCCTCATCAAAAACTATCCATTCACCATCGTGGGCATCCTGCCCCGCGATTTTCACAGCATCGATATCGAACGCGCCCCCGATGTTCGCCTGCCCATCTCCGCCGCTCCCTACTTACAAGGTCGCCCGGTAGCAGATCCCCGCGGCGAAGAGTATCGCGAAGGTTTCCACATCTTTGCTCGTCTGCGCCCTGGAGTCGATCCGGGCGTCATTGAACAGGCCGCCGGCCCGCATATCCGCAAATTTCTAGCCAACGAATTCCTTTTTCGCAACGCGTCCCTCGCTAACCCAATGACGCCCACCGACGTGCAATACACCATCGATTGGTTCAACGAAGCGCATCTCGCCCTGGCGCCAGTCGGTCAGGGCTTATCGCGGCTGCGTACACAGTTCGCGCACGCCTTGCAGTTACTCATGGGCGGAGTCATCGTACTGCTCATCACCGTATGTGCCAACGTTGCTGGCCTCTTACTCGCGCGCGGTGAGGAACGCCGAAAGGATTTGGCACTGCGCCTCTCCATCGGCGCTGGCCGTTGGCGTCTCCTCCGTCAACTCATGATCGAAAACCTATGCCTGGCTATCCCCGGCGGCATTCTTGGCCTGATCCTGGCTTACCTTCTCTCTCCGGCGCTCCTACGCATTCTCCCGCCCGTTCGTAGTTCAGATCAATTTGCCAGCCCGCAGATTCTCAGCGTCACCCCAGATCTCCGCATTCTCATCTTTGCCTGGCTCGCCATTCTGGTCAGCGTTTGTTTCTTCGGCTTATTCCCCGCCTGGCGCGCCACCCGTCTTGATTTCAGCGCAGAGTTGAAAGGCTCATCTTCGCTCGCCGGCCACACCTTTACATCAATCCTTCCGGTAACTCTGCAAATCGCGTTAAGCATGCTACTGCTGGCAGCCGGCGGCCTTATGTTACGCACTTACTGGAACCTGCAACACTTGAATCCCGGCTTCGACCGCGCCCACGTGGCCAGTTTCACGCTCGGCTTAATGGACAGCGGCTTCACTAACTCACAGGCCCGCGCTTATATGGATGAGTTGCAGCAACGTATTCTACAGACCCACGGCGTTCGCTCCGTCGCCTACAGCACTTTGGGGCTCATGCGCGGCAGCGCCTCCAGACGAACCCTCACCATCCCTGGCGTCAACCTGCCCAAAGGCGCGTTTCTAAACACCAGTTCGCTCATGGTGACACCC
>PMQB01000176.1:33320-51361 GCA_003169195.1 Bryobacterales bacterium
TGGCTCGTCATGGGCGACGACGGCAACCGCCCGCCCGATTTTCAAATTGTCGGCGTCGTCGAAACCGCAAAATACCGGCAAATGCAGGAACCCGCTCCGCCCACCCTCTACGTACCCATGCAAGACAACAACTACGCCGCCGTTGTCTACGTCCGAACCGATGGCAACCCTCTCAGCATCATGCGCCCCGTGCAAGAGGTGATCCGCAAAATGGGTAGCGGCGTGCCCGTTGTAGAAGTGGCCACACTTGAGCAGGAAGTGCAGAATTCTCTTTGGCAGGAGCGCTTAGTTGCCGGTCTGGCCTCATTCTTCAGCATGGTGGCTTTGCTGTTGGCGGGCATTGGGCTTTACGGCACCTTGGCTTATTCAGTCGCAAGACGCAAACGCGAATTGGGCGTCCGCATCGCCATTGGCGCACGCGTCAGCCATATAATCCAAACCGTCTGTGGCCGCATGACCTGGGCTGTCGGCGGCGGAGTCATCGCAGGCTGGACTCTTTCGGCCGCCGTTTTGCGCTTCACGCGCAGCTTCCTCTTCGAAGTGGAATTCTTCGACAAGCTCTGTTTCGCAGCCGCCGCTCTGGCCGTCGTCCTGTGTGCTTGTTTCGCTGCGTTAATCCCGAGTTGGCGCGCCACTCATACCGACCCAGCTACCGCATTACGCGAGCAGTAGAATTGTGGGTGCAACTCCAGATGCGTATCTCGCGCCTTCTCTGCATTTTCTTTTGCTGCTGGATCTGCGGCCAACCGCTGCTCCGCGCGCAAGCTGATCCCGCCGAAACACTGCTCAACATCCGCAGAAAAGTGGCACGAAGCATCAGCCGCTTACCGAATTATCTCTGCACCGAAACGGTGGAACGTCGAACGCTGGCGCCCGATTTGCTGGGCTTTGCGCATAATCCTCGTCGTTGCGATCAAGTGATTGCCGTGGCCGCCAAGTCACCCGGCAAACTCGTTTCGATTGACCGTCTACGCCTCGACGTTGCCATCAGCAGCGGGATGGAAATGTATTCTTGGGTGGGCGAAGGGCACTTCGACGATCGCTCTCTCAGCGAGATCGTCAAGCAAGGCGCTACCTCCACCGGTGCCTTTAGTTCATTCCTCGCCGCCATTTTTGCTTCTGACAGTGCAGAGTTTACCTTTAAAGGAAAGTCTCAAGCCGAGGGCCGCGACATTTTGGAGTACACCTTCGTTGTCCCTCTCGCCCGCAGCGGGTACATGGTCAGCAATCAGAACGCAAATCATTTAACAGGCTACACCGGCGTCTTTACTGCCGACGCCAAAACTCTTGATCTGCTGCGACTCGAAATTCACACCGACCCGCTCCCGCCCGACCTGCAAGTTTGTCAATCCAGCACCATCATGGATTACACCCAAGTCCGCATCAGCGCCGCCGATGTATTGCTTCCCTCCGCAGTCGACGTGCGCATGCTCGGCACCAATGGCAATGAAAGCCACAACCATACTGTATTCAGTGGTTGTCATCAATTCATGGGCGAATCAAAGCTTATTTTTGATGACCAATCCACAGTAGAAACGCCTGCCTCGGCAGCCGCAAAGGCGAAATCAATCGTCCTCCCTCCCGGCCTCGGCGTCGAGCTAGCCCTGACGCAGCCCATCGATCCCACCACGGCCGCCGCGGGCGATCTCATCTATGGCCGTCTCACTCACCCCATCAAAGACGCGGACTCCGGTCTGATCATTCCGAAAGGAACTAAGGTAAACGGTCGCATATTCGAATTGCTTTCCTATTTCAACTACGTTCGAGATCTTGAGTTATCCCTAAAGTGGGAAAGCATCGAGGTGGATGGAGTCACTCATCCCTTACGTCTCGCCGTGAAGTTCGCGATTCCCGGCAGCTCTAAACTTCCTCTCTTGCACGGACACTGGCCAGACATCCGCACCATGTCGGCGCCAGAACAACAGGATGTCGGTTTGTTCTATTTCCCGCACGTCTTGAAGGATTACAAAATCCCCGTTGGCTTTGAATCCGACTGGACCACTCTGGCCCCCTCCGGCAAATGATACGCGACCTCCAAGCCGGACTTCGTCAATTTGCCACCAAGCCACTTTTCTCAAGCTTGGCGGTCTTGATGCTGGCCGTCGGCATTGGCGCCAACGTGCTGATCTTCAGCTTCGTGAATGCTCTGTTGCTCAAGCCTTTGCCGGTGCGTCAACCTGAGAATTTGTGGCTACTCGAAGGTGTCCGCGATCAGCAAGTTAGACCCAATCATTCGTTCAGCTATGGCCAGTTCTTGGAGTTGCGCAAGCACACCGATCTCTTCACTGCGGTAACCGCCGAGCAGGAATGGAGCGCAGCAAACGCTTATCCTTCCCTTGAATCCAACGGAGTCCATTTAGTCATGACCCAAATGTTGTCCCCCAACTACTTCCAGGAATTGGGCGTCACAGCATACCTGGGCCGCGTCTTCACGCAAAGCGATGCCGCACCATCAACCAATATTCCCGCGCTCCTCAGCTATCAGTTCTGGCAATCGCGCTATGGTGGGCGTGCGGACATACTCGGCCAAACGATTCGATTGAAGAACTTCCCCTTCACCATAGTTGGCGTCTTGCCGCTAGATTTCCATAGCATCGATATCGAACGCGCGCCCGATGTCCGGTTGCCCATATCAGCTGCCCCGTTTCTTCTAGGCCGCGCTGTTGAAGATCCTCGTGATCAGGAGCGTCAAATCGAGGACTTCAATCTGCTCGTTCGCTTACGACCCGGCACTCCGCCGTCGGCCATTCAGCAGTTGCTCGCCCAGCCGTTGCATAGAGCCTTGGAGCAGGAAATGCTAATGCAGCACGCTTCCATTCCAGAAGCGCAAAGGCTGAGTGACGACGAACTCGATCTACGCTGGATCTACGAAGAACGCCTGCTCCTCGAACCTGCGGGCCACGGCATCTCGCGCCTGCGCACGCAGTTTTCCCAAGCACTGAATTTCTTAATGGCGGGCGTTGCCATCTTGCTCATTGCCGTCTGTGCCAATGTTGCGGGTCTGCTCATGGCTCGTGGAGAAGAGCGCCGCAAGGAAGCAGCGCTGCGGCTCTCCATCGGTGCCAGCCGCTGGCGTCTGATGCGGCAATTGATGATCGAAAATCTGTGTCTCGCCCTTCCCGGCGGCGCACTGGGCCTCTTGCTGGCGCATACTCTGGCGCCATCTCTCCTCCGCATCTTGCCGCCCGTCCGCAGTCTCGATCAATTCGCCAGCCCGCCAATCCTCACGCTCACTCCCGATCTACGCATCTTGCTCTTCGTCTGCCTCGCGCTTCTCGTCAGCCTCTGCTTCTTCGGCCTCATCCCCGCTTGGCGCGCCACCCGGCTAGACCTCAATGCCGAACTAAAAGGCACCGCCACTCTCGCGCCGCATTCGCTCGCCTCTCTCATTCCCGTTTCCATTCAAGTCATGTTGAGTGTTTTGCTGCTCACTGCTGGCGCCCTCATGCTGCGTAGCTATTGGAATCTTGAGCACTTAAACCCCGGTTTCGATCGGAGGCATGTCTTGAGTTTCACCCTTGGTGTCGAGAGTACAGGCTTCACACAATCGCAGGCAGAAGCCTATCAAGCAGAACTGGAACGGCGCATTCGTGAACTACCAGGCGTAAAGTCAGTAGCATTTTCATCACTGGGCCTCATGCGCGGCAGCGGTGTAAAAACCACAATCACCCGGCCCGGCTTGAACCAAGCGAAAACCGTTTTCTTGAATACCAGTTTTGTGCCAGTGACACAGACATACTTTGAAACTCTCGGCATTACCTTGCTCGCCGGACGCACGTTGCAGCCAGGAGATAACGACACGAAACCGGCTCGCCTTGTCATCAACCGCGCGCTCGCCGATCTTTTATACCCGCACAGAAACCCGGTAGGCCAATATCTGGTGAACGGCCGTGACGGCAGCAAGCCGCCCACTGCCTTGATAGTGGGCTTGGTGGAAACCGCGAAATTCCGCCAGATGCAAGAGCCTGCGCCGCCCACTTACTACTTCATCATGAAAGGCGCGCCCACTAAACTCGTGATGTTCGTGCGCTCCTCTGGCGATCCAGCGAGCCTGGTAAAACCCGCCGAAGATGTCATCCGCAAACTAGGCAGCGGCGTCCCCCTCATCGAAGAAGCGCTGCTCGAACAAGAAGTCCAAAACACTCTTTGGCAAGAACGTTTGGTTGCACGGTTGGCAGCGTTCTTCAGTCTCATCGCTCTTCTCCTCGCCGGCATCGGCCTCTACGGCACGCTGTCTCTATCCGTCGCCCGTCGCAAACGCGAACTCGGCATCCGCATCGCCATCGGCGCGCAAATCAAACAGATCGTCACGACCGTCTGCGGCCGCATGACTTGGGCCGTTGCCATCGGCTTAACAGCAGGATTACTCACCGCTGCCGCCGTCCTCCAATTCACCAGCAAATTTCTCTTCGACATCGATCCCCTCGACAAACTTTCCTTCACCACCGCCGCCCTCGTGGTAGTGCTGTGCGCCGCCTTCGCCGCGTTCATCCCGTGTTACCGCGCCATCCATACCGACGCCGCGAAGTCATTGAGAGAAGAGTGAGTGGAAAATCGTTGGATCATCTGGGTTGTCATGCCCCTAACGCTTCTACACCACTCCGCACAAGGGCCCCTGACGAAAATCAAGCTAAGATCCTCGGTCTTGACAGCATGGACGGCCAACCAACTCCCGATCCATCCGGCCCGAATCTCTTTACGGCCATTCAGCAACAACTCGGTCTGAAACTGCAGCCGACAAAAGGCCCGGTCCTGAACCTCGTGATTGATCGAGTGGAAAAGCCCTCCGAAAACTAAGGCGAGGCGCTAACCACGTGGCATTCGAACGGTGAAACACCAACATCGACGTACAGGAGCGCGCGAAGTAAATATCGCACCGCCCAACAGCTGCCAAGCGGTGTGCTATAAGACAAAGATCACATGAGTTCAGATGTCACCATCCTCTTGGAGCGACTCCGAGCAGGCGACGAGTCTGCGCGTTCCGAGCTTATGCCGTTGGTCTATCAGGAACTGCATAGCATTGCATCTCGAAGGCTTGCACAAGAACATTCGCCAGATTTGATGCAGACGACGGCACTCATAAACGAGGCGTATGTGCGAATGCTCGGCGCTAACGAACTGGTGGCCAAGGATCGCGTCCATTTCTTTGCGCTGGCAGCCAAAGAAATGCAGCGCGTCTTAGCCGACCAAGTCCGCTCTCGCCTCGCAGCTAAACGCGGGCGAGGTCCACTGCGAGTTGATTGGGATGACGCCTACCTGGTTTGCGAGGATAATCTTCTCGATTTCCTGATTATCGATGAAGCGCTGTCGGATTTAGAGAAATACGACGCTCGTCAGTGTAATGTTGTACGCCTGCGATACTTCGCCGATCTTTCTGAAAAAGAGATTGCCACATTACTCGACGTGAGCGAAAAAACGGTAAAGCGTGAGTGGCAACACGCGAAGGTTTGGCTTCGCTCCCGTCTTGAATCGGCAGATCGGTAAATCTGTGTTTTCCTTCATCCAATGGCGAACGTGACATATGATCGGTGGCATAGGGCGAAAGAGCTTTTTCAATTGGCGTATTCCCTTGTGCCTCAAGATCGGAGTCAATTTCTGCGAATTGTCTGTGCTGGATCACCGAGCCTTGAAAAAACACTCCGAAACTACCTGAGACTGGCGGAACCTCCGGAGGAAGACCTTGACGCAATACGTCTCGCTTCATCACAGATTGTCGGACTAATGAGCGGCGCTAAGGTTGATCACTATGAAGTGAAAGAATTGGTCGGCTCTGGAGGAATGGGCGAAGTGTACCGTGCTTTCGACCTCGTGCTGAATCGTGACGTCGCAATCAAGTTTCTCCTCACGCATTCAGACCAAAAGCAATATGAACATCTTCTAAACGAAGCCCGAGCGATCGCTGCGGTAGATCATCCAGGCATATGTACAATTCACGGATTTGGCGAGTTCAACAACCGCCCTTTCTTAGTTTTGGAATTGCTCCAGGGGCGATCGATGGATCAAGAGCTTCGACGGAACAAACTAGAGATTGATGACTTTCTCGACTTGGCCATCCAAACATGTGAAGGCTTGGCGGCTGCGCACAAGAGGGGGATTGTCCATGGAGATCTAAAGCCGTCGAACATTTTTGTAACCGAGAATCCGCGCAGAACAAAGATTCTTGATTTTGGCGTGGCTTACAAAACCATTCCGACGTTGCAACCGACAACACATCCCGCTCTTTCACCCCAAGTTGATTCGGTTCAGGGCGGACCGGTAGGCGGCACCATTCCCTACATGTCCCCGGAACAGAGCCTCGGACTGGCTATCGATGCGCGGTCCGACATCTTCTCTCTCGGAATCGTCTTCTACGAAATGTTGACGGGAGTGCGACCTTTCAACGGTTCAACCGCCAGTGCAATTATAAATTCTATTCGAACTGCCAATTGCCCGTCTCCCAAACAAGTCAGACCAGAAACAACACCCGAAGTCGAGCGCATCATTCTGAGAACACTGCTCAAGGATCCCGCACTTCGGTATCAGAACGTTGAACTTCTCCGCGGCGACTTGTTGGTTTGTAGACGCGCTCAGTCTGCGCCTTTAGACGCACGGCGGCATAAACGAATCAGCACGGTCGGGTTGGCCTGCGCTGGGTTGCTCGCAATTTTGCTTTTTGTTTTTGCATTTTTGAAGGCAATGTTCCCTGAGCCGGAAAGTCTCCCTAAAGTAAGCAAAGTATGGAGTACCGATACCACGACTCAAGAAACGACACCGTCTATCGCACCTGATGGCTCCTACGTTGTCTTTGCTTCTGACCGAATTGAAGGCAAATGGAAGCTGTTTAAGCAAGACGTGGGAACTCGGAATCCAGTGCTCATTACTACAGCCAAAGACGCGGAAGAGTTTGAACCGGCCTTGTCCCCAAATGGTCGACTGTTGGCGTTCACTTCACGCGGCGAAATTAATGGAGAGGGCATTTTCATACGCGATTTGAAAGACAACGCAATTAGACGAGTTGCGCCGTTCGGTCATCAACCATGTTGGTCGCCAGATTCAACAAGCTTAGCTTTTGTCGACGAGGCGATGGATGATCCTCAGAGAACCGTTACCCAGCGAAGCGCGCTTTGGCTCTCAACGACAACTGGTAATTTCCGGAAACTCTACGCCGGTGATGCGAGACAACCCAAATGGTCTCCCCTTGGTTCACGAATTGTTTTCGTCTCCGTCAAGAGCGGACGCAGAACTCTCCAGACCATTTCGGTCGGCGGCGGTTCACCTGAGCCGGTCGAAAATACTGTGGCTGTAGATTGGAGTCCCGAATGGTCCGAAGACGGAAGATATCTTTACTTTTGCAGCGATCGAGATCACAGCATGAATCTTTGGCGAATTAAGATAGATCAGGTCTCAGGCAAAACAAAGGGTTCAGCCATGCCTGTTACGGTCCCTGATGATTACATAAGCCACATAAGTATCGCCCGCAAAACAAACAGACTTGCTTACACACGCGATTTGTCCCGCACTTCGCTTTTCCGAATCCGCCTTGAAGGCAGACGCAAGATTGGAAGTCCTCAGCCGCTAAGCATCAGTTCTCAAGGTTTGCTTTTTGCAGGAATTAATCCTGCGGCAACCGGTTCGATGGTTGCTTTCCATTCGCATCGCGGCGTGGAGCACGTGTTCGCTGCCGACTTGTCTAAAGGTGATATGAGCCAGCTAACAAACACAAATTGGAATGATCGGGTGCCCCGTTGGTCGCCGGATGGAAAGAGCATCGCATTCCAATCCCAGCGGAGCGGCACTTGGGAGATCTGGCTCATGGACGCAGATGGCTCTCATGTCAGGCAGCTAACACATCAACGGACCGCCCCTGGAGCGGTAAACCCGGTCTGGTCGTCCGACGGCCAGCGCCTTGCCTACTCTGAGCAGGGAGGGCCGGTGCGCATTGTTGATCTCTCCCAGCCGGCCTCAGCCCAATCCCAAGCTGCGATCGTCACGCTACCCGCTGCTGGCAACGGCGCCTTTTTTCTAGCAAAGCACTGGTCTCCCTGCGGCGATTCCTTGACCGGCTCCTTGCATAGGAGCGACGGAGAAACGATCGGCATTGCTGTGCAAAACGTGACCACCGGCACCATCTCGCAAATCACCGCAGACGGCGGAGAGGCTCCGAACTGGGCCGATCAATGCGCCGCCATCGTTTACCGCTTGCACGGTTCCCTCAGCATTGTAGACGTCCAAAGCCACGAATCGCACGTTCTCTTCTCCAGCCCTACATTCAACGTTTACGACAGCATCGGTGTCAACAAGACAGCAGACTGGCTATATTTCACCAATCTCGCCAGTGAAAAACACGTCGCAGTTGCGGCAATCGATCACTTATAGGTAAAAATGGCACACTTAGAATCAGTTATCGGCAAGATCGTCGACCTTCCGAACATAGACGAGGCTCTTCGCACCGCGCAAGACAAGGGACAGGCGCCTCTTTCCATCGAGGGCCATACTCAGAAATTCATATTGAAGCGCAGCCACCGTAGCTTCCAAAAATGGAGCGCCTTCCTCTCGGAGCAACAAAGTATTTTGAAAACGAAAAACGTAAGTTTGCCCATTTACGTTGGAGCCGACCCCGCCACTCTCAACGTTGAGTTATTGCTTGTCCCTCTCCCGCGCGGCAAACGCATTATCGGCGATCAACATTCCGACCGCATCAAAGTGAACTTCGTTGGATCACCGGCCCTCTTCTTCGTAAGTAAATCCAACCCGAATTGGCGAAACATTGTCAGTCTCCTCCAATCCCGCAGGCAGCTGTTGGTCGCTGTCCATCCATTCGACATGGAGATTCTGACCGTCCAACCGGATCTGGACACAGATGCCTATCTAGCGGACAGCTATCCCAAGCCCCGCATGTCCCAGGAAGTTCGCCAGATCAGCGAGGTCTCGTTTGAATCGATTCAAAAAGTCTTCCAAACGATAAGCGACTTCAGCGGAATTCCCTTCCGCTACGTCACCGCGTGTTGTACCGCAAGAGCTCACCAGATGTGCCGAATTATGCTTACGCAGGGTCTCAAACCCTGCAAAGTATGGAACTTCGGCACCGGAGCCGCTAGGGAAGAATCGACCTTACAGGTACAGACACCCCTTGTCCCTTCCGGATACGTCAAGTGGCTATTTCATGTAGCGCCAGTTCTTAAATGTTCGTCGGATGCAACCGGGCAATCTGCCTACTATGTGATCGATCCCTCTCTCTTCCGACAGCCTGTCACCGTTGACGAGTGGTGCCGGCTCCAGCAGGATCAATTTTCCCATCTCCGATTAACCGGCCCAAAGATTTATTACCACCCGTTCCAGGCCACTGGCAAAACACTTTTCGATAACGATTTCCGATCTACAGACAGGTTCCTCTCAGCCGCTCAAGCAAATCTGAACCTGATTAGCTAGAACCTATTCACGCCCTTTAAGAACTGCGAGAAAAATAGACTTTCACTTTCGTTCCGATAAGCATCGCTAAGCTTATCAAAAATAGCAAAATCGTCATAGATGTAGTAAGGGATAATCGCGACTCGGCTAGCTATCAGCATCTTAAAAAACCCGAAGCAGTCAACCATGCCAATCCGATCAGGGTTATTCAGATGAATAAACTTCTGAATCTCAACGTCCCCCGTTTCGATGTAGTTATCGGGCAGTTGATCGAACGGACCATCATAGTATGAATTCGTCTTCACCTCCGCCTTCGATACTCCAACTAACACGCGCCGGGAATTCCGCCTGTCGTTCAACACGACAAATCTAGATCGACAGCCAATTTCTATGTTAGGGAAAATCTCGGTGAACTCGTCATGTGTCGGATAATCGTCGTTCACGATCCACAAGAAACAGTTCGTGTCGGTATCAAAGAGAAGGCTGAAGTAAATCCCCGACTCATCGAAACACGGCGCAACAAAAAGTTCTGAAACTCTAAGCTTGCATCTTGTCGGTTTGCTCAGCCGCAGTTCTTGAAAGTGAAACTCGACACTCTTCTGGTTCACTGTTGCTACATAACTGAGAGGGGTGACCCGTTGCAGGCTCACTCCCTCGTTAGGACCCAACTTGCCCACATGGGCCCGATTCGCATCTTCTTTGTGCCTGTAGAAAATGCTAACCATCCCACTTGATGGCAAACGAGCAGGAACTTTAATGCAGCCCCGGTAAGCCTCTTCATCTTTTGTCGAAAATGAAAAATAAAGACAATTTTCAGAAGGGCGTATCGCTACGTCATCAGGCATTTCGTCGAATAGCTCACCAAAAACTAACCGAGGATCCATGACATCACAGCCTACCCTTCGCTCGAAGCAAACACCTGCCTCGGGAAACAGCAACTTCACTGGCTACTGGCTCAAGCCCGTTTGCAGGAAATCGTGTTGAGATGAAGGCCGAGCGAAACCCTTGAACGGGCCCTCAGTCATTAATGTGAACCCTTTTGGGATGTAACTCGCCGGCGCGGCGGGCTGAGCTGTTACAGCGTCTACCACCGGTTGCCAGAGTTTTTGATTCTCTTCGTCAATATCGTTGTAGAGACTTTCCGAAATAGGCAGGATGCCCTTTTCTTCGTCCATTGATACCTCCTCCTTTATCTCGGAATAGGTTATCACGATCGGCCGACGGCCGCAATGCACGCGAGTATGTTAACGCCCCGAAAACAATCCTAATTCAGATTTGCCCCGCCTACCGGGATAAATCCGCGCGCCGTCACCGGCACTCCTTCTCCCAGCAACTGCGCCCGCAGCGTGCATAAACTCTGCAAGCCCGTCAAAATCTGATCCACCTTGATGTTCAGCTCCCATACGCCGCCCGCGCCGCGCTGACAGCCAATCACTTCGCCCAGGAACATAGCATCGCTATATTCCACACTGACAGGCGCAGAAATGCTAATGCGCTCTGGCGCTTCCAGCTTTAGGGTCTTTCCGTCCATGCCTTCGAACGTGCATGGAATCTCATGCTTCGAACCGTTCGGTTCACCAGTGGGAATCTTTAAAAGTGCTGAGTGGGGATGGTCGCCAAATGAAGTCGTCACAGAAAACATATCGACTTCACCCGCCAAATTCTACAGCTTTTTCAACTAAAAAAACGCGATTGGAAAAACGCCCAAAGCGACGCCGCTGCAGCCACCGGCAGCAACATCTCGATCCAGAACCGCCCCGTTTGCCAAACCACCGCCGGTTTCTCCACCGCAGACGCCGCCTGCTTTTCGGGCTGCCGTCCCCGAATATTCTCCACCAGCCGGCATTGCACTTCGCTCGGCCGCCCTTGCAGCGCCCGTACCAGTTCTTCCCTGCCCTGCTTATCAGCAATCAGAATCGTCGCCGAGTTCATCCCCCGCGTACATTCCAGGAGTTTCTGGCGCAATGGCAGCGGCACATCCTCCACTGAACGATACACCCGCGTGTCATCGCTCGTCGCTATAAATATTGTTGATGTCCGCGCCGTTAACTGTGCCATAGCCTCATCGGAGATATTCGTCAGTTTTCGTTCTATGTTCCAGAGGCACGAAGCCTCAGTGATTGAAATATACCAACTTCATTTCCAGCGTGGTCTAAGGTCACCTGAATAAACCCAAGAGCGGCCTTAGACAGTGACTTATCTTTCCGATAAATCAACCCCACCCGCCGGATCATCGGCTCGGGTCCCAGCGGTACGCAAAACAGCTTACCCCCCGCTTCCTCTTCCTGGCAGTGCGACGCCGCCAAGAACGACAAACCCAAATTCGCCATCACGAATCGTTTGATCATTTCTGTGGAATCTAGTTCCATAGAAACATTTAGTTCGTCATGAACTGAGTCCAGCCAAGAGTTCAACCGCGCCCGTGTCGTCCCCGTTTTCGGCAGCAAAAGCTGTTCTCCTAACAAGTCCGCGGGCATCACCCGCCCTTGCCCCGCCAAACGGTGGCCCGGCGGCACCAGCAACTTTATCTCGTCTGAGTGAATCTTCACCACTTGCAGCTTCTTCTCTTGCACGGGCAACTGCGTAATGCCAAAATCCGCCAGATTGTCCAGCACCGCCTGCACCACGCGCGTGCCATAGGAACGGTCTACCAAAAGCTGTACGTTGGGAAACTGTTTTTTGAACTCGGCAAATACGCCCGGCAGAACGTAGATGCAGGTCGCTTCGTTCGCCGCAATCACTAATTCGCCGCGCGGCACTTTCTCCAACTCATTGATGGCGTCCTGCGCCCGACGCCGCAAGGCGAGGATCTGCTCCGCATGCTCAGCGAGTATTCGTCCGGCGACTGTGAGTGAGATCCGCGTCCCGTACCGCTCAAACAGCGTCGTGTTCAACTCTAGCTCCAGTTGACGCACTTGGGCGCTGATGGCTGGCTGCGTACGGTAACAGGTCTGAGCCGCTTTCGAAAAACTCTTGAGACGCACAATCTCAAGGAAAGTGTGAAGCTGATCGAGATCCATGGCGCCAATGCGCTAACTACTTGAGTTCAAAGTATATCAGTTCACCTTCTTTAAGATCTGCGCCCCCTTCGGCAGATCAAAAATATTAGCGGGCAATTCTCCATTAATCTCCACTTTGTTGGCGAAGATTTGGAAAATCTTATACCCATTCCGCTCGCGCTCAATCGTGAACGGCCACATCACCCCGTCACCCGCATCGCGCCATTTGTCGAAATCCGTCACCTCGTCATTGTGCTCTTTGGTTTGCGGATCAAGCCACTTAAAACTCTGCCGCACCGGCAGCTTCGTGTTGTAGTCCAAATAAACGCGCACCGTATTGTCGTTCGCATCCGTGATATCCACAACCTCCACGTGGTTCGTGATCAGCACCTGGTTGCCGATGTAGTCATACTGCATGCCCGGCTCGTCATATCGATAGCGCAGCCAGTACAAAATGTCGTTGCTGGTGGTCCGGGCATAACGATCCCAACGCTCATCTTCCAGCGGACGCGCCCCGCGAAACGTAATATCAAACCCCTGGTCATTCAGATACAGATACGAATAATCCTGATGCTTGCCAAGAACCTGTCGTTCCTTAATCTGCAGACCCTTCAACGATTTATCGTCCAAATATTGCGTGTAAATGTTCGCGATATCGTAGCCGCTCATCTGGTAGTGAAAAAAACCATAAATGCGCGCATTCGTGCGCCGCGTATGCATGTTTAAGAACCGGTCGCCGCCCAACGCCTTTACCGTCTGATCAATAAGATCTTTCGCTTTGTTCGGCGGAGCCTTCCCAGTTTGCGCCTGCAAGCAGGAACCAAGAATGAATAACGTGATAACTGATTTGAACATCATGAGTCGGAATCTAGGCACAAACAATTGATCGCGTCCAGTCCGTGGCCGCATCCCCTTCACGCGCATGAATCGATCCATCGCGAACACTGAGTGGCCCGCCTTCCCGGCCATTCAGACTCGCCTGAATCTGCGCAATCACTGCCAACGCCACCTGCTCCGGCCCGTCCGCGCCAATATCCAACCCCATCGGCGCATGAAGCTTAGCGGCCATTCGTTCCCGTTCCAAACCCGCATCGCTCAGCAACTGCGTGGTGCGTTTGCTCGGCCCCAAAATACCCAGATATGGCAACGGCAAATGCGCCAGTTGCTGCAACGCTTCTAAATCCTGGCTATAGCTGTGCGACATCAACACTGCCACCGTCCAATCATCCACCGGCGGCGCAGGCGCACCCGCTATCCGCACAATCACGTCGTCCGCATGCGGAAACTTCTCACGCCGCGCATAATGGGACCGGCCATCGTAAACGAAAACTTCCCATCCCAAATAATGTGCCGTGTCCGTCAACGGAACTGCATCATCACCGGCCCCAAAAATCAGTAGACGTACTGCCGGAGTCAGCGTTTCCACAAACACTTCGCGCCCCTCTACCTGGAATTCGCTCGGTTGATAAAGCCGCCGCCCCACTTCCGCATCAGGCTTAAGAACGTGCGCCANNTGGAAATCTCATTGTCCGGAGTAGTGTCATAGCGCTTGATGACCGGACCCTTTTCCGTCAGCCACCAAGCCTTCTTCACCACATCATCTTCTAAACACCCGCCGCTAATCGCACCCACCCGCCGTCCATGCTTTGTCAGCAGCAACCGCGCGCCCGGCAACCGGTAAGACGATCCCTGCGTCTTCACCACCGTCGCCAGCACTGCTTCTTCACCCGCCGCCGATACACTCGCCCAAAGGTCCAGGATCTGCGCGATCTCTTTCATCGTGATTCAATTTTACCGACCCCGATCCGAGCCGTGACTAAAAGGACGGTTCTTTTCCCGGGTTTTGTTCTAGCGGCGCCATTAAGGTGTCACCGTCGACTGCACATCGAACTTCTTAAAATTCGAATTCACATACTCCGTCCGCACTTTCGGCTTGATGAACTTCGCAAAATGCAAATGTCCGTCAATCACCAAAGACGTCTGCATCCACGCATCATTGTTAATCAGCGAAAATTGCGCTGTAGTCGTCGAACCCGGCAGTTCCACTGGATTTCCCTCTAACGCAATATCCACAAACTTCACCACCGCATACTGCATTTCTTCAATCCAAAGCCGGCGGCTCATCGTGAGTTTCTCTTTTTCCCGCGCATTCTCCGCCACGCGCCCCGCCTGCGGATCACACTGAATCACCCAAGCCTTGCTCTGCCCAATCTGCTCCTCCCCCGCAACCTTGCACTTAAACAGCTTAAGCAAGTCCTCGTCCGTTGCCATCGAAATGCTCCTCGAAGTAATCGGCTGCCGCGTTCGCTCCGCACGTCGCTCC
Source organism: Bryobacterales bacterium (assembly GCA_003169195.1). GTDB lineage: Bacteria > Acidobacteriota > Terriglobia > Bryobacterales > Bryobacteraceae > Bog-105. Next base: position 48,030 of record PMQB01000176.1, read on the forward strand.
TCCGCCGTCTTCTGCATCTCTTTCTCAACCTTCGCCGCCTCAGCAGGCGAAAGAGGCATATCATCGCGCGCAATCAACTTCTTGTAAGTGTAGCCCTCAAGAAAAATCACATCAAACGTCTTCGAACTGCGGCTTTTCTCTTCGCCCCTTCCATCGAAAAAGATGTGCGTCTCTTTGTTCGTCAGCGTATATTGCCGCGCTTTCAGCCGGTTTGTCTTATTAGCTTCGATATACCGCTTCAGTATGTCGTCCGCAGAAAGACTATCCGGCCGCCCCGGCGCTAGTCCCACCAACAACGCCATCGCCAACCACACCCCGCGCCGATGCGGGATCGAGATAAATTGTCGCATTCGGATGCACCCTCAAGATAGACGCCGGCGCCTCTGGCCCAACCGGCCCATGCAAACACATCTCCACTGCCTTCGCCTTCCGCTCGTCAGGCACCACACAAATAATCTCGTTCGCCTTCATCAGCTGCCGTATGCTAATGCTCAACGCCCGCCGCGGCACTTTCTCCAACGTCGCGAACCATCCCTCACCCACTTGCTGTCTCCGGCAAGCTTCATCCAGACTGACGACCAGATACGGCACATCGGTTTCAAAATCTGCCGGCGGATCGTTAAAGGCCAGATGTCCATTCTCCCCAATCCCACAAAACGCCAAATCCACCTGCGTCTCCGAGATCGCCTTCCCCACCTCCGAAGCAATTTGCTGCGGATCGCGCGTCCCATCCAGCAGATGGTATTTCACAATCCCAAACGGCTGAATGATTCGCTCCATAATGTACTTCGCGAAACTCGCAGGGTGAGTCACTGGCAAACCCACATACTCGTCTAGGTGGAATAACTCCACCCGCACCCAGTCAATCCCCTGCTCTACGCCTAAGCATTGCAGGAATTCAAATTGCGACGCACCGGTAGCCGCCAACAATCGAACACGTTCTTTCTTTGCCAGCAGCGCCCGCAGCGATTCGCCTGCATGCCGCGCCGCCGCTTGCGCCATCTCAGCTTTTGATGGGAGTATTTTGACCATAGTAAGCACTGGGCCCATGCTTGCGTAAGAAATGCTTATCCCGCAGCACCTCCGGCAAGCCCGCCACATCTGCTTTTATCGTAACCGTTAGAAACGCCATGTACGCCAACTCTTCCAGAATCTCCGCCGTATGGGCCGCGTCCGTCACCGTCGCTCCCCAGCAAAACGGCGCGTGTCCATTCACCAACACGGCCGTTGTCTTCAACGGATCAAGCCCGGCAAAGCGCTTGATAATCACCTGCCCCGTATTCCATTCATAGTCACTCCGAATCTCATCCGCTTCCATCGGAGACGTCACCGGAATCGGTCCTTGAAAGTAATCCGCGTGCGTCGTTCCCAAACAAGGAATCTCCACACCCGCCTGCGCCCACGATGTCGCATAGCGCGAATGCGTATGCACCACGCCATTCACTCCCGGAAACGCTTTATACAACGCCAAGTGCGTCGGCAAATCCGACGAAGGCCGCAGCGTGCTCCCCCGCAGCAAGTTCCCCTCTAGGTCAGTCATTACCAAATCCGCAGGCGTTAGCTTCTCATACGGCACCCCACTGGGCTTAATCACCACGCGCCCACTCTCGGCATCATGCCCGCTCGCATTGCCAAACGTGAAAATCACCAACCCGCGCCGCACCAGCGCCAGATTTGCCTCCAGCACTTCCTCGCGCAGCGCTTTTAGGTCCATTTCGCCACTCTTACCTGCGCTGCAATCCGTCGCAACCCCGGCAGCACATCGCCAATCGCCACCGGCGCACTCTTCTTCTCACCTAAGCCAAAATACAAGCGCTTATACATCCGGAACATCTCTTCGTAAATCGCCACCGCCGCCGGCTCTGGCTTGAACACTCGATGCTTCGGACACAGTGCCGCCTGTGCCTGGTCAATCGTCGCAAACCCCCTCGCCGCCAAAAACGCAAAAATCGCCGACCCCAAACTGGTCACATCCCCTTGCGGCACCAATATCGGTTTGTTCAACACGTTCGCGTAAATCTGATTCAGTTGATCGTTCTTCTGCGGAATTCCGCCGCCATTAATAATCCGCTCAATCACCGTCCCATGCTCCGCCATCCGGTTCAGGATGATGCGCGTATGAAACGCCGTACCCTCAATTGCCGCGAATAACTCATCTTGCGGCGTGCTTGTCAAATTCCACCCAAGCGTAACTCCGCCTAACTCAGGATTAACTAAAACCGTACGGTCGCCGTTATCCCAAGTCATCCGCATCAAGCCCGTTTGTCCCGGCCGGTACTGTTCAATTTCGCGCGACAGCGACCCCGCGTTCGTCCCTGCCCTGCGCGCAATCGCCTCAAAGATATCTCCCACCGCCGAAAGCCCCGCCTCAATCCCAGTCATCTGCGGATCGACCGAACCCGGCACCACCCCACACACTCCAGGCACTAGACTCACTTTGTCACTCAACCCAATCATGCAAGTGGATGTGCCAATCACATTAACCACGTCTCCGAGTTTCACGCCAGCGCCAATCGCATCCCAGTGCGCATCAAACGCACCTACCGGAATCGGAATCCCCGGACTTAGCCCCAGCTTCGTCGCCCATTCATCGCACAACGTCCCCGCAATCGAGTTAGAGGTCCGGTATCTCCCTCCAAGTTTCGTCCGCATCCCTTTCAGTAGCGGATCAACTTTAATGAGGAACCCTTCCGGCGGCAAACCGCCCAGCGACTCATTCCACATCCACTTATGCCCCATCGCGCAAATACTACGCGGCGCATTCGCAATGGTATGAATCCCGCACAACACCGTCACCACGTAATCGCAGTGCTCAAATGCCGTCACAAACTGATCGCGCTTATCCGGGTTATGCCGCAGCCAGTGCAGCAGTTTCGAAAAACCCCACTCCGAAGAATACGCACCGCCGCACCACTTGATCGCCAGCAACCCCGATTCGTGCGCCTTCTCAGTAATTTCCTGCGCCTCGTGCCAAGCCCGGTGGTCGCACCATAAGTAGTAATCATCCAGCGGCAACAAATCTTCGCCTACCGGAATCACACTCGACCCCGTCGTATCCAGCGCAATCGATTTCACCGCTTTGCCCGGCACACCCGCTTCCGATAGTGCCTTATGCATCGCCTCTACTAGCGCCGACATGTGATCCGCGTGGCTCTGCGTCGCATGGTCTGGATCCTCGCGTTTGCGATGCAGCGGATATTCCGCCACGCCCGACCCTAAGCGCCCTTTCTCGTTATCGAAAAGAGATACACGGACACTTAGCGTTCCGAAGTCAACACCCGCGACGACAATACTCATGCTTTATGCCAATACATATCCCAGTTTAGATACTT
>PMQB01000456.1 GCA_003169195.1 Bryobacterales bacterium
AGAGCGATCAGGCGCGCCGCCTGCGCTTCCGTATCACCCACCGGCTCCATGTAGCCATCTTCGCCCTGCGTGATCAAGTCAGGCACGCCGCCGGTCAGAGTTGCCACCGGGGGTACGCCGCAGGCCATCGCCTCCAACGCGGCCAGTCCAAACGCCTCCGTCTCACTCGGCAAATGAAGCGCGTGCATGCGCGGAATCAGTCGCTCCATATGGTCTTGCTTACCTAGAAAGCGCACGTGCTCCGCTACGCCCAAATCGCGCGCCAGTTGTTCCGCCGGACCGCGGTCCGGCCCATCGCCCGCCATCACCAGCTCCGCATCCACTTCTTTGCGCACTTTGGCAAACGCGTACACACAATCGTTCACTCGCTTCACTGGGCGGAAGTTCGAAATGTGCAGAATGCGCTTTCTCCCCTTGGCGCGCGCCTCCAGGTCCGGATGATAGAGGTCGCAATTTACAAAGTTGTGAATCACTTCAATCGGCTGAGTGATGCCGAAGAAGTCTTCTGTGCGCTTGCGCATGAATTCGCTAATCGTCGTAACGCCGTTCGATCGCTCAATCGAAAACTTGGTGATCGGAAAGTATGAACGGTCGGTGCCAACCAGCGTAATGTCCGTGCCATGCAGCGTTGTAATAAACGGCAGAAAACGATTCGTAGTCATCTGCTGTGCCAGCAGCGCGGAAATGGAGTGCGGAATCGCGTAGTGCACATGCAGCAAATCCAGCTTCTGCCGCTCCGCGACTTCATACATGCGCGACGCCAGCGCAAGTGAATACGGCGGATACACGAACAGAGGATAGTTCGAAACCTCCACTTCGTGATAAAAGATGTTGGGCGTATCCGGATCAAGGCGAATCGGGTTGGCGTAACTAATAAAGTGAACTTCGTGCCCTCGCAGCGCGAGTTCCATGCCCAGCTCAGTCGCAACTATGCCGCTGCCGCCATACGTGGGATAGCAAGTGATGCCGATACGCATAACTTCAGTATGCATGCGGCGGCTTCGCACCAGCCCACGTGCGGTTGTTGTGTTACTCCTTCGTGAACACTACATCGAACACATCGCCCGTGCTCGATGTAATTTTTCCCTGAAGCTGACCATTGCTGTTCTGTGTCAGCGTCGCCGTGCTGCCATCCGAACTAATAACGAACGTAATCTGTCCGCCATTCGCCGCGCCGGAAGTGATGGGCCCCGGTTTGCCGTTCCCGCGTCTGTAGGTGCCGGTTACCGAAGATCCACTTTGTATCAGCGTCAACTGCGCGGTCAGCGGCACCATTCCATATTTCGCGCTCTCAATGCCGCCCGATCCGTCCCAGATGCCAGAGACATCGCTAGCCGCCATGGAAGCCGCGAATAGAATCGCCATCATCGCCAATTTTTTCATCGGTGTTTCTCCTGACTCTCCCTTGGTATCAGCGGCCTGTCGAAAGCGCTACCGCAATGGTCACATTACCCTGACAAGTTTCTGTATCATTCGCGGTGGCCGGAGCAACGCGATAATAGTAAGTGGTCCCACCCACAACATTTGCGTCTAGGAAGAACAAGGTTCCCCCGCCCGGCGCTGGCACCGCCGCTACAGCCGGCACAAAGGGACTCGAATTTGCTCCGGCAATCTGGCTGAACGGATTGAAGCTCGGGCTTGTGCTCCGGTAAACATTATAGTGGTCAATCGTAAAGGCCGTCGAAGTATTGGTATCTATCCAATACAGTTGAATACTGCCTGTGGTTCCCGGCGTTGGCGCTTTCGCTCTCCCACCCAGCGACTGCACGCAGTGCGTACAAACTTCGTCGGTGGGTTTGTGAATCGAAACTTGCGCGGACGTAAGACTGGTCAGACCAGCCGTCAAGCCCGCCGTCGGAAACGCCAGGTTATCGTTGTTCGTCACGCGCAAACAGATGTTGAAATTTGTTCCAAAGTCCGCTGGCACGTCGAAAGCGGCGGTCGCATCCACTTGCGAGCCATGAGCCGAATTATAAGTCCCGGCGCAGGCGTAATCCCAATCGAACGCGGTGATGGTGCTCGGGGGTGCACCTGGCGTTCCATCGGTAGTGCCTTGATCAGGGTTGATTGACTTCGAGCCATCTAACAAAAATGGCATGTAGATCAGTGCACCAGCCGCCGTAGTGTTCGGACAGAAGTTATAGGGTCCACCGGCATTTGCGGTAGGCGGATTCGGCGGAGCCGCGATCACCACGTTGCCGACAACGGTGCCTGTTTTCGCCGACGTCTGGTTGTCGGTGACGAGTAAGGTAACCGGGTAATTGTAAGGAGGCTTCTGGCCAGCCGGTAGTTTGAATGGGTAGGAGATCTCGGAACAACTGGCGTCCAGACATTGCGGACTGCCGGGCCCGATGGTAAAGTTTTGCCCACCCGTTCCGCTCACGTCCCATTGCCAGCTAACTAATTGGAAACCCGAAGCTTGATCCACTGAACAACGTCCATCTAACAGTACGGTTCCGCCCGACGCAACGCGCGATGGAGTCGGTGTAAAGCACGCAACCGGCTTGGCAATAACGATCGTCTGGTTTAACATTGTAATTGCAATGCCAGTCTGGAAATAATTCTGGGCATCGTTATAATTCTGGCCGAACCACGAACCATCTGCCAACTGGTTTCCAAGAATGGTGCGCGCCACTCCATTTGTCGCGTCTGTCCCGCCATAAGCCGTAGTTTGTGCCGCATACCAATCAATCGACGGATAGCAAGGGCTCGACCCCGTGCCTGGGGAATGAACCGGCACGCCGGGAGATAGACAAGTATTAGGATCATCGAGTGATTGTAGAAAAGTGATCGGCGAACTGCCTAAGCCGGTGCCCGAGTTATCGTGAAAGATCATCGCTTTCGTGAACGAAAACATGCCGTAGTAGTAATCCTTCAGCGAATTAGCAGCGCCGGCACTTTGCGCATTGCCGAAATTGTCGCGCAGATAGGTCTCGGCGCTGTCCCACAGATTCTTGCCACTGGGCGAAGTGGTTCCGCGGCCCAGTCCGTTCAGCGCCAATTGCACCATTCCAGACGGCGTATCCGCATAGGGCCCCCACACCGGACTGTTGCTGGTATAGCCAAAATACCCATTATTTTTGCCGGCTTGCGTAAACGATTCGTCCAGCCAACTTGCATCGGCTTTATGCAGCTCCGGATCAACCGTTGCAGCAAAGCCAATAGTTCGAAGTGCGGGGATAATGCCGGTTGCGGCCCACTGACTCACTGAATTATCACCAGTAGTTTCTTGGCACGTGTAGTGCCAGCCACCCGTGTTCGGCGCTTGGCAATATACGTAGCTGTCCACCATGTCAAACACCGCATCTTTGTATGTGTAAGCTCCACTCGGTCCACTTCCGTTTATCTTCAATCCGGCTATCTTAGTCGCCAACGCCGTCCCTGGCGTGATAACACTATTAGGCGTTTGCGTTCCCACAATCGCGTCCAGCATCATGCCGGTCTCATAATTGGTATCGCCGCCGTTGTGCTCCACCCCAATCCCATTTGCGTTGGAATCCGGATTAAAGTTGCCGAACGTGCCATTCACCACCTTGGCAATCGGTATCGTCGTAAGCTGATCGAAAATGCCGTTGATACAGAGCCGCACATCATCGGTGTAAGGGTTGGCCGGGTTGTCTGTCTGCAGAAACCCGCTGTTTTGAAACGCGCTGCATTCCAAAGCGTTCACGCCTGTATCCCCCGCTCCCGTCCACGCCACATTGCCGGTCGGCCAATTGCCCGCTTGCGCACCGCCAGTAGTCACAAAGCGCGCCATGTTCGTGTGCAAGTACCAAAGCCCCCGATCGATCGCGTTGTTCACCTCAATCGGCAAATTCGGCGGCGGTGCATACAGCGAAGTGTAATAGCAGGCGCCCGCCGTGAACGATCCCGGCGGACAATTCGAAACCGGACTCACCTGGCTATTCGTCGTGTCGGTAATCGTCAACACCGCAATATAGAGCGAACCCACCGCGCCCGTATACGTAACCGCGCACTCAATGTCGTATTGATTCGTCACCGTGCCCGTGCAATGCTTCGACCCATCACCCGGGTTCCAATCATAGGTGAACGTGTGCGTACCAAATGCGGAACTGGTAAGCGTGCCTTTGAGTGTCACGGCATTACCGCTCCAACTGGTATGCGGCACCGTTGGCTGCGAAGACAGAAACGGCACAGTGTTCGCTATCGGAGTCTGCGCCTGCAAGAGCGTCTGCAGCATTAACGATGCGCCAAAAGCCGCGCACACATTCCATCGAATCGAATTCTTTGTCATTTCAGAAAACCTCCGCTTCTCTCCAAACCAACCCTCAACGGCCGCGCCACCCTCGCAAGCCCGCCCCAAGTCCCAACAAAGCCAGACCTAGAACGTATGTTGGCGGTTCCGGCGACGTGGTCTGCGGAACGTTGCCCACAAATTCCTGCAAATAGATCGAATCGTTTGTGAACTCATTCGTCTGCTGAATATAGAACCCGGTTGCAGGCGCTGTGTTCGTTACATTAAACGTAATCGTCTCGCCCCCACCCGGCACATTGAGCCCGCTCACCCCGATCGCGAAAGATACGTCGCAGCAAATGCCAGGCGGTATCGAAGGCGTGCCCACATTATTCAAGTTGTTCAACGCATTGTTAGTGAAGTCACTGAAGATGTTGCTCGTGTTAGGATCGTCTATCTCATAGCTTCCACCGGCGGGCAACACGCCATTCAAGGTAGCGTAATCCGCAAACGAACCATACTTGGCAAAATCTACGTCATAGTCCGCATAGAACGCGACGAATTGATTATTTCCGGCGCCCAGCGTGACAGTGACACTGCCAAGTGAGTTCGAGCCAGGCTCCAGCGTGGAATCAAAGCCGGCCAGCGAGACGCCGCTTCCACCTGAACCGGCACCGTTACAGGCTGCGGCAACATTCCCGTTCACATTCACGCACCAGTCAGCCAAACTCACTGTAGCCGCTGCCTGCGCGTGCCAAACGGATCCTGTAAGTAGAGCGACTACAACACCTTCCAGTATGAAGGACTTCTTCACGTATGTCTCCGATCGGATAGGAGTATACGTTTACTTTGGACCTACTGTAAAGGAAACAATCGATCTACTAGTTCTGGTACTAGGCAAGTTACCGGACTTTCGCAACAATGAGTGTATGTTCCCATACACTCATGTTGCACTCAGCGTGAGTTATGCATCTTTTATTACAGATTTATTTGTGAGCCTGGCTCGTTGCACTAACCACTGTTAACTGAACCGTCACCGAATGAGTGATGCCGCTACCCGACGCCGTGATAGTTACCGGATAAGTCCCCAGCGGAGTGGAAGCTGCAGCCGTTATGCCATAAGTGATATTCACCAAGTTATTCGCGGCATTTGCACCGGTAACACTATAGTTGGCGCCGTATGGCAATCCATTAATCGTGACGGTCATTTGACCGTTGAACCCGCCCGTGTAGTTACCGCTCGACGTAATGAATGAGCCCGTCCCACCTTGCGCAATCGACACAGCCGTAGTATTCACCGTGAACGAAAAATCCGGGCCGTTCGATATATTCACGGCCAGATATACGCTCTCATTGCAACTGCCGCCTATCGCCGTTAGCTGCACTACATAGTTCCCCGCAGCCAGCTTTGCGCCCGCCGCAATCGTGGCCACAACCGCACCACTGCCCGGTGCTGCTAGCGACGTCTTCGACAACGAAACCGTAAGTCCGCTCGGTGCAGTCGCCGTGAAGGCAATCGCACTATTGAAGCTGCCCAACGCCACCGTTGTCAGCGTAACCTGCCCGCTGGTGGCCGGCTTAAGATTCAATTGCATCGTCGACGCCGTGAGCGTCAAGATATTCTGCGCCTGCACCGTAACCGGTATCGCTAGCGTTCCCGTAAACCCGCTGCCACTCACACCATAAGTGAGGTTGTAGGTGCCGCTCGCCATCGATATCGCTGGGGTAATGCTCAAAGTCGTCGTGGCTCCCGGCGTCAAGGTGTTAGCGCTCAGTTGCGCCGTCATACCCGCCGGCGCACCCGCCATCGTCACCGTCAGCGGCGCACTAAAAGTTCCGCTCGGCGAACCGCACGATAACTGCACGCTGGCCGATAATCCAGCTTTTAACGTGACACTCGCTGGGCTACTCGCCAGCACACAAGTGGGAATCCGTGTCACCACCAAACTAACAGCGGCCGTTTGAGTAAGCCCACCGCCCGCCGCGGTAACCGTCAACTTATAAGTGCCTGCACTCACCGTCGAGGCAGCCGTGAATTTTAGGGTGCTGCTCCCGCTCGCGCTCAGCGTCGCCGGAGAGAACGCCGCCGTGATCCCGGTTGGCAATCCGCTCACCGAGAGCGCGACCGACGAAGTGAGCGCCGTCTCGGTGATCGTCATGATCAAAGATTCTGATGAAGACGCTTGCACCGTGACCGATGCCGCGCCCGCGCTGAGGGTCAGCGACGGAGCCACCACCACCAGCGATACAACCGCCGTCTGTTTCATTGTGCCGCTCGTTCCCGTAATCGTAAGTACCGACGTGCTCGCCGCCGCCGTGGAACTCGCCGCCAATTTCAAAACACTTTGCGTCGTGCCGCTAATGCTCGCCGGAGTAAATGTCGCCGTCACACCGCTCGGCAACCCCGCCACAGTCAGCGCCACCGCCGAACTAAAGCCATTCTGCCCGTTCATCGAGACCGTCACCGAACCCGAATTGCCGCGCTGTACCGAAAGCGTCGCCGCACTCGCCGCCAATGTATAACTTGGCGCAGGCACCACCACCGCAACGCTAACGGTCGCCGTTTGACCGTCGCCTGTTCCCGTCACCGTCAAGTTATAAGTTCCTGGAGTCACACTCGTCGCCGTGACAATTTTAAAAACATCCGTGCCAGAACCAGGCGACGCAATCGTGGTCGTCGCCAATGTGGCAGTCAAGCCCACAGGCGCGCCGCTCACCGTCAACGCAACCGCCGATTTAAATGTCCCGCCGCCAGTAGAAGTAATCGTGGCCTGTCCTGTCTGACCTACCAGCACAGTTACCGATGAAGCCGAAGTACTCAGCGAGAGACCCGCCGCTGCACTCGCCCCACCATCGGCCCAATGGGTCACAAGCAGATTTGCATCCACCGTTCCCAACCCCGATGCGCGATCATAACCCGCCGTCGCCGCAAAGCCCGTCGCACCCGGCACTGAGTTATTGCCGTTTACAATGTCATGAAACACCGCCGCGCCGCCCGCTGCCTGTTTGGTGGCCAGCGGATACAGCGTGGTGTTCAACAATCCTTGCCGCGCGTTCATCTTTTGATTAACCAGCGCCACCATCCCCGCAAACGAAGGAGCCGCGGCAGACGTCCCGCCCACTGTATAGAAAGACCCTTGCAGCGCAATAAAGTAACCGTCATGCGAGGCCGCCGTTAGCGACACATCCGGCACATCGCGCTTGCCATCTGCAGGAACGCCAGTGCCCGTCTGCCACGTGGGCTTCGTATAAGTGAGACTCGCACCGCCGCCGCCCGCCCATAAACCAGAACCGCCGCTCACCGTCCCGCTCTCGTTCCACACGCCTTCCGGAATGTAGCTCATGGCTGACCCATAAACAGTGCTGTTCGTCGGCAGCCAATAGAGAGACGGGTCCGAAGCGTCTGCAAATTCCGTCCCACCCACGCAAGTCGAATAAGGAGAACTGCACAAGCCGTTCACGTTCTGTCCATACTGCGCCACACTGCCGTAATCGCATCCCGCCGCCCCGCTATCGCCCGATGACACCATCACACTCTGCCCTTGCGTGGCCGCCTGTTTCCAGAGCGAGTTATAGAAACTCAATTCCGAACTACCCATACCCGCCTCGCAAGATCCATAACTCAGCGTGATGATCGGCGCCACGTTGTTATTCACCGCGTAAAGAGAAGATAAATCGATCCCATCCGATGTACCCGAAGAGGAAATGATCACCTTGATCGCAGCATTCGGCGCCACCGCGCCCGCCCATTCCGTGTCCAACGTAGTTTCCGTACTGTCACCGTTCAGAACACCCGGGTCGCTATTCGTCACAATGAATTGCGGATCGTTTGCCTTCAACCCAAACGTACTCCGAAAATTCTGCACATCTGAAAGGTAAATATCCGTTCGCGCAATAACGGCAATCGCCTGTCCCGTCCCATTGATGCCCGCGCTGTACAGCGGATTAATGTCGTAGATCACTCCGTAATCAGCCGGTGTCAGATAGTGGCTTGATCCGCTCGTCCATTGCCCGCTTGCCAGTTTCACAGCGGTCAAGCCTTTCGCCGTCGACAAATTCGATGAATGCCGGAAGTCATGCAACTTCACCACGCCTCCCACCGCCGCCGCAAACGCCGCCGGAATTTTCGGCTCCGTTGCATTGGCCAGATGATTCACACCGGCTACATTGTACTGGCGAATTTCCGTTTGGAAAGCATCATTCACTTGCGCGGCCGTCCCGCTGAAAACCAGCGCGCGATTCCCGGTGGCCACTTGTTCCACCTTCATGCCATGGCCTTCCAGCCACGCGCTCACTTTCGCGATGTCAGCAGGCGCTGCACCAAACTGCGTCGCGAACGCCTGGGGCGTCAGATATTGATGATAATAAGGCGACTTCGGATCGTTCTGCGCGGTAATCAACGCATCCAACGCCGCTTCTTGCGCGGCTGTCCCCTTCAGCGATAACACCATGTGCGACATGGCCGTGCCCAGGTCCGCCGCCGTGGAAGCACTCGCGCTCGCAACCACCGGATGCACATTCCCCACCAGCGTCACGACATTGCTTTCATTCACCGTCTGCAGGATTTGCGCCTGCGGGGTCGCCAGTATTTGTGCCTGTGCATCAACACAGCAACAGATCGTGAATGACGCCAAAAGGATCGAGAGGGCAGTTCGGGTATGCATTAAAGAATCTAATCGTCCCCACGCCGAGGTTGTTAGCCGCTTTCGCAGAAAAGACAGCCGTAGACAGTTTGCTTTCGCTAGCAATAATGGGTACCCTGAAAAAGCAAATAAAAAAACGGCTTACCTATATTTCTCTCCCGCCCGCTGCACCCTATATAAGAAACAAGAGCGCTGGGGCAAGTTGCGTCGGTTCGAGGGGACTGGCCAACGGCCCCTTCGCAATTCTGGCCGCCCACCTCGCCGCACCATGAAAGAATGAACGATCATGATGCATCGACGCGGCTTCCTCAAATCGGCCGCCGCCCTCTCCAGCACCGCCGTTCCCGCCAACCAANNTGCACCTTTACCCATTGCTTTCATCAGGGATCTTGGTCACCCGCCGTCTGCGTCCCCAGTCGCACCATGCTGAATTCGGGCGTCACCACGTTCCGCGCGCAAAGTGAATTCGAACACACTCCTCTCTGGGGCGGAACATTTTCCAATGCCGGCTACGACACGTTCATCACCGGCAAGTGGCACCTGAGTGATGCCGCCCTGCAGCGCAGTTTCAAAGAACGCGGACCCGTTTCCCCCGGCATGTTTGAATCCGGTCCCGACGCCTACCATCGCCCCTCGCCCGGCAATACGTGGACCCCCTGGGACACGTCGCGCAAAGGTCAATGGCTGCCCACAAATCGGTGGCACGCCCTCAAAACGAATCCAGACGACCGCGATGAGATCCGCCACTCCGCCGCCATTTGGGCCGAGTCCGCCTCCCAGCAAATCCGCCTCGCTGCCGAGCGTAACCATCCATTCTTTCTCTACGTCGGCTTCAATTCTCCGCACGACCCGCGCCAAGCACCGCGTGAGTTTGTGGAGCGTTATCCACCCAAGCGCATCACCCTTCCGCCCAACTATACCCCCGAACACCCCTTCAATCAGGGCGACCATCAGGTGCGCGACGAACTCCTCGCGCCCTTCCCCAGAACTCCCGAAGCCGTGCGCCTGCATCGCTCCGAGTACTACGCACACATACCTACATGGATGCGCAAATCGCTCGCATTCTGGAAACACTCAACCAGTCCGGCCAAGCCTCCAACACCTATGTCATCTTCACCTCCGATCACGGCTTAGCCGTCGGCGAGCATGGCTTGCTAGGTAAGCAGAACCTCTACGACCACAGCGTCCGCATGCCCTACATCATCACCGGTCCCGGCATTCCCAGAGGCAAACGCATCGATGCACTCGTGTATCAGCACTCCACCTTTGCAACAACGTGTGAACTTGCCGGAATCCCCATTCCTAAGTCAGTCGAATTCCCCAGCCTGCTTAGCCTCATCAAAGGCGAATCGTCTACGCAAAACGACGCGGTGTTCTGCTGGTATCGAAAGTTTCAGCGCTCCGTGCGCACGCAAGAATACAAACTGATTGTCTATCCGGAAGTGCGAATGACGCAACTTTTCAACCTCACGGCAGATCCATGGGAGACTGTCAATCTTGCAGCCAAGCCGGAGTTCAGTGCCACGAAGACTCACTTACTCGATCGCCTGCGTCGCTTTCAGCACGATCTCGGTGATGCTGGCCAGGCGTGAAATGAGATCTAGTGCTTAGTTGGATGAGCGAGTGTACTTATGTTCTCCGATCAAAGACTCAATACAAATCAATTTCCGCGTTCGAACAAATACCATCCCGATTGGGTCGTCGCCAGCGCCAGTGGCGGTGCCAATTCTTTGTGGTTGACCGAGTGGCTCGCAGGCGCAGTTGATCTCCGCCCCGGAATGCGCTTCTTGGACTTGGGTTGCGGTAGGGCATCTTCGTCCATCTTCTTGCATCGGGAATTGGGTGTTGAAGTCTGGGCCACCGACCTTTGGTTCAGCCCTTCCGAGAACCGGCGCAGGATCCAAGATGCAGGCGTGGATGGTCACTTCTTCCCCATCCGCGCCAACGCACGCTCGCTTCCGCTTCGCGAATCTGCCGCTTTGTGATGAACTTATGGACGCGCTGCGGCCGCCGCAGCGCTTTGTGCCGCACCTGGCCCAACACCAAGCTGCTGCAACAAAGCCAAACGGTCGAAATATCCGCGCTCCTCAACAATCTTCAGTCCGCTGATACGAGTGACCGAAACACCATGCAAAGTAGCCGCCCGGCCAGTAGGAGGAACGCCCATAAATGCACCTGTATGTGTGCCTGTGGTCGACCATTCCGTGACCACCCACTCATCATCTCCAATGCGCTGCTTGATGTGCAGTTGGAAATCCGGAAAGCCGGCTCGTGCGGCCGACAACGTAGCACCGATTTGTTGGATGCCGCGCGCAGGCTCGGGATTGAGTGGATCCACCCGCACGGCCTCCGCACTATAGACCTGACTTAGTAAGGCCGGATTCCCAGTATTCCAAAGTCCCGTCATAACATCGAATAACGCTTGTACACTGGGCGATAACATAGCTCACCCCTCCACGAGTATTCTACGCCGCCTCAACCCTCCGATCAAGTGACGTATATGCCTTTCAACTGGCACGGATGCTGAAACAGAACCCGCCCAAAAGAAGGAGACAACGCTATGATGGTCGAGTCCTTCGCTCTTCCTCACGCTGAGCCGCCAACGCTCGGAGCGGCCGCCCTTTATCGGGCGTAGGATCAACCACCAGTCCGGACGTTTGTCGCCCTTCGTGATCCCGCGGCAAATGCTCGGTGATCGGCTTCCCTTCACCATTCACAAACAGAAGACAGTGACAATACTTATAGATCTGCATATCATCACAAGCGCAGATCCAAGTCCGGTGTTTGGACTCCTCCAGACGATCCGGGTAAAACCGGCAAGGGCAAAGCGGTCGGCCTAACTCGTCGAGGTTCCGAGCAAGACCCAAGACAATCGACTCTGTCACCTGAGCGTCTGGATGAGTGGTTGTACCCGACTTCTCCGTGTAAATCCTCACCAGCTTCCGTACTTTTTCCAGGCTTGCCGAAGTCGGGTGGTGGTTCACGTTCATTGTGTCGCCGCGCTTTCACTCTTAGTCTAGCCATGTCGCATAGCCGCCTCTAAGTGAACCCACTATCACTCATTTCCTTTGCCGGCCTGACTCTGTCGGCAAACTCGCGATCGTCCTACAACTCGTGCACTAAACCACCCGAAGCGGTCTGTAACTAGACCGAATCCAAGGACCGCCGAAGCGAATCTCATACCCGTGCATCCAGAGGAGAAAAGCTATGCCACGTGCTGTGAGATTTGACACCTATGGTGGGCTTGAGGTTCTGAAAGTAATAGAAGTCGACCGCCCAACAGCGGGACCGGGTCAGGTAGTGGTTCGCGTCAAGGCAGCGGGTATCAATCCAGGTGAGGCGATGATCCGCAAGGGTGCGTTCGCCGAACGTTGGCCGACCACTTTTCCTTCCGGCCAAGGCAGTGATTTCGCTGGTGTCGTTTCGGAGATCGGCGAAGGCGTAGCCAGTGTTCGGGTCGGAGATGACGTGATTGGATTCACCGATAATCGAGCAAGTCAAGCCGAGTTCGTGGTTGCTGACGCAGGCAACCTTACGCTGCGGCCGGCAAACGTACCGTGGGAGCAAGCCGGTGCTTTGTTCGTCGCTGGCACCACTGCGTACGCGGCTGTAAGGAGCGTCGCTCTCCGCACGGGCAACATAGTGGTTGTGTCTGGTGCCGCCGGTGGCGTAGGATCCATTGCAGTGCAGCTAGCCAGAAATGAAGGCGCCCAGGTAATCGGCCTGGCGAGCGAAGCCAATCACAAGTGGCTAAGCGACCATGGTGTAATTCCGATTACCTACGGCCCAGGCGTGGAAGATCGGATTCGCACCGCATCGAATGGAAAGGTGGATGCCTTTATCGACACCTTCGGCGGAGGTTACGTAGAGCTTGCCCTCAGCCTGGGCATCCCTCCCAATCGCATCGACACCATCATCGACTTCGCGGCTGCGGCGAAGCATGGTGTCAAGACTGAAGGCAGTGCGGAGGCTGCAAATGCCGGCGTGCTCGGCGAACTCGCCGCGCTCATGGCCGCCGGTCACCTCGAAATCCCAATCGCCAAAATATTCCCTCTTGAGAAAGTTCGCGACGCCTATCAAGAGCTCGAACAGCGCCATACGCAGGGCAAGATCGTTCTCGTGCCTTAACTAGTCAAGACGCGCTTCTCGGCCGTCTCACGCTTTGCGCAAGGTAATGCTGATCGAGAGCCTGTCGGACCAGCGTTTTGATAACAGCCTGCCGGCTCACGTTCAGATCCTGCGCGGCCCTGTCCAGTTCCTCCAACATGCCGGCAGTAACATCGACGTTCACTCGCTGAATCGGCTGAACCATGCGGCCTTTGCCCTTGAAGAATGGCGAGACGCTCTTTCCCTGGTCAGCCATTTTCGCGATGTATTCAGCCGTCACCGGTTTCGCGGATCTAACAGTTTTCTTCATATAATTGGATCTCCTCCTTCGTTGACCTCCAAAGCGTGACGAGATGGAGAATCTCCCCTTCTTCGTCCTCCCGAACCTCGAAGATGACGGAAAATAGCCTGTCGCCCACCCAGCCGATGGCCACATATTGCTCGGGAACATCGCAACGACTGTCAAGCCAATAGGGCCGGGTGAATATCTCTTTCGCCTCTTCAAAGCCAATGCCCCGTTTAGGATTCGCTCTCAGCCGCTGACTTTTTCGCGGGTCGAAGGTGAATCGCATTGACACCACAGTTATACCACTCCACAGCGGCAACCATCAGACCCTGCGTTAAACTTTGCACCATCTTTGCGCCTTACGGCGGTGGTTGTGGAAATTAAGGAGAGAGTACTTACAATCCGGGTCTCATGCTGCTCTTGCTGATGTTGACTCGGAATCCTCCTCTCGCGGGGCTGTCCGCGAACTCACAGCAACGCCGTGGATTCCAGTCGAGACGCCGACTTACGGGTCCTAATCCGCTTAAGCTTCCCGGAACGCCTTATCTTGCCCGCATCGCGATTCGCAAGCGCGCGGCCGAGCCGGAAGCGTTAACATTTCGACACAGATCACGGGACGATCAGCGGGGGGCGTCTTTCACGTTCAAGATTGGTTTCCCATTCGCGCGCGATGTCATAAAGAATGCTCGCCGTGAACGAAGAAAAAACGCCAAATACCATGCCCATCCAAAAGATCTTGAACTCACTTCGAATGCCGCGCTCCCGGTCGCGGATGTGCATGGAGACTTCGTCAAAAAAATTCGGGTTTTCAACGGGCAGGGGATTGTATTGAATGCTACCTGTGTAGCGGCTGCTCGGTGAGGGACTTAGTTCAGCTATGTCGAGTCTGTCAAGGCCACTGATGACCATCGTTACTGGAAAGTCCGGCTTTCCAAGTGAGAGCACATTCAGGGTTAGGTCCGTTTCCAAGGCAGACGAAGTCATGACCTGTGCCAAGGCCTCAATCTGGCAGACTCGCTCGCCTTCCTTCTCCGCCTGGAAAAGATACCAGCGCATACCCTCCCGAACTACTGAACCGTCCGGGTGAGCACCCTGGCAGTAGACAGCCTTTTCTTGAAAACCGGCCGGGACCCAGATTGAGAATCTCCGCTCATCCTGTGGCAGGTTTGGTGCGGCTAAGGCCACAAACTCGAGATGCACTTCATCAGCGGTTTCTCGATGGGTGATATAGATGCCCGCTGTCCGAATCGCCTTTCCCAAAAAGCCAAACTCGACGTTGCGACGTTCGACACGGAAGTAATTCCTAATGGAAAACCCGAGATGGCCCAATAAGATTGAGCAAAATAAAAAGATTACAAATGTTACTCTTCGTTTCCGGATAGCCACGATTAAAGCGAGAGGAACTGCTCGACCGCGCAGAGCTTTGAAGATGCCCCGCATCAGCATCTCCGACCAGCTAGAGCCTTGATGGTTTTTCTTACTCGGGACATCTTAAAGGCGACTTCACTCCTGAATTGGACATCCGACAATTCATACTACAGCGGCGCATTCGGCGCCCGTCAATTGATGTCCGCCGCGAAGAAGATTGGTTCCAGGCGAAGACTGCCGACGAACTAGGCGTGGAACTTCCCAAAATCAAAGTTTTGTTCCGAGACAAGGTAAGCCTATAAATCTCATCTGCTCTGCCTCGAAGTGTGATTGAAGTCGCTCGGCCCTAGTCTCGTGAGTTGGGCGACCATGGTAGCCGCAGCAACCAGTCTCGAGACCCCACGCTCCCTTTCACGCTGAGCGAGGTAAGCCTAAAGATGGAGCCATACGGCGCGTGTGATTACCCGCGAGTCGTCCCAAAGGGTTTACCGGTCTAATCGTCAGCTGTATCCATAAGCCGCAAACTACTGATCTGAAGCTACTCCCAAAATTTGCCGAGGAAGGAAAGATAAACGCCGCCGTATCCCGCAATCTTTCCATCTCAACCGGCCCTCTCCGCGCCGAGGCGAAACCAACCCAATCCCCACTCACCCTCCCGAAAATTTCAGTCACAACTTTTGCAAATAAATCGTTCCCTCTATCCCCATCTCCATCAGCCACTTACGCGGACACCCCCTTTCGACCACCCATCGTCGCGCCTCGCGCTCGTCTATCTTCAATCCAAAATGGCAAGCGGAAACACACTCACGCATCTGCAAAAAATCATGCCACCGGCACACCTCCAAACCCATCCTCCACCCACTCACCGCACCCCAAATCCGCTCAAAAAAACTAACCGGCAAAAAAACCGGCAAAATCGTTTCCGCGCCCCCTCCAAAAACGGGAGTTTTTTCCCGTCGCTCCCCTATTATTTTTATAGGCGGGAAAAACCACCCAAAATCACCCCTCCCGCAACCGGCAAAATTCGCGGCAATCGCGCACAAATTTTCCGTTCCATCCCGCCATCGCGGCCCACTGCGTTCACAGCGCTCCCTCCGCATCTGCTATTGTGCGGTTTTACGCCTAAGATGCACTTTTCCAAGCTCGAAATCCCCTGTGAGCAGTTTGTCCTCGATAACGGATTAACTGTCGTCGTCCACGAAGACCACAAAGCACCCATTGTGGCGTTGAACGTCTGGTATCACGTCGGCTCAAAAAATGAGAAACCCGGCAAGACGGGCTTTGCCCATCTCTTCGAACACCTCATGTTCGGCGGCAGCGAACATCTGCCCGGCAGCTACATCGAGGCCATGGAGCGCATCGGTGCCACCGACCTCAACGGCACCACCAACGAAGACCGCACCAACTACTTCGAAAATGTGCCCGTCTCCGCGCTCGATTACGCGCTCTTCGCCGAGTCCGACCGCATGGGCCACTTCTACAACACCATCAGCCAGGAAGTGCTCGATCTACAGCGCGGCGTCGTGAAGAACGAAAAGCAGCAGGGCGATAACCAGCCCTATTCCATCGTCGAAGATCTCATGGTCAACTCCACCTACCCGGCGGAGCATCCCTACGCGCACACTGTCATTGGCTCCATGCAAGATCTCGATTCGGCCACCATTGACGACGTGCGCGAGTGGTTCAAGACTTATTACACGCCTTCGAATGCCGTGCTCGTCTTAGCCGGCGATATTACTCCGTCACAAGCCCGCGAAAAAGTAACTCGATATTTCGGCGAGATCGAACCAGGTCCGCCCGTCGCGCACCAACGCACCTGGATCGCCAAGATGCGCGGCGAACATCGCGAAACTGTGCAAGATCGTGTTCCGCAAGCCCGCATTTACCGCGCTTGGAACGTACCCGGCCACGGCACCGCTGCCGCCGATTATTTGCGCTTCGCCGGTTCGGTTCTCTCCAGCGGTAAAACATCGCGCCTCTACAAGCGCCTCGTCTACGACGATCAAATCGCCACCCAAGTCGCCGCCCACATGGACGAGCGCGAAATCGGCGGGCAGTTCGTTCTCGTCGCCACCGCCAAGCAAGGTGTCGATCTGCAAAAGGTGGAAAAGGCTCTCGATGAAGAGATGGCGCACTTTCTCGAAAAAGGCCCCACCGAACGCGAGTTACAGCGCATCAAAGCGCAGTCCTACGCCAGCTTCGTGCGCGGCGTGGAACGCATCGGTGGCTTTGGCGGTAAGTCCGACATCCTTGCCACATCGGTCACTTACGATGGCCTGCCCGATGCTTACAAAGAACGTCTTACTCGTCTCGAAAAACTCACCAGTCTCGACCTGCGCGACACTGCGCGCGAGTGGCTCAGCGATGGTGTCTACACTCTCGAAGTCGAGCCCTTCGGCAACGCCAAATCGGTTCCTGCCGGACTCGACCGCGCTGCCCCTCCCCCGCTCGGTGAGCCGCATGAATTGAAACTGCCCACTACGCAGGAAGCGGCTCTCTCCAACGGCTTGCGCGTTTTGCTGGCCGAGCGTCACGAAATCCCAGTGGTGAATCTCTGGCTCGAAGTCGATTCGGGCTTTGCGTCCGATGAAAAAGTCTTGCCGGGCACTGCGCGTCTCGCTTCGTCCCTGCTCACCGGCGGCACCAAACGCCGCACCGCTCTCGAAATCAGCGAAGAATTGCAAATGCTGGGCGCACAACTTTCCAGCGGCTGCAATCTCGACATGGCCACCGTTTACCTAACCACGCTCAAGGCGACTCTCGACGACGGACTTGACATCTTTGCCGACGTTATCCTGAATCCCGATTTTCCAGAATCCGATTTCGAACGCCAGCGTCACTTGCAACTTTCTGCCATCGCCAACGAAAAAGTAACGCCCGTGCAAATGGCCTTACGAGCGCTGCCGCCCATTCTTTATGGCAAAGGCCATGCCTATGGTTCGCCGCTCACTGGTTCCGGCACGGAAGAAACCGTACAGCAGATGACGCGCGCCGATATGCAGCACTATCACGAAACGTGGTTCAAACCGAACAACGCCACGCTCATCGTGGTAGGCGATATCACCATGGCCGAAATCAAGCCCAAGCTCGAAAAATTGTTCGCCGCTTGGAAAGCGAACGACGTGCCGGTGAAGCATATGGCGGAAGTCCTGCCCCCTTCCAAGCCCGCCATTTACTTGGTCGATAAGCCCGGCGCCGTCCATTCCGTCGTGCTGTCCGGGACTATTGCTCCGCCTCCCAGAATGGAAGACGAAGTCGCGCTCGAGACCATGAACAATGTGTTCGGCGGAACCTTCGGCGCACGTCTCAACATGAACCTGCGCGAGGAAAAACATTGGTCCTATGGTGCCGGCTCTGTTCTCTATGGCGCCAAAGCGCAGCGTCCCTTCTTCGCCTACGCCTCTGTACAAGGCGATAAGACCGCCGCCTCCATTGCCGAAATCCTGAAAGAATTGCACGGGATGTTGGGCGTCGAACCCGTCACGGATGAAGAGCTGGAATCCACTAAGCTCCAGCAGATTTTCGAACTGCCGGGTAATCACGAAACCATGAACTCCGTCGGCGGCTTGCTCATCGACCTGCTGCAGCAAGGCTTGCCTCTCGATTTCTACAGCACCTACGTCAGTCGAGTCACCGCACTCACCGTCGACGACATCACCGCCGCCGCTAAAAAAGTTCTCGATCCCGCGCACACCATTTGGATGGTCGTCGGTGATCGCAAGGAACTCGAACCCGCACTCAAAGCCCTGGATCTCGGCGAAATTATTCCGGTGGAGGCCTAGTTGCGCCTTATCATCTCTGTTCTCCTGCTGCCCTCACTGATTGCGGCGGCCGGACCCGATTGGCCCAAAGTCGAACAGCACGCCGTCGACGTACTGCAAGAATACGTTCGCATTCGCAGCATCAATCCGCCCGCGAACACCAGCGAAACTGCCAAACTCCTCGCGCGCGAATTCGCCGCCGTTGGCCTAACCGCCAAGCTCTACGAAAGCGCCCCGAATGGCCGCACCAATCTCATCGTGCGCCTCCCGGGCAAAGACCGCACCTTGCGTCCCTTGCTGCTCTTGAATCACATGGACGTCGTGCCCGTCGACCCCTCGCGCTGGAAGCAAGATCCCTTCGGCGCGCAAATTGAAAACGGCATGTTATGGGGACGCGGCTCTCTCGACATGAAGAGCACCGCCATCCAGCAGCTCACGGCCATGATCCAGCTGAAGCAACTCGGTGTCGTGCCGCCGCGCGACATCGTCTTCCTTTCCAACTGCGACGAGGAGTCCGATGGCTCCATGGGCGCAGGTTGGATGATCGAACATCACTGGGACGAACTCAATCCCGAGTTCGTGCTCGACGAAGGCGGCATTGGCTCACGCGATCTCTACTCGCCCGGTAAGTTGGTCTTCGGCGTTTCCGTCGGCGACAAGCAGGTACTGTGGATCAAACTGCGCGCCACGGGAACATCCGGCCACGCCTCGCAACCCATTGCCGATAATGCGAACGACATTCTCTTTCGCGCCATCGCCAAAGCCAAAGAGTTTCCTAAGTCCGATAAGCCCAACCTGGTTGTCGAACAGATGCGGAGGCAACTCGGCGACTTCGCTCCAAACAAGTTCATGAATGCCGTGCAGCAGAACACCATCTCGCTCACCACTCTGCGCAGCGGCGTGGGCGATCCACCCAAGGTCAACGTCATTCCGTCCATCGCCGAGGCTACGCTCGATTGCCGCCTGCTGCCCGGACAAAGCGCGGAAGAATTTCTATCCGACATCAAAGCCCGCATCAACGATCCGCACATCACGTACGAACTGCTCTCGCACCCTGACGATCCCGGCCCCAGCCGTACAGATACGTCGTTGTTCCACGCCATCGAAACCGCTATTCACAAACAACATCCCGAGGCCTTAGTCGTACCTGTCATCATTCCTTATGGCACCGACACCCAGAAGTTCCGCAAGCGCGGTGCAGTCGGCTATGGCGTCATGCCCATGATCGTCGATGCCGCCACACTTGCCACCATGCACAGCGATTCCGAACACATCCCCCTCGCCGAATTTCGTACTGGCCTGCACATCTATTTCGATATCTTGACTGGCACTTGGTAAACCCCGGCATCAGCGATCGCGTCTAAACAGGCGCTTCTTCACTCGAAGCAAACTATTCAGGAGTTAATAACAAATGAAGAAACTGATCTTAACCGCGCTCGCGGCCTTGTCCCTGACTGCTCAGACGCCGCCCTCACCGGCGCAAATGGCCGCGAGAAATGTGGAGCACTTGACGATGATGCTCGATTTAAGCAGCACTCAGCAAACGCAAGCAACCGCCATTTTCACCAAGCAAGCAACGGATTTATCATCTATCCACAGCAGCGTTCAAACGGAGCAAACAGCATTAATAGCGGCCATCAAAGCGAACGATGCCAGCGGCATTTCAGCCGCCGCCGGGCAATTGGGAATCCTGCATACGCAATCAATCACTATCGACGCCACTGCCAGCGCAGCGTTCTATCAGATCTTGACCGCCGCTCAACAGACCAAGTACGCAGCCTTCGGCTTATTGCGTGGCCCCGGTCCGGGTGGTCCCGGTGGACGTGGTGGCCCTGGCGGACCGCCTCCAGGTGGACCGATGAACTAAGACGAAACGACTTCGCGATATAGGGCCGACCATTGGTCGCGAACCGGTTTCCAGTCGTAGCGATTCACTTCTTCGAGGCCGTTCGCGGTCAGTTGTTCGACCAGCTCTTCGTTCTCCAGCAACTCAATCGAACGAGCCGCGAGCGCCTCATGATCGTTGATGTCAACCAACAGCGCCGAGTAACGGTCCTTCGCAATGTAGGGTATGCCACCCGCATTCGTCGCCACAATCGGCAAGCCGGAAGCAAAACATTCGAGCAATGAACCGGGCATGCAATCAATGTTCGGAGAAGTCAGATAAATGTCGGCTGAATCATACAGCTCGGGCATTTTCGTATGCGGTACACGCCCCACAAACTGCGTGTTCTTCAATTGCAGTTCCTGGGCGAACTTCTCAAGCCCGGGCCGACTACAGCCATCATGAGCAATGGTCAAGGAAGCGTCGGGATACTTGTTCTGAATAATCCGAAACGCCCGCAGAATGCAATCCACATTATAGAGCGGTTCCAGAATGCGGTTCGTCATAAAGACCGGCCGCAGCTTCTTACGTTTGCGGTAAATGAAGTTACTGGAGTCAATGATATTAAAAATCGACTGCGCCTTCACGCCATGTTTGGCAAACACCTCCACCAAAAACCCCGAAGGCGTCACAATCCGATCGGCCACGCGCAATGTCGGCAGCGCCGTTCGCCAAGTCGTGATGTGCTCTTCCGCTTGCCCGTCCCGATAGTTAACGATTAGCTTCTTGCCATACAACTTGCCGTAAAACAAAGCCGGAATCGTCCAGAGCGTGTAAGAGTTGAGTCCCGCCGAAAAGATATGCAGGATGTCGTGCTTGCGTGCCTCAAAGAGCAGCCGGCTGTGATACAGAATCGCGTTGACAATCGTGCGCAGAAAAGGAACCTGGCGCACCCACATCAACATCTTCGGAGGCCGTGGGTTGATAGGAAAGAACGTCATCTTCTGCCCTGGCACTGCGCTCAAAGTCTCCATCAACCGCGACGCTTGCACGGCTTGGCCGCCCAGGATATCGAGGGAAGGAGCGATCAACAATATGGAAATCACCGCCCCTTCACTTTAGCTGCCATCGACAAGTAGAGATCTTGCAGCCTCTTCACCGCGAGTTCAATGTTGAACTCCTCACGCGCCGTCCGCACCGCCTCCGCCGCCAGTTTCCCGCGCAACGCCGAGTCATCCACAACCCGCTGCAATCGCTCGGTCAGCGCATCCAAATCCTTCGCCGGAAACGTCAAACCGTTCACGCCATCTTTGACCAACTCCGAAACACCACCCACATCGGACGCCACCACACAGCGTCCGCACGCCATCGCCTCGAGCACTGCGTTCGGGAAGCTCTCCGATTCAGACGTGAGCACGAAGACATCCACCATCCGCATCCAGTTCGCTGCATCGGCCACCGCCGGTTCAAACATACAGAACTTCTCAATGCCCAGCGCGCGGCAGCGTTCCTGTAGTAACGGCAGCATCGCACCCGAACCCACAATCAGCAGTTTGGCGTCGGGCCGATTGTTATGAATCCGCTCGAATGCATCAATCAGCAGGTCGAGCCGCTTCTCACTGCGCAGCACGCAGAGCGTGCCAATCACTAACGAACCTTGCAGAAACTCCGGCACGTCTTTCGCCGGCGCAGGAAAGAACGAGCGGGTGTCGACGCCGTTGTGCGACAGACAGATTTTCGAAGACGCTACCCCTTCCAGCGAACGCTCAACCGCGGCGGAGTTCACAACAATCCTGTGCGCCAAAAGATCCACCATGCGGTGCATGTTTCGATGAACCGGTGGAATCAAGTCCATTAACCAGAAATGGCTGGCAATCACCACTGGCACTTTGTAGTGGCGCGCCGACGGCACCGTAAAGATGTTCGTAGGCACGTCAAAAGAATGGACGATTTGGATCTTGTTATCCGCAACAAACTGCCCGAACTGGCGCGCTACTTTAAGCGTCGATCGAGACGCAAACGATGTGACCGGAAACTGAACGATGGGCACTTTAGCGGCCCGCAACTCGGCGGCGCGCATTCCGTTCGGATGGAAGCAGCCGGCAAAGGGAGTGAACAGACTGCGGTCGAGTCCAATGGCGACTTTGGTCAAATCCCGTTCGCACCCGCCCATGTCCAATTCCCGCACCATCAGCAGGATAGGGATCGGGCGAGCGTTAACCGTCATGTCTTTAGTATCCTAGTGTGATGTGCGGCATCGCCGGGTGGGTTGGCGCGCCCCCGCCTATTGCCGAAGAAGGCGTGCGGGCGATGAATCGCTCGCAGGCTAGGCGCGGTCCGGATGCGGAAGGTGTCGAAGTCTGGAATCGAGCCGTTCTCGGCCACCGCCGGCTCTCCATTTTCGATCTCAGCCCTGCGGGCAAACAGCCGATGATGACGCCCGACCGCACGCTTGCGGTTGTGTTCAACGGAGCCATTTATAACTTCCGCGATTTACGCGAGGAGTTGGAAGCGCGCGGCTGCCGCTTTGTGAGCCAAACGGATACAGAAGTTCTGCTGCATGGTTATCGCGAATGGGGCATTGCGAAGCTTGTTGAGAAGATCCGCGGGATGTTTGCGATTGCCTTGTGGGACGAAACGAAGAACAAGCTTTATCTGTTTCGCGACCGGCTGGGCGTGAAACCGCTCTACTACACAATACGACCTGATCAATCGCTTGCGTTTGCTTCTACCGCGCGCGGCTTGCGAGCGTCTGGCTTGGCCGGCGAACTCGATCCTGTGGCGTTAGGCGAATATCTGGAATTCGGTTACGTCACTGATGCGCGCGTCATCTATAGCGGTCTGCAAAAACTTTCCGCTGGACACTTGTTGGAGTGGTCGGATGGCGCAGTGAGTGAGCGCAGCTATTGGACGCCGAGTGAGGCCGATGACACAAACTCGATCACGTTTGAGCAAGCGGTTGAGCAGACGGAGCAATTACTCTTAGAAGCGGTAAAGGTCCGTCTCTTTGCGGATGTGCCGGTAGGCGCCCTGCTGAGCGGTGGAGTGGATTCGAGCCTGGTTTGCTGGGCGATTCAGAAACTCGGCGGCAATCTGACTGCCTATACCCTTAGTACGCCGGGCGATGCCGCGGATGAGAGCAACGATGCTGTGCTGACGGCGAGCGCGTTGGGCATCGCTCATAAGGTTCTGCCGATTGATCCCGAGCGGATCACCAGTCCTGATGAACTCGCGGCGGCGTTTGGCGAACCCTTTGCGTGTTCTTCTGCTTTAGGCATGTTGGAGCTGTCGCGTGCGATTAAACCGGAAGCTACAGTGCTGTTGACGGGTGATGGCGGCGATGACGTTTTCCTCGGCTATCCGGAGCATAAGCATTTGTGGATGGCGCAACGCTTGGCCAAATGGATTCCGGGGCCGCTCGCAAAATCGTGGTATGGCTTGCGGAGCAGCGCGGAGAAGATCGATGCGCTGAGACGGCCGGGGCATTTTCTGGATTATGTGACGGGCGGATTGGGTGCGGTGGCGGAGGCGCATGATGGTTGGCCGAACTACCAGCAGCACGGCATGCTGGGTGCGCGCCTGCACGATGTGCGGTTATGGCAACGCGACATGCCGTGGTCACCGGAGGCCGGGCGGCGCGTGCTGAGCGACATGCTGGCCTACGACCGCAGCGGACGCTTCGTGGGCGAGTACATGACTAAGGTGGACGGTGGCACGATGCACTACGCATTAGAAGCTCGCTCACCTTTCGTTGATCAATCCATTTGGGAGTATGCCGGTGCCCTGCCCTACTCTGTACGGCTGCACGGCGGCCAACTGAAGAGCGTGCTGCGGGAATTGGCGCGCCGGCACTTGGGAGACCGTGTTGCTTTTGGACGCAAACGAGGGTTTACCATTCCGGCCCAACGCTGGTTAGCAGGGCGCTGGCTACCTCAAGCGAAAGCTCTTTTTCAAGATTCGCTTCTAGAACGCGATGGCTGGATCAAATCTGCAGCGGTGTTGGCGCAGTTAAATGACGCTGCGCAAAAGCAGTGGGCGCCCTTGCAGCTTTGGTATTTGTTTGTGCTGGAAAACTGGCTGAGATACGAAAAGGCGGACCAAGCCGCGGCGCCGAGCGTACCGACCGTTGAACGGTCGGTTGCATGAGGCGGAAATTCTAGAACCCGAACGACACGGTGATTTCCAACTGATTTTTT
Organism: Bryobacterales bacterium; assembly: GCA_003169195.1. Classification (GTDB taxonomy): domain Bacteria; phylum Acidobacteriota; class Terriglobia; order Bryobacterales; family Bryobacteraceae; genus Bog-105. The sequence continues at coordinate 24,382 of PMQB01000456.1, forward strand.
TGAGAATTCAGAACGTTTGAATTAAAGGTATCGCCCATCCAGCGGGTATAGCGGATTTCCGGCGAGACGATGATGCCGAAGTCATCTCTGCCAATCACACCGGCACCTGCAACGGCACCGTAGATGGTCCGCCGATAAATGGTTCCGGAAGAAGGGCCGACGCCTACCTCGCCGTTGATATTGTTCCAGTTGGTGGTAGTGGTGCGAGAGAAGCCCTCGCGCATGACACCACCCAATTCGTAGAAGGTGTACTTGCTGATATTGAATTTACGGCCGCTGTAGCGAATCAATACCGGAACATCAATGAGGCGAACACGCGAACGCTCAACGTAGGCATCACTGTTGATGTCGTTGGTATCGTCCATGGAATCGTAACCCGCATAGCGATAAATTGCGCCGAGACTGATCCAGAAACTGCGATAAATACGCGCGTTGACAGTCAAACCTCCGCCGGCTTGGCCCTGCGATGTGCTAGCCGCCAAGACTTCGCCAGTGGTGTTGTTCGTCAAGCCTGTAGTGTTAGCGTGAATCAACCTCAACGGGGTATAGCTGCCGGTGAGGCCGATCCAAATACGCGGAATCGGTTTTTCGGAACTCTTAACCGAGGACGAAACCAATTGCTTCGGAGATTTGGCTTCCTTCTCTTTAGGCGCGCCGCCGTTCGGATCACCTGAATCGTCGGCCGCAAAGCACGAACCGGCCAGCAGCGAAGCGGCCAACATAACGAGAAAGCGTTTGCTCACGGTATTTTTCACCCAAACTCCCAATTACGTATTGTAGAACGGAGCCCAAGCATTAAGGCTGAGCCCAATAACGGTTGCGGGCCTGAACGGTCAATCCAGGTGTGGCCACCTTCAACTGAATTTTGCGAAATTCACCAATGGTAGGAGCCTTGTCAGAGATATAGCCGAGGCTATATTGGCTGCGCAATTCGTCCTGAATGGTGTTGAAAATCTGATCAATCGTCTGTTTCTTGGATACCTCGAAAAAGCCGCCGCCGGTTTCGTGCGACAGATGCTGCAAGATATATTGGCCGGGGCCGTGACCAATACCGGAATCGGAAAAGAGGATGGAAAAGATCAAGGTATCGGCGCGCTGGGCGGCTTCGATTGCTTCGGAAAGAGTAGCATCGCTGCCGTTGTCGTCCCCGTCGGTGAGTAGGATTAGCGCTTTGCGGCCGTGCTGTTTGGCCATGGTGTCTTTCGAGGATTGCACGACGGCGTCGAGAAGAAGCGTTCCGCGGGCGCCGCCATTTTCGAGTTCATGGCGAGTCGGCGTGTCGACTTGGGCGAGCGCGTCATTCAGGTCTTTGTACGACGACGTGAGGGGCTGCCGGGTAAGAACGGCTATATCGAATTGAGTGATAAAGATTTGATCTTTTTTTTCCCGCAGGACTTGGTCTAGAAAACGGAAACTGGCGGCACGTTCGGCATCGAGAACGCGTTCCTGGCTCATGCTGGTATCGACGAGCAGGCCCAGAGTGAGCGGAAGATCTGTCTGGCGGGCGAAATAGCGGACGGTTTGCGGGCGGCCGTCTTCCAGGATTGTGAAATCGGATTGCTGAAGGTCGCGAATGATGGCGCCGTGTTTGTCCATGACGTTCGCTAACGTGTTGACTACGTTGACGCCAACGGAAAACGTCGGGGTTTCCTGGGCGAAAGAAAGGCAGGCGAAGGCCAGAAAAATCGGGATTGCGCGCATCAAAGTATTGGAGTCGGACAGAGGCTAGGAGGTTACCAATACATTAGGGATTCGCGGTTTAAGCCTGGGAAGATTCGAACTCTTTGTTAAGGATTTCGATGGCTTGGTCGATTTCGGACACGGAGCGAATGAGGAAGCCCACTTGCGATTGAAGGGCCTCTGCATCACCGGCGCCTTTCTGTGCAGCGGTGGCTGAGCTTTCGCTGGCGCGTTGAATCTGTTCGACAGCTTCAAAAACTTGGTGCAGGCTTTCTGCCTGTTGTTGAGAGTTGGCAGACACTTCGGATGCCAAATCGCGGATTTTGTCGGACCCTTCGCCCACGGGATGAAGATCGTTCACGAGCCGGGCGACTAAGCGGCCGCCTTGGTCCAATTCCGTTCTGGAGTGGTTGACAATGATTTTGGTTTGATCGGCCGCATCGGAGCATTTGGCGGCGAGAGAGCGGACTTCACCTGCGATGAAGCCAAAAGTTAAGCCTGCATCACCAGCGCGCGCCGCTTCGATGGAAGCATTTAGGGACACGATATTGGTAGCGAAGCCGATTTCGTTGATGGAATCGACGATTCCCAGGATGTCGGCACTAGTGGCGCTGATGGACTGCATGGCGGATTCAACTTTTCCTAACGTAGCGACGGCTTGCTTAACGATGCCTTCGGTATTTGAGGAGACTTCGCGCATTTTGTCGGCCGTTTTGGAGTTTCGATTTGCCGTTTCAGTGACAGTACCGGTAGCGGCGCTCGTCTGTTCAGAAGCGGCCGCTTGCGATTGAGTGGCGCGCATGAGTTCGCGCGAAGAGACGGCGACACTCTTTGAATGTTCGTCAATGGAAGTGGCGGCAGTAGCCATTTGACGGGAACTATCGATGAGCTTGGATACGACGGAGCGGATTCGGCTGGAGAGCCGGCTGACGAAACGACGCCAGACGGAGATCGCGGTGATCGCAGTTAACAGGCAGAATAGCGGCAGTGCCCAATCGGTAATGCGGAAGATATTCCGAATGCGATTCGGCGAGGCCAGAAAATCATCTTCGGGTTCCTGAACGCCAATCACCCAATCCCATTCTGGAAAGTAGGTAAAGCGGGCGATCATCTTCCGGGAAGGATGATCGCCGTGCGGCAGAGACCAATAGGAAGCTTCAGAGATTTCGGCCGGCTTGGCAGCCAGCGCTGTCTTACAGATCGCTTGTACGAATAAATTACCTTTAGAGTCTTTGGTGCTCCACGAATCGTGGCCTTCGAGTGTTTGGTCATTGGATAAAACGAAAAGGCCTTTCGCTGCGGCCGCGGTGTGCAGAATGAACACGTCTGTTTTTCCGGCAGAACTCAGTTGAGCGTTAAAACGGGCAATTTGATCGCGCAACACAGTTTCGGGAAGGCCCGTGTAAATCATTCCAACAATATGACCGCGGCCATCAAGGATGGGTTGATAGGCGGCGATGAACCAGGCGTTCACCACAAAAGCGCGTCCCAGGTAGGCTTTTCCGCTGAGAACTGTTTTCACCACAAGGTTTGGCTTGGAATCTGAGGCGATCGCCGGAATGAACGTCCCGATGGCGCGCTCCCCAGTCGATTTCTTCACCGTGGTGGCGATGCGCAACATGTCGCCCTGGTCGTTCATCCTTTGGAAGACGGTGGCAGTCATCTGGAACATCTGCTGCACTTCATCGACAATGGGTGCTTCGTGGGAGAAATCGGCAACGGGTGTGATGCGGGTTGAGCCAGCCAACATGACGGGCAGACTGATATCTACGATCTGATTCGTGAGCTGGTTTTTCGCTTTCCAAGCGATGGGGTGAGAGGTATCGAAATCTATCTTACCGGCGCGATCAAGAACCACTTTGGCGCCCGCAAGGCCCTTCGCGATGTTTTCCTGATTGGACTTGCTCTCGCCAAGCAATGCTTGGACGGTATGGTTCAAATCCTGGGTGGCCAGTTGGAAACAGCCGGCTACTGAGGCGGAATTGGCCAGCATTTGGACAAGCAAGGTAACAACAACGACCAAGAGCAGAGGTGCGAGCGCTAAGGCAACACCGCGCGAAAGAATTCGTTTCTCTACGCCGCCGCTTTCGAAGTATTGGTTTAGAAGTTTTTTCATCAGTCAACGAACACAATCAGATTGAATGTCTCTAATAAGTGATCGGTCATGGAGCAATGAAACGTTAGATGCGGCGCCGTCTTCTTCCGCTTCGCGGGGAAGGGACGATGCGTGGGCCAAGAGTAGATGGAGCCGTGGCACGAGTTTGCGCGAAACGACTCATTGGCGGAGCTAGCTAGTGAGCGCGCCGCCTCAGGAAGAATTCTTCGAAATATTTCCTTGATGCGTACGCGAGCGCGGTCGAAATACCCAGTACCGCGATGGTACTCAACAAGAGCCGGGGCATGTTGACCGTCATGCCAGGGAGCATCTTGTCGAACTCGAGAAATACAAAGGGATGCACCAGATACAAGCCGTAGCTGATGTAGCCGAGAAACGACAATGCAGGGGAAGCTTGCAGATCTCCGCTTGCATAGCGTGTAACGGCCCGCAACACCATGGCGACTGATAGCAAGACAAAGGGCAACGGGAGAAAGTGCCGCCATAGAGAGAGGGTATTGAACCAGTCGACATAGAAGACAATGGGGAGCGTTGCTAGGGCGGCGGCGAAACACGCGCGCATCCAAAAAGCGATATTGCCCGCATGGAGGTCTCGGGAACGAATGGCAGCGGCAGGTAAGGCACCGGCGAGCAGCCAAGCCGCGTTACCCCAGAGTTTGTAATGTGGGTCGACGCGCGGGAACAACATGGCCAGTATCAGTTGCAGGCCGAAGGAGGAGGCGATGAGCAACGGGATGGTNNTGTTCTTCGACGGCGAGCGACCAGAAGCTACCGTAATCGTTGGTGGCCCCTATGGCGCCGGGTGAGTTTGAGATGAATAGGAGCGATGCCAAGAAGAAACGCCAATGGATGAGGCTAGTGGCTTGCAGGATGGCGAGCATCAGCAAATAAGCGGGGAGGATACGTTGAGCGCGGCGCCTGTAGAAACGGGAGAAGTATGCGGGCTTGTCCTTCGCATCGATGAGAATGCCGGTGATCAAGAAGCCGGAGAGAACGAAGAAGAGTTGGACGCCTTCCTGGCCCCAGGTGCTCAAATACAAGATTGCTTTTGCAACGCCGTGGAAGGTTCCTAACGGAGGGCGGCCGGCCAAGCCGTGAAAGATGACGACGGTTAGGATTGCGATGCCTCGGAGACTATTGAGGCCAGGAATGGAGCCGGTTATGGTGAGCGGGGGCTTCGATTCAGAGAGGGAGTCCATCCAATGGTGTGGGACGCCAGTGAAAGCGGGAGGCGGCGAAGGACTACTTTAGCAAGTGAGTCGCCTCATGGAATCCCAGCGAACACCGAATTAGGTGGGCGACGCTTGGGTTAGGGTTCCGCTTCGATGTCCGTAACAGTTGAAGAGCCGGCTGGAGAAGCCGCCTCGCCGCCAAGAATGGCCACGTGTACGAACACACTTAGGGTGTGGGCGCGGTGAAGAAGTATTCGGTTGTCAACCTCTTTGGCCCGCTGGGCCATCCCTGCGGATGAAAATTGGGGCGGCCCAGGACAGACTACGGACGCGGCGAAGGTCCTGCGAATATGAAGTTTTCAAAGAACCGTCGGCAAACCCCTCGAACACCTTTCGGCGAAGAG
>PMQB01000418.1 GCA_003169195.1 Bryobacterales bacterium
GCCGCTAAGCCTGGCCGGTTTGATGCTTCTCCAAAAGAAACTCAAACCGGTTCGGCATAAACCAGGAGTCGGCATTATGTGCCGTATGCCGATATCGGCATAAGGCGCACGAAATTTTGCACCAGCATGATAACCGAGCCGAGGCGAACAAGAAGACTAAGAGCCAGCGCGAACTGGAAGCAGAGGCGACTGCCTACGTAGTGATGCGGCATTTCGGCATCGAACACGCAGCTTCCAACTATTTGGCCACGTACAACGTTGAAGGCGAGCAACTACGTAATTCACTCGAAACCATCAGCGGCGCGGCGAAGCGATTCATCGCCGCAATCGAAGGCGTTAATGCAGAGCCGGAAGATGCTCTCGCGGCCGTGCCCTAACCGGCACCTCAAACTAACGTGTTGCTATGGGTTCCGACAAAGTACGCAGTCGCCGAAAATACCCTGCTACAATCTGATCTCAGTGAACGTTCACCGATACTTTGAGTTCGACGAACACTAATAGATTAGTTTAATGCAGGTGCCGGGGTCGAATGGCGACACAATATCAGGCAACAAGGGACGCCCTCTTAAGACTGTATGACCGGGCGCTCGCTTCGGCGAGGCTTCAGGAAAAAGCAGACGCAGTTGAGGAACTCACCCGCCTACGGAGCGATCTTCAGCAAAGCAGGTTCACGGTTGCAGTGATCGGCGAGTTCAAGCGGGGGAAATCGTCGTTGATTAACAATCTTTTAGATCTGGACGAGGAGCATTATGTTACACCAATCGACATCGACGTTGCGACTGCAGTTCTTATCCAAATTCGTTATGCCCCGCTCGATGAAATAACGGTGCACTTCAAATCGACGCCGCCCAAATGGGTTAAGATCAAGCGCAATGAAATCCGTGAATATGCGTCCGAATCAGTTAATAGCGGCAACAGTAAAGGCGTTTCCTATATCGATGTGGCGATTCCTGCCTCCCGGCTAGAGGACGGTCTGGTCATCGTTGACACACCGGGCGTCGGCGGTTTAGATATCCAACACAGCGATGTTACCTCTAACTTCATCCCACAGGCGGACGTGATTGTCGATGTGACCAGCGCAAAAGATCCGCCGACCAAAGCGGAACTAGACCTGATTCGGAGTGCGACGATGCGCTCCGGCAATGCCACGGAACTCAATGTCAATCTGCCCATCTTCGTTGTAACCAAGAGTGACCTCGTAGACGACATTGGGCAGACTGTTGTTGACCTCCGAGCAAAGCTAGAAGCCGTACTGGGAAAATCGTTCTCCCAAATGACCGTTGTGCCGGTTAGTAATTCTTACTATCGACTGTTTTTGAAATCCGGCGACTCTGATGATTTCCAGGCCAGCAATTTTGATACCCTCCACAAAGAGCTGTGGCATTCTGTCGGGGTTCGGCGAGCGCAGGACAGGATACTTACGTCAACTTCTGGACTCTATAAGCAGGTCCTGGAACTTGTTACGCCTGTCGCCGATAAACTTCGGGATCGCGAAGATTCCGGGAAAGAGGCAATCAGCAAGAGAAAACGTGAACTCGAAGCGGAGCGGGGTGGCCTTGATCGGCTCACTACTGATCAAGCGGACTGGTATTCAACACTGAGTTCAGGTAGCGGACTAATCAGCAACAGGCTCAATTATATAGTCGAACAATCCTTTATCGCGGTTCGACATTCCCTACAGCAATACGCTAACGACCCTTATTATCAGGAGAATAATGGAGCGATCGACACATTGTTGAATACTCAACTAGGTGCCGTGCGCGCGCAAATTGAAGATGAAGTATCGAAAGAGGTTGATAACCTTTACCGGAAACTGATTGAGGAAACTGGGCTACCAATAGGCATAGATCTCCTCAAATTTTCTGCGGAGTCAAAGGCGGGGTCATTTTCTGGAGTGAGGAAAAGCCGCGGCTTTATTGCGGGCACTTTTGAGATCATTCGAGGCGCGTTCATCGACAGCGCGTTAGGCGCCACTTTCGGAAGCATATTCTCTCCGATCGGGACTGCCATTGGAGCGGTTACCGGGTTTTTCAACGGTATTGTAAGAGTAGTTAAAGGGTGGCGAAAATCAGACGCCGATGCTGCGCGGCAGCAAATTCTTCAGCACTTTGGTCCCCATATCGACCGCATTCTTCACGATTTCCGCCGTTCGGTCCGTGATTTGGTGATTTCACTTGAGAGTTCCCTAAAGAAACAACTTCGACTTGAGATAGCACAGGAAAGATCTAATCTAACAACGCGAATCGCAGCGGCTTCTGCTGCGTTGACACTGTCGGAGCAGGAATTAGCGAAGGAGGCAATACCTCTCCGCAAACACTTGGCAGAGTTGCAAGCTCTACGCAGGGACGTTGGGGACTTTTCTGTGGAAGTTAGGTTTGCGGGGGATTTAGGTAGCGCGGCAACTGTTTAACCGATGGACTTGTTGACCGAAGCTCGCTCTTGCGGTGAGACCGTGTGCAGCTTATTGCGGGATGTTCCGGAAGTCCAGGATCTGTTCCTGTGGCTTCAAGATGCTATTCGGCAACTTGACCGCCCCATGCGGATTGCAGTAATTGGACGCACAAAAGCGGGTAAGTCAACATTGATGAACGCTTTTCTGGGTCAGCGAATTGTGCCGATGGGGGTAAGTGAACTGACATATGTGGTGACGAGATTCACCTATTCCGATAGGCCAGTCTGCAAAGTTTCGTTTTTTGACGGCCATGACGAGTCTTGGGCAATTTCCGATCTAGACCGGGTCGTTGCGAGGGACGAGAGCCGTCTTGAATTTCTGCGCTCAATCAAGAGTGTGGCCGTTGGTTTTCCCAACGATCTGCTAAGGCAATTTGAGATTCTTGATACACCGGGCCTTGGCTCAGTGCATGAACACGACGAGCAGAACACGCTTCGCGTTCTTGGTATTGACGCCGATGAAGTCAACAGACGAACCCAGACGGCAGTTGGGGACGCTGATGCAGTATTATTTTCATTCAAGATTCGACCAGGTGAGGCCGAATTCTCGACCCTTCAACGCTTCGAGTCAATGGCTTTCATGGATCCGGTTAACGCCATAGCGATCCTGACACAAGTCGACGAGTACTTTCCTGATGTCGAAGAGCCTTTCCCCGCTGCGCGCAAAATTATTGACCGACAATGGGGGGCGCACCCAATATTGCAGAAGTCATTTTTTGCAATGCGGCCGGTGTCAGGTTTGATGGCACTCGGGGCTGCCACCTTGAGCGCTGATGACATTGCGACTCTTTCGGATTTGGCGGCCATCCCAGAGGCGATTCTAGCCAAACATATTTGGAGCAGTCCGCTAGCTAAATTCAAACGAGCCGCCTTTCCGATGGTGCCAGGTCTGCCTTCGCCCGAACAGCGGGCAAGACTAGCGGAAAAACTGAGCTTCTACGGAACGAAAGTCGCGACGGAACTGGTATCCAGGAACGCAGATCTCGGGAGTGTTTCCAGTGCCCTATACGAAAAAAGCGGCGTGGAGCACGTCAGTGAGGTGCTCAAATCCCATTTTGGCAGACGTTCGGCCGCGGTAAAGACGTACCAACATTTCGAGCGGGCTCGGGAAAAATGTTTCCTTGCGGCTCGCCGACTCCACGGTTGGAAACAACGTCGCGTCGATGAAGCCCTTCGGCATATCGCATCTTTCTTAGCTGGTGCCCAGCCGCTTCGCGAGTTAGCGGTCCTGAGAAGGCATTATTCAGGAGAATTACGCTTTGAGCCAAGCGAGTTTCGCCTACTGCTTGAAATCACGGGTGAATACGGTGAAACTATTGCAGACCGCCTGGGACTAAGGTCGGAAACGATTCCCGAAGTTTTGCTCGCTGAGGCGAATCGCCGCAAGGCCCATTTCCATGAGTTGGCTCAGTTTGGGTTTCCCTCGCATCGTGCTACAAGGGAGGCCTCCAGAGTTCTCGAACAGTCTTGTGATGGTCTGATTGGGGAGCTGTCATAACCATGGTGTATTTCAACTGGCTGAAAAGAAGCATCCGGCTGGTTTGGGAGAGATTTGCGTTGGCCAACGAGCGGCAATTGGCGGTGGCTATCGCCTCCTCACCCGAGACGCAAATCGGGAGCCATGCCTTTCTTCTCGTCGAATTGCTTGAGATTGCAAAGCAGCGCGTCAATGAGTGCTCGGTTGTGGACCAGCCGGTCGAATCTCCTTGTGTCCCCTCCGAACTGCAGCCAGAGCCGGTACAACTCCAAGTCCCCCAGGAAAGCGGGCTCAACACCACCGCTGGCACCGATGGAGAAGTCTCGCCAGCTTTCCCAGACTACTTTGATCGAATTGAGCGCCCTTTGATCGTACTTTGCGACTATATTTATGCCACCTTATCCGAATCCACGGATCCTGCAGAAGTCGATCTTGCTAACCGACTTTTTAAGCGCATCGGCAAAGTCTTTGACTCAGTTGGGTTGGAGATTATTGCGAGTAAGGGTGCCTTCGACATAAACAATCAACAGGTGATTGATTCGGAACCCACTTCAAAAGCAACAGATCACGACCAGATAAAGGCGACGCTCACACTTGGATATAGGCGTAGCAATCATTTGATTCGACGTGAGGGCGTTGTTCTCTATAAATATGTGCCTCACGCGTCTAGCCCGCAGGATTAGCTAATGCTCGCAATCGATTTTGGCACATCAAATACTTGTGGTGCGGTTATGCTTCCAGAATGGCTTCTCGGCCGTCCACTGGGAGCGATCAGTCCAGAGCTTATCCGCGACTCCGAAAAAAATGAGCTTTTTCCAAGCTGCGTCTTTATTTCGGATACCGAATCGCTGGTGGGTCACCATGCCCGGGCGCGTCTTCGTTCCCAGCCGGAGTGCTATTTGGATGATCTCAAAAGACTGGTCTCCATTAAGACAACACCTCGGATCGGTGAAAAGAGCTTCCACCCTGAGGAATTAATAGCGCGAGTCCTCTCCCATGTGCAAGTCTGCGCGCGTGACCAGTTTGGTGACCGAGGCCTTGAAAGCATGGTCCTGACGGTGCCCGCTACTTACACTTCCCGCGAACGTGATGTGATGAAAAACGCCGCCGAAATAGCCGGAATGCCATCGCCAGCATTCTTAGAAGAACCGGTTGCGGCCGCTGTTTATTACGCGTCGATGAATGAGTTATCACTCGATCCCGGTCAATTAGCTCTTGTCTACGACTTCGGTGGCGGGACGTTTGACGCTACCGTAATCGAAAAGACCAAGCACGGTTTCTATCGGATTCCTGCTCTACCGCGAGGCCTAGCAGAATGTGGAGGAACCGACATTGATGCCACGATTTTCGACCTCGTGCTTGCATCAGAGAGTGCTCGAACAAGAGACGAGATTTCGAACGGAAAAGGAAGGCCTGCACAACGTAAACAATTAGAACTTCGCGAGATCTGTCGCTCAGAGCTAAAGCATCCATTTTCGGACCTCAAGCGCCGTTCGGTAATGGACGTTCCTTTGCCGAGGGGACTTGAACAAGACAGCTTCAGCTTGAATCGTGCCGATTTCGAGCGCATCGTTGAAAAGTTTGTCGCTCAGACTATCATTTGCTGCAGCCAAGCCTTGGACGAATTGGAGCGAGGTAGGGAGCGGTTATCAACGATTTTGCTGGTTGGCGGCAGCAGCCGCTTAACTCTTGCTGTCGAGAGTTTAAAGTCAACCTTTGGAAATGCGTCTGGTGGTCTGCGAATCCTCCGTGGAAGTCAACCGGATGTCGTCGTTGCTCTTGGCGCGGCGATCTGGGGTATGCAAGTACAGGCGCCGGATCGTTGGCCGGTCAAAGTCGTCACCGGGTCACGAGGGCAGGATCAGCTTCCTTGTTCGCTGGTAGTTTACAGAGGACAACCTGTTAGAAGCGTTTGTGCCGGGGTTACGTCTGGGCTTGCTCATATCATTTACCCAAACCAGTTAGTCGAAGTTTCACTAGATGTGGCTCAGGTGACTCGGCACGTTGAGTTGCCGGAATCTGAGTGCTCCCGATATGATCCCGTTTCGGGGGCCCTCGGCCTTGGGCGAGAAGGCGGTTTCGAGATTTTCTATCCCAATCTAGGGAACCAGTCGACTTTCCTTCGCTCTCCAGGTTCCCGGATCACGTGTCTGAGCAGCGGAGGACTAAGTCCTTCCTTTTTGTGCGGACACGATTCCGGGGAAATATTCCGATACTTACTTCATGAACGAAGGTTCGATCTGATTTCGCCGCCCACGGGCATACCCCTGCTTTCAATCGTATCCGCAGGAACAAGCAATTTTGTCACACATTCGCAGAACGGAGAAGCCAAGCTTTGGGCGCGCCGAGCCGGCGGAGAGTATTACACTGTGGTTCTTGCACTTCGCGCCCACGCCGTAGCGATTGCCGGTGGAGGTAACGTCTGCGCCGTTGTAGATCCCTACAATCGAGTGCGGGTCTTTGATATCTCCGAGCGAAGTGCCAGCGAGACAGAAACAAAACAGTTCCCAGGTCTTATGAGTGATCACATAACAGTAATTGCACTCACGACGGATGGCGAGGGCATTGCAGTCGGAACAGCCAAGGGTAAAGTGATCGTCTCTATCAATGGGAGTTTCACCAAGCTCGCAGGACAGTCCGGTGCCGTGAGCGTTCTAAGTTGGATCGGAAACGATCAGTGGTTGCTTGCAACTGACGACGACGGAAGTATTCGGTGGCTAGACTTTCTTTCCGGCAAGCCTGGGACAATATGTCCTACATTTTCGCCAGTGCGCTCAGTTGCGGTGAATGCGGATGGAACGAATATAGTGGCGGTTGCTGACCTGCCAATTAGAAATACCGCACTCCTGTTAAAAACCGGCTTGGGTGCCCCACTTCGGCTGGCTTGCGAAGAACCTGTCATCTCTGCAGCGGCGTTTAGCGCAGATGAAGCGCACGTGGTTGTCTGTGCGCAAGCGATGCATTTCTTTAGCGCCGAGTCTGGGGTCGTCTCCCCGTCAATCTACGAAGCCGATAGGACGCTCTCTTCTCTCAAAATGTTTGAGTTTTTGGCCAAGAATGCCATTCAGCTTGCGATT
>PMQB01000558.1 GCA_003169195.1 Bryobacterales bacterium
CAATGCCGCCCGTCTTGCTAATGATCTTCACTGGGGGAAACTTCGGTGCCAGCACCGTAAGCGCATCCTTTCGTTCGTGGAAGCGAAATACCTCATCTACGGGTGCATCAATGAGTACGCTCGAGATGAAGGACGGCACCCCTCATTCTAGCCGCGCCGAAAAGCAAAGCTCACTTGCTACCGTGATCTTAAGAATAAATGAACAACCAACTGTTGCCAATCGACATAGTAGCCAGCAAGTTAAACATACCTTCGCAATACCTTGAGCCCCGCGGGCCATATGGCGCCAAACTGAAACTAGCGCTTCTGCAAGATCCAAACCTCCCCACGAGAGGTAAACTGATTCTCGTCACCGCCACCACGCCCACCGTATCCGGCGAAGGTAAAACCGTCACTGCCATCGGTCTCACCCAGGGCTTAGAGCGCATCGGCAAGAAAGCCATCATTACGTCGCGCGAGCCTTCTCTCGGTCCCGTATTCGGCATGAAGGGCGGTGCCGCCGGCGCGGGTCGTTCGTCTCTCGAACCCAGTGCGAAAATCAATCTGCATTTTCATGGTGACTTCCACGCCATCACGTCCGCGCACAACCTTTTGGCGGCTCTCATCGATGCGCACCTCTTCCCCGGCAACGAACTGAATTTCGACCCCGACACCATCACCTGGCCGCGCACCATGGATATAAATGACCGCGCCCTTCGTCATGTCATTTTGAGTGCCGACGGAAAACGGCAGGGCAGCCACAGGCGCAGTGAGTTTGTCATCACAGCCGCGTCCGAGATCATGGCCATCCTCTCCCTCGCCCGCAACCTGAACGATCTCAGACAGCGGCTCGGCGCAATCGTCATCGGCTCCACGCGCGAAGGGCATCCAGTCCGAGCAGCAGAACTTAAAGGGGTCGGCAGCATTATGGCTTTGTTGACGGAAGCGTGTTTGCCCAACCTCGTGCAAACCAGCGAAGGTACGCCGGCCCTTGTTCATTGCGGACCCTTTGCCAACATCGCGCATGGCACCAGCAGTGTCATTTCGCAGGACATGGGCCTGCGACTGGCAGACTACGTTGTCAATGAGGTGGGCTTCGCTACTGATCTTGGCTTTGAAAAGTATATGGATTTGGTGATGCCATCCTCCGGCCTAAGGCCCAGCGCCGCAGTCTTGGTCACCACGGTGCAAAGCTTGCGAAATCAGGGCGAAGGCGAGCTTGAACGCGGATTTCCCAATCTCGAAAAGCACCTCGCCAACATACACGCCTTCGGTCTTCCCGCGGTCGTCGCCATTAACCGTTTTCCGAAAGATACGCCTGAGGAACTCAGCCTCCTGCAGCAGTTCTGCGCCAAGCTAGGCGTCACCAGCGCTATATCGGAAGCGTTCGCAAAGGGTGGCGAAGGCGCTGCCGCATTGGCCGCCGAGGTTGTCCAAACCATCGACGCGAACCAAACCTCATCGGCGCACAGCATTTATACCGCTTCCGATTCGGTGGAGCAGAAGATCTGCAAGATCGCCCAAACAATCTATGGTGCGGCCAACGTTGAATACAGCGACCGCGCCAAAAAGAAGCTCGCCCAATTTGCCGAGTGGGGTTACGGTGGTCTTCCTATCTGCGTCGCCAAAACTCAATATTCTCTTTCGGACAATCCAAATCTCCCCGGCGCGCCGATAGGTTGGACCTTGCATATATCCGACGTGCGACTCTCCGCCGGCGCTGGATTCCTCGTTGCCGTCTCAGGCAGCATCATGCTCATGCCCGGCTTGCCCAAAGACCCTCGCGCCTTCGAAATCAACGTTGATGAAGCCGGCGAAATCCCCGGCCCCCTCTAACACTTTTATTGGAAAATAAAGCCAGATGCCAACCACCATGACCGCTGGCGAAGCCATCGTCGCCGCACTCGAAGCAAACGGTGTCCGCACAATCTTCGGCCTGCCCGGCGTGCAGATGTATCCGTTGTTCGATGCTCTCTACCGCCGCAAGCAAACCATTCGCACCGTCGCCTCACGCCATGAACAAGGTTGCGCTTACATGGCCTATGGCTACGCGCAATCCACCGGCCAGCCCGGCATCTTCACTGTCGTTCCCGGCCCCGGCATCTTGAACGCCGGCGCTGCGCTTAACACCGCATGGGCGGCCAACGCTCCCGTCCTCTGCATCACCGGCGAAGTGGCCACGCCCTTTATCGGCAAACGTCGCGGACACTTGCACGAGATGCCGCATCAATTGGCAACTCTTCGCTCATTTGTGAAATGGGCCCAACGCATCCAACGTCCCGCCGACGTGCCCGCCGTCATAAATGAAGCCTTTCGCCAAATGCTCACCGGACGTCGTGGACCTGTGGCCGTCGAGATTGCCTGGGACGTTTTGGCAAGCAGCGAACCTGTTCCCGATGCGAGGCCCGCTGAGTATGATCCGCCCTCACCGCCCGATGCGACTGCAATCGCAGCGGCCGCCAAACTGCTCGCATCAGCCAACCGCCCCATGATCATGGTCGGTAGCGGCGCTCAACACGCCTCCTCCGAGGTTCAAGCTCTGGCCGGCGCGCTTGATGCTCCCGTGACTTCGTTCCGCGGCGGCCGCGGCATCGTCTCCGAAGACCACCCCCTCGGCCTCTCCAACTACGCCGCTTCACGGATGTGGCCACAAGTCGATGTCTTGCTTGGCATCGGTTCGCGTCTCGAACTGCCTTACATGCGATGGACGAAGAACTACATGCAGTACAACCCTATGGCCGAAGCCCCGCCCCAACTCATTCGCATCGATATCGATCCCGAGGAAATGCAGCGCCTGAAACCGCATGTGGGCGTTGTCGGGGATTCCGCCCTCGCCACCAAGTCATTGCTCGAAGCCATGCAGCCGGTGAAATCGACTGCTCAACAGCAAGCCATCGCCAATGCCAAGAACCTCGCTACGAAGGCGATTCAGAAGATCCAACCCATGGTGAGCTATCTCGAAGTCATCCGCCAAGTCCTGCCGCGCGATGGCTTCTTCGTTCGCGAAGTCAACCAAATTGGTTTCGCCTCTTGGTACGCCTTTCCTGTTTACGAACCTCGCACCTATGTCACCGAAGCCTTCTCGGGCACACTCGGCTATGGCTTCCCCACCGCCCTCGGAGTGAAGGTCGCCAATCCGGACAAAGCTGTCATCTGCTGCAGCAGCGACGGCGGCTTCATGTTCTCGCCGCAAGAACTCGCTTCCGCCGTGCAAGAAAAGATCAATCTCGTCACGCTCGTCTTCAACAACAACGCTTTCGGCAACGTCCTCCGCGATCAGCAACTCGCCTTCGATAACCGAATCATGTGCGCTGAATTGCATAACCCCGATTTCGTCAAGCTGGCCGAATCCTTCGGTGTCGAAGCCCATCGCGTCCATTCGCCTGCCGAACTCCGTCCGGTTCTTCATAACTCCTTCTCCGCCGCCGGTCCCGTCCTGATCGAAGTCCCCATCTCGCGCGGCAGCGAAGTCTCGCCTTGGGAATTCGTAAACTTCAAGGAATGAAGATTTTCTGCCTCACCCTCTTCGCCCTCGTCGGCGCGACGGCCCAAGATCTGCGCCTCGGCATCATTGGCACCGATACCTCGCACGCCGGCGCCTTCACCAAAACGCTGAACGATGTCACCAACCCCGATCACATCACCGGCGCACACGTTGTAGCAGCCTTCAAAGGCGGCAGCCCCGACATCGAAGAAAGCGCCAGCCGCGTCGATAAGTACGCGACCGAGTTGCAAAATAAGTGGGGCGTCAAGCTGGTCGACAAGATCTCTGATCTATGCCCGCTGGTCGATGGTCTGCTCCTAGAAAGCGTCGACGGCCGTCCTCATCTCGCGCAATTCAAAGAAGCCGCGCAATGCGGCAAGCCCGTCTTCATTGACAAGCCCTTAGCGTCCACCTTAGAAGACGCTCTCGCCATCGATCAACTCGCCAAGCAGATGCACATCCCCTGGTTTAGTTCGTCCTCCCTCCGTTACAGCGATATCGAAAACATGAAAACTCCCGACGCCATCGGCGCCATCGTCTGGGGTCCCGGTCCATTAGAAGCGCATCATAAACTCGACATGACCTGGTACGGCATCCACGCGGTTGAAATGCTCTACACACTCTTCGGACCCGGTTGCGTTGAAGTCACTCGCATGAAATCGCCCGACGAAGACGTCATTACCGCCCGCTGGAAGGATGGCAAAATCGGCACTGTTCATCTCCAGCGTCCTTATGGGAAATTCGGCGCGGTCGTGTTCCTCAAAAACAACAAACTCAATGCCGAGCCTGATATCCAATTCAGCTATGTCCCTCTCGTCCGCGCCATTGTCGGCTTCATGCAAACCAAAAAGCCAGCCGTGCCCAACGATGTCACCCTCGAAATGTTCCGGTTCATGGACGCCGCACAGCGAAGCGAAGCCGCCGGCGGCAAAGCCATGACACTGGCTCAGTAATGCAGAGCATTCTCGATCTAGCGCCGCCGCCCGCCGATGCGCGGATTGCTTACGGCCGTGCCGTCAGCCAATTTGGCGATCTCCGCATGCCCCGCGGCAAAGGCCCGCATCCCGCAATCATCTACATCCATGGCGGCTACTGGCGCGCTAAATACGATCTGACGCACGCTGGTCACATCTGCGCCGCTCTAACGAAAGCCGGATACGCCACTTGGAATCTCGAATACCGCAGACTTGGCGAACCCGGAGGCGGTTGGCCCAGAACTATGGAAGACATTCTGAAAGGCGCTCAATACATAAAGAAACTAAACTTTGCGCACGTCGTCGCTGCCGGACATTCAGCGGGTGGCCAACTCGCTCTATGGCTCGCTGCCCAAAGAGACGCTCCTCCATTGCGCGGGGTTACGTCCCTCGCTGGTGTCTGTGACCTCCGCCGCGCCTGGGAGCTGAAGCTCAGCGATAACGTAGTCGAACAGTTCATGGGCGGAACTCCGCGCCAAGTACCGAAGCGCTATGATTCGGCTTCGCCTATAGACCTCCTGCCAATCAAGCCGCCACAACACTTACTGCACGGGACCGCCGACACCCACGTGCCTCTTGAAATGAGCGAAGGCTTCGCCAAGGCATCAAAGAACGCTAAGCTAATCAGATTGGAGGGCGCAGGGCACTTTGAACTTATCGACCCGCGCGCGAAGCAATGGCCAACAGTCTTAAAGAGTCTGACCGACTGGTAGAAACCTCAAAGCGATTGCCCGCCGTACTGAGCCCGTGGCAAGCCATGGGCATCGTCATTGGCGGAACCATCGGCGCATCCATCTTTCTCGTCCCCTCTTTAATAGCGCAGCGCGTCCCGTTTCTGGCCGGAGCACTCGGCATCTGGCTCATCGGTGCAGTCATCGCGCTCGCCGGCGTGCTCACGTTCTCTGAACTCTCTGCCATGTTGCCGGAGGCCGGCGGTGGCTACGCCTACATCCGCGCCTCTATGGGTCCGGTCGCGAGTTTCCTGTTCGCCTGGACCGACACGTTCCTGATCCGATCTGGCGCGGCAGCCGCCGTCGCCTTTACGTTCGGCATCTATTTCGCACAGCTCATACCGCCTCCTTCCGGCTTTTCGTTGCCGCTGTGGGAAGGCGGGGCAGCCATCGTCCTCATCGTTCTGCTTTCGATATTGAATTCGTTAGGCGCTCGTCCCGGTGCCGATGTGCAAGTCGCAGGCATGGTCATGAAGACAATCGCGCTCGCCTCGGCTTTAATCCTCCCAGTCCTCTTGTGGCACGGCGTCAACCATCTCAAAACCGCTCCCTTCTTGCCGCCAGTTGGCGTTGTCGTTGGCGCAAGTCTCCTCTCCGCCATGACACCGGTCATGTGGACTTACGCCGGTTGGGANNGGCCTCGCCGTCATTGCCATCTTGTTCCTCATGGTGGTTCTGGGCATTCACTACGTGCTGCCTTACCGTGCCGTTGCCAAAAGCGACGCCGTCGGTGCCGATCTTTTTCGCGCACTCTTCGGTCCGATCGGTGTGCAAGTCATCTCAACCGTCATCATGCTTTCCGCCGTCGTCACGGCCAACGGCGCCATCCTTGCCGGTTCGCGGGCCGCCTTTGCCGTTGCTCGCGATGGCGATGCGCCGGAATGGCTCGGTCGCGTCAATCGCCGCTTTCAAGCGCCTGCAAATGGAGTCATAGCCGTGGGTGGCTGGGCCGTCGTCCTAATCGTCTTAAGCGTCGCGGCCATGGCGTTTCCCGCGGCCGCGAGCTGGCCGGATTTCATGCGCACCGCCTGGACCGCTCTCCAGCATCGCCCCTTGTTCGACATCCTCATCTCCTACGTGATGTTTGGCTACCTCCTCTTTCAAGCCCTTGTCTCGCTCAGCCTGATTCTCTTGCGCCGCGCTCATCCCGAATGGCGTCGACCCTTCCGCGTTCCCGGTTATCCGTTCACGCCTATCGCGAGCATCGCCGCTACCGTCTTCCTCATGGTTGCCGTCGCCCAATCAAACACCATCGAAGTCTTCGCTGGGTTGAGCCTCATTGCCGCGGGCCTTCCTGTCTGGTGGCTGTGCAGTCGACGTTAACATGAAACGTGGACCCACTTCTCGTCTGGCGTAAAGAATTTCCCATCCTTGCGCACACAACCTACATGATTAGCCATTCGCTCGGCGCCATGCCGAAGCGAACGGAAGAATCGATGCGCGAATTCACCGACATGTGGGCCACCCGCGGCATTCGCGCCTGGGAAGAAGGCTGGTGGGACATGCCCGTCACCACCGGCGATCTCATCGGCTCGATTATCGGCGCTGGTCAAGGCGAAGTGGTGATGCAGCAGAACGTTTCGATCTGCCAATGGATTGTGGCTTCGTGCTTCGACTGGAACGGCAAACGCAATAAACTCGTTACCGACGGCCTCAACTTCCCTTCTAACGATTACATCTATCACGGCCTCAAGCGCCAAGGCGCAGATGTTGTGCAAGTGCCATCGCCCGACGGCATGACTATGCCGCTCGAACCGATGCTGGCCGCCATTGACGAACGCACGCAACTTGTTTCCGTTTCACACGTCGCCTTTCGTAGTTCCTATGTGCAAGACCTCGCCGCTATCACCAAACGCGCCCACGAAGTCGGCGCAAAAATCATCGGCGATCTTTACCAATCTGCCGGGATCTTACCGGTCGATGTGCGCGCGCTGAACCTCGATTTTGCCACTGGCGGTTCGGTCAAGTGGTTATGTGGCGGCCCCGGGGCAGGGTACTTATATGTGCGCCGCGATCTCTGGCCTGAAATGAATCCCATGGCCACCGGCTGGATGGCTCACCGGGAGCCCTTTCAGTTCGAAGGCGGCCCCATCAACTGGGCGCCCGATGCTTTCAAGTTCTTGAACGGCACCCCCAATGTGCCCGCCATGTATTCCGCCAGCGGCGGTTACGAAATCGTCAACGAAATCGGCGTGCCGGCCATTCGCGAAAAATCAATCCGCCAAACGCAACGCCTCATTGAACTGGCAGATGAGGCTGGCATCCCCGTTCGCACCTGCCGCGATCCAAAGCAGCGCGGTGGTGTCGTGATTGTCGACGTGCCGAACGGCAAGCAGGTTACTGCCGAACTCGCTCGGCGTGAAGTGTTGGTTGATTACCGCCCGCAAGCAGGCATCCGCATCGCCCCGCATTTCTATACCAGCGACGAAGAACTCGACCACACCATCCAACAGATTCGCAAGATTGCATGGCCAAAATAGTACTCAACACTTTTGGCTCCTTCGGCGATCTGCATCCCTATCTAGCCATTGCCATCGAACTTGCCCGCCGCGGACACCAGCCTGTGCTTGCCACCGCTGAGGTTTATCGGGCAAAAGTGGAAGCCGAAGGCATCGCGTTCGCACCAGTTCGTCCCGATGTCGGCGAGTTGATGAATCAACCAGAGTTCCTGAAAAAACTATGGGATCCGAAGTACGGCTCAAAGTATCTTTTGCGCGACTATCTGATGCCCAACGTAGAAGCCGCTTACGAAGATCTTTCAGCCATCTGCACCGGCTGCGATTTGTTGATCACGCACGCCGCCGCCTACGCCGGACCCATCGTCGCGGAAAAACAAAAGCTGCGCTGGATCTCCATTGCTCTCCAACCCGCCATTCTCTTTTCGACCTACGATCCTCCAGTGGTCGCGCCGGCCTTGTGGGCCCGGCACTTGTATCGATTCGGAATCTTCGGTCCAATGCTGAAAGCCGCCCGTTGGGAGACCGCGCGCTGGGCCAAACCCGTTTACGAACTCAGGCACAGTCTTGGTTTACCGCGCGGCAAGAACCCGTTAATAGACGGCCACTTCTCGCCGTTTGGAACGCTTGCTTTGTTCTCGCCGCATTTCGCCGCACCGCAACCAGATTGGCCGGTGAACACCAAAGCCGTTGGTTTCGTTTCCTACGACAAACGCGGCGAAGGCTTCGGTCCTGAGTCCAGCAAGACAGACTTAGACCTCTTTCTCAATGCTGGCCCGCCGCCCATCGTGTTCACTCTTGGTTCATCCGCAGTGATGGCCGCGGGCGAATTCTACCAAGAAAGCATCAAGGCCGCGCAGAAGTTAGGCCAGCGCGCCGTACTACTCATTGGCAAAACCGATAAAGTCCCGACTGTCAAAGACAGCTCAATCTACATCACCGACTACGCTCCCTACTCCGAACTGCTCCCGCGCGCTGCGGCAACGGTTCATCAAGGCGGCATAGGCACAACCGCCCAAGCCCTCCGCGCAGGCCGACCTATGATGATCGTCCCATGGGCGCACGATCAGCCCGACAACGCCGAACGCTGCCGCCAACTTGGCGTCTCCCGCACCATCTGGCGCAACACTTATCGATCCGCCAAAGTCGCGCAGGAACTGCAGCAACTCTTGAGCTCCCCGTCTGACAGCAACAACGCCCAAAAAATAGCGGGCCGTCTCTCTACTGAGGACGGCCTGCGTTCTGCCTGCGATGCGATTGAAGCTAACGTTTCTTCCGAACCAAGCGCCGCGCCGTAAGCACCGCTCCCGGGTTCGCCGAGAACGCCTGGTTCGCCAGCGCTTCCTGCTGGTCATGATGCACCTTATGCGCACCCGCTGCCGGACTCGCCGCCAAGGCGCGACCGACATAGCGCAGTTCGCGTTTGTCGATGATGGTCTGCATCTGCTCTTCGACGTAATTCCACGCGCCCATGTTTTCCGGCTCTTCCTGAACCCAATACAGTTCGGCATTCTCCGGATAACGCCGCAGCACATCGTTCAAACGCTGCAATGGGAAGGGATAAAGCTGTTCCACGCGAATCAGCGCCACATCATTGCGGTTCAGTTCTTCGCGCTTGTTGAGCAAATCATAGTAGACCTTGCCGCTCGACAGCAAAATGCGCTTGATCTGATTGCCCAGATGTTGCGAATCGCCAATCACTTCCTGGAACGCGCCGCTCGTCAAATCTTCCAAGCGCGATGCCGCCTTGGCATAACGGAGCAAGAACTTCGGAGTAAACACTACCAGCGGTTTACGGATCCCGCGCCGGTCTTTGCCGCCGTACATCTGACGCCGTAGTAAATGGAAATACTGTGCCGGCGTCGTGCAGTTGCAAATCTGCATGTTGTTTTCCGCGCAGAGTTGCAGGAACCGTTCAATGCGCGCGCTGGAATGTTCCGGTCCTTGGCCTTCAAACCCATGCGGCAGCAGCAGCACCAATCCACTCGGCTGATTCCATTTCGATTCCGCCGAACACAGGAACTGATCAATAATGATCTGGGCGCCGTTCACAAAATCGCCAAACTGTGCTTCCCAGAGCACCAGCGTCAACGGGTCGGCCACACTGTAGCCGAATTCAAAACCCATCACCGCGTATTCGCTCAACAAGCTGTCAATGGCCTCAAACTTGGCTTGGTTCGGCTTCAAGTTCTTGAGCGCCATGTAACCGTCGCCGCTTTCGTAATCGTAGAACTCAAGGTGCCGTTGCGTAAACGTACCGCGCCGCACATCTTCGCCGCTCAAGCGAACGGGCGTTCCTTCCATCACCAAACTGCCGAACGCCAGCATCTCTGCAAAACCCCAGTCGATGGGCGCGCCCTTGAGCGCATCGCGCCGCCGTTCCAGCAACGTCTTCAGCTTCGGATGTAAATGGAAACCATCGGGCAGGGAAGTGGATTTTTCAATCACCTTCGCCAGCGTGTCATGCGAAGCCGCCGTCGAAGGAATCGGCTGCGAAATCTCTTCCGGCGGCATTACCGCAAACTCTTCAATCACAAACTGTTCGCGATTCTTCTTCGCCTCGTCGTACGTTTCGTTCAGCTTCGACCGAACTTGCGCACGAATGGCCTCAATCTGATCTGCCAGCAAGAATTTCTCGCGCACCAGTGTGTCGGTGTACTGCACCGCCACAGTCGGCAGCGCCTTAATCTTGCGGTACATAACCGGCTGGGTATAGCTCGGATCGTCCGCTTCGTTATGCCCTTGCCGACGGTAACCAATAATGTCGATCACCACATCGCGTTTAAATCGCTGCCGGTATTCGTAAGCCAGTTGCGACACGCGCACACAAGCTTCCGGATCATCGCCGTTCACGTGGAAAATCGGCGCCAACACCGAAAGTGCCACGTCGGTGCAGTAAATGCTGCTGCGCCCTTCCAGCGGATTCGTAGTGAAGCCAATCTGGTTATTGGTGACAATGTGAATCGTGCCGCCCGTCTTGTAGCCCTCTAATTGCGAAAGCTGCAACACTTCGGCCACCACACCTTGCCCGATAAAGGCCGCATCGCCGTGAATCAAAATCGGCAAAACGCGCGCCCGCTCGGCATCCTTCAAGCGATCCTGCTTCGGACGTACCAACCCTTCCACCACCGGATCAACCGCTTCCAAATGGCTTGGATTGAATGCCACCGACACTACAATTTCGCGCCCATTAGACGAAGTGAAAACGCCGCTCGCACCCAAGTGATATTTGACGTCGCCTGAACCTTGCACGCTGTCTGGATCAGGCTCCCCATCGAATTCCGAGAAGACCTGCGCCATCGATTTGCCTACCACATTCGCCAGCACGTTCAATCGCCCGCGATGCGCCATGCCAATCACAGCTTCGGCCACATTCTCATTCGCCGAGCATTCCAGAATTTCGTCGAGAGACACAATCGTGCTCTCCAAGCCTTCCAAACCAAAGCGCTTCTGTCCCACAAAACGCGCTTGTAGAAAGTGTTCGAACTCTTCCGACTGAATCAACCGATTCAGCACACGGCTGCGTACCGACTCATCCAGCTTCCACGAATTCTGCGTGCTCTCCATCTTTTCCTGCAGCCACTGCTTCTGCTCAGGATCAGGAATGTGCATGTACTCAATGCCGATAGAGCCGCAGTACGTCGTACGAAGGCGATCTAAAATGTCGCGGAACTTCTCATACGGCCGCATGTTGCGAGCAATTGCACCGCTGGGCGCTTTCAACGTACCGCCAAGGAAAATACGATCCAAATCCCAAATCGTCAGTCCATAAGAGGCCGGATCGAGATCAGGATGATAGCCGGGGTCAATGCCGAGTGGATTGGTATTCGCCAGTAAATGCCCACGCGTGCGATAAGCATTGATTAGCTGAATCACCGCCGCTTCTTTGGCCACGTCGGTGTTCGCGCCGGGAACTTGCTGCGTGGTGAGTGGCGCATCCACCTGCCAGCGCAGCGGCCGATACGGAACCTTCAGATCGCGGAAAATCGCGTCGTAGAAATTCTCTTCGCCCTGTAGCAGCGCATGCATCTTGGCCAGGAACGAACCCGATTCCGCACCTTGAATAATGCGGTGGTCGTATGTGCACGCAATCATCAGCGTCTTACTGATGCCCAAGTTGGCGCGCATTTCTTCGCTCACAGCCGCGAATTCAGCCGGAAAATCAATCGCGCCAATCGCCACAATCGCGCCCTGTCCGGGCATGAGCCGAGGAACAGATCCGATCGTGCCCACGGTACCCGGGTTTGTCAACGAAATCGTGGTGCCCTCGAAATCGGAAACCTGCAGCTTGTTGGTGCGTGCTCGCGCCACAATGTCGTCGTAGGCGGCCACAAACTGCGCGAACGTCATGCCGTCGGCATGCTTGATATTCGGCACCTTCAAAGTGCGCGAACCATCTTTCGCCGTGATGTCCACAGCAAGGCCGATGTTCACCTGTCCGCGAACAATCCGGAAGATCTCGCCTCCGTTTTCGGCATACGCGTGATTAATTCCCGGACTCGTGCGGATCGCTCGCACGATGGCCCACGCGATGAAATGCGTGAAGCTGAGTTTCCCCTTACCCTGCAGCGTGCGCTGCTTGTTGATGAGATTCCGATTTTCTTCGATCACGCGAACAGGAATCTGCCGCTGTGACGTAGCCACTGGAATGGCCAGGCTCGCCGTCATGTTTTCGGCAATGCGCGCGGCGGCTCCACGAATCGGCACCAGTTGATCACTAGGCCCTGCAATGCGCGTGTCGAGTTTGGCGGGCGCGGTGGATTTCTTCGGAACAACATCGGTGACCGTCACCGGAGTGACAACGGTGGGTTCGGCAGGCGCGGCCGGAGTTGCAGCGGCAGGGGCTGCTGGAGCGGGCGCTGCTGAAGCGGGCACTGCCGGCTCTGGCGCCACTGGAATTGACGCGGGTGCAGCCTCGGCGGCCACAGGCGTAGCCACAGGTTCAGGCTCTGGTTCGGCAGCGGGTGGGGGAGCATGGACAGCGCCATTTTCCGCCAGATGTTGCGGTTCTTCGGCGGCAAGCGGGGCGGCGTTCTCATCGAGCTGAATGAACAGGTCGCCCCATCCATCATCGACGCTCTTGTGGTCGAGCCGGTACTGTTGATACAGTTCGTCCTCTAACCAGCTATTCACGCCCAACGTCGGGGCATTGGCTTCTCTCATGTTGTTAATTGCTTAAAAAAGGAGGTGTTTGCGGGCACACAACCACCTCTTTACATTGTAACGGAGGAAAGGTGCGACCGCGGAACGCTATCGGTTTAAGTGGCCAGAGAACTGTCGGCGTAGGCGTCGAACACCGCGCGGCGAAGACGCATTGGCACACTTGTGGTGTAGCCGTGCCAGACGAACAGTGATGCGAGGCGGTTGATTCG
>PMQB01000202.1 GCA_003169195.1 Bryobacterales bacterium
GCCGGCGAACATGGCAAGGGCTTCGCAGTCGTAGCTGACGAAGTTCGCAATCTTGCTGAAATCAGCGAGAAGAGCGCCCGCGGTATCCAGGAAGTCGTCAACGAGATTCAGAACCAGGTCAAAGTGGTCGCGGGCGACACCGAAGCAGCCGGCAAAAAGGGACGGGAAGAAGCCGAAAAGGGCAAAGCCATCACCCTCGATTTGACGAAAATTGGCGCTGAACTCGAGGAAGTCCGCGCCAATTGCGACGAAATCCAAAAGAGCGCGTCGGAAATGCTCTCGGGCGCCAAGACTTATCTCAGAGGTGCCGAAGAGGTAGCAGCAGCCGCCGAGGAAGCAACTTCGGCTTGCCAACAGGCTCAAAAGTCCACCCAGGAGCAATCGAAGGCCTACTCAGAAATGAGCGACGCAGCTCGCTCGCTCGCCGAGATGGCCGAATCATTGAAAACCTCTACCAACGCTCAGAAATCGGCGGAAGAACTGGCCGCCACCGCGGAGCAGTTATCCACCAATGCCGAAGAACTGAAGTCGTCCTCACAACAGATCTCCATCGCCATTGAACAAATCAACAAGGCAGCCCAGGCGCAGGCGAAGGCTGCCGAATCGGCCAACGCCTTAGGCACACAGCTTCGGCATGCGGCCAAAGCCATGGGTGACCGCGCCGAACAAAGTGTCGATAAGGCAACCGCCACTCAGAAACTCCTGCTCACCAACAAAGTAAATGTAGATGTAGCCATCGTCAACATTGGCAAGAGCGCCGATGCGGCAGCCGAATCGTCGAAGAACATTCTCGAGCTCCAGGAACGGACACGTCGCATTGACAAGATTGTTGACGCCATTGTCATGGTCACTGTCCAGACCAAGATGCTCGCCGTCAATGGCAACGTCGAAGCAGCGCGCGCCGGCGAATACGGACGCGGGTTTTCCGTTGTCGCCGACGACATTCGTTCCCTGGCTAATGAAAGCAGCGAAAATGCCGACCGCATCAAAGACTTAGTGAAAAGCGTACAAACGCAGATCGCGCGCGTTGCCGTCGATATCGAACAGGGTGGCAACCGGGCACGCGTGGAAGCGGAACGAGCCAAGGTCTCCAGCGCCAACTTAGACCGCGTCGCCAAAGATTCTGAAGTGATGGTCGGCGACATGCGCGAAATCGGCAAGGGTGCCCTCGAAGCCGCGGCTGGGCTTGAACAAGCCGGCAAAGCCAGCAGCCAGATCGCATCCGCGGCCGAAGAAACAGCGCGCGCCACCACCGAAGCCGCTGGCGCTTCCGAGCAAGGACTCAAAGCAGCGCAGGAAATCGCGCAAGCCATCGAAGACATCGCCTCACAAGCGGACGAATTGCAAAACGGGTAGGTGCAGAAAGGTGCCACACAAAGGAGAATCATTATGGAAACAGACACCTCACACCAATCTGCCAGTTTAAAAGACGAGAGCCAACTGGTCACCTTCCTCTTGAAAGACGAGGAATTCGGCTTCGACATTATGAGCGTGCAGGAAATCATTCGCCTCCCCAAAATGGCGAAAGTCCCGCGCACGCCGGCGTACGTGGACGGGATTGCCAACTTGCGCGGCGTCATCCTTCCCGTAATTGACATGCGAACGCGCTTCGGAATGGAGCGCGCCGCGGAGACAGACCGGACACGCGTTCTGGTCGTGGATATCGACGGCGTCAAGACGGGGTTACGCGTCGATCGCGTAAAACAGGTCACACGAGTCTTACGGAGTGAGATCGAGCCTCCCCCAAAGGCGATCCAAGGAACAACAACCAATTACCTGGAAGGGTTAGTTAAACTCGACAAGGGCCAGCGGATTGTCATGGCTCTCAATGCTGCGCAGGTGTGCGACATCGGTGTTGCTCACAAAACGGCGGCGGCGAGCCGCGCTTTGGTCGAAGAAAACGGCCATAGCGAAACGTTGAACGCCACGAACACTGGCAACGCTGAGGTTCAAAAGCTTGTCACGTTTCGCATCGCCAAAGAAGAGTTCGCCTTCCCAATGGAACATGTTCGCGAGATTCTGCGCGTCCAGACTCCTAATCAGGTTCCAGATGTTCCTGACTACGTATTGGGAGTTCTGACCGTGAGAGGCCAAATTCTTCCGGTCATCGACCTGCGGCGTCTGCTGCAGCAGAGATCTCTCGCCGACGAATTTGCCGACCTTTGCAGGCCTCTTCGCGAGGAGTATGGCCGCTGGATCGAAGAGACGGAAAAGCTACTCGAAAGCGGATCGCACTCCAAGGTCGACATTTCAGTCACGGAACGATTGCGCAAATGGCTCGCCGAAACAAATAGCTCCAGCCAGGCGCTCATGGAAGCGCTGGCCAAGGCTCGCGGGCTCAACGAAAAAGTCGTCAAGCAGTTGCAGCTCCGGATCAAGCATCAAGAGCGCAGCGACTATGAGGCTGCAAAAGCCTGCGGCGTAGAAGCTATTTCGGCTGGCCGCGAAACCGTTTCCGCTCTAAGACGGTTCGAAGACCAGATCGCCAACAACATCCAAGAAGACCAACGCATTATCGTCGTAGACGCCGAAGGCGTTGTGTTGGGTCTGGTGGTGGATCGCGTTCACGAAGTCCTCAATGTTCCTAAGCGTCTGGTTGAGCCTCCTCCTGCCGTCGCCTCCGGTGGCGGAATGGAATTATCGGGTGTCGCCAAACTCAACGACGGTTCGCGACTCATCATGTTGTTAGACGTGGCCCATCTTACGAAGGACGAGAAGTTAAGAACCGTCCGCAGCTCTTCCGGTTCAGAATCAACGAACCTGACGCAAGAATCCAAAAGGGAAGGGCAAGCCAAAGGTAGCTCCTACCAGGAATTAAGTGAAGTGCAATTAGTCACGTTTATGTTGGGCGAAGAGGAGTATGGAGTACCAATTTCTCAGATCCAGGAGATCGACCGTCTAGCCAAGATTACGAAGGTGCCGAAAGCAGCTACGTTTATCGAAGGCATAACTAATCTCCGAGGTGAAGTGATTCCCGTTCTCGATACCCGCAAGCGGTTCGACCTGCCTCTGAAACCGGCCGATGATCGCACTCGCATCATCATCGTCGATTTGGGCGGCGTAAAAACCGGCTTAGTCGTGGATTCGGTCCGCGAGGTTTTGAACCTTTCCAAGAAAGACATTGCACCGCCGCCAGAGGCAATTGGTTCGGGCGTCGAAAAACAGTTCATCTTAGGAATTGGCAAAGTGAACGCGGGAAAACGCATGATCGTACTGCTGGATGTGGAGAAGATCCTCTCCCAGCAAGAGCATGCAGAACTTTCCGAAATCGGCAAATAGGAGCGAGCGGGGCAGACTTTCCACTCTGTCCCGCTCCCTTCCCGCCAAGGTAATCAATGAAGAAGATACGTGTCTTAGTCGCCGATGATTCCGCACTCATGCGGCAAACATTAAAAAGAATTATCGCGGAATCGGAGGATTT
Source organism: Bryobacterales bacterium (assembly GCA_003169195.1). GTDB lineage: Bacteria > Acidobacteriota > Terriglobia > Bryobacterales > Bryobacteraceae > Bog-105. Next base: position 3,422 of record PMQB01000202.1, read on the forward strand.
CGAACTGATCGGTACGGCGCGCGATGGCGAAGATGCTGTGGCCAAAGCGCGCGAGCTGCGACCTGATGTGATCTCCATGGACATCAACATGCCGAAATTGGACGGCATCAGCGCGTTACAAATCGTCCTCCAGGAAAAGATTTGCCCCGTTGTCATGGTTTCGTCGCTCACCCAAAAAGGAGCCACAACCACTTTTGAGTGCCTGGAATTAGGAGCGTTCGATTTTGTCGGCAAACCCGACGGCACCGTTTCTTCCAATATGGGAACCGTGGCCGAAGAACTGCTCACCAAATTAAGGGCTGCGGCATCGAGGGGGAGCCCCGCTCGCCGCAGAGAATCCCCGAAAGGAAAATATGGAAGAATTCAAACGCCCGTCCGAGAGAAGGCTGTGACCCGGCCGGCTCTCGCCCAAGAAGGGCCGGCCCGCCCCAGGGCCGTTGTCATTGGAATATCAACCGGCGGACCCGCGACGTTGCAAGAAGTGCTCCCACTCATTCCCGCCGACCTGCCCGCCAGCTTATTCCTGGTGCAACATATGCCGCCGAGCTTTGTTTCATCATTCGCGAAAAGATTGGATGATCATTGCTCACTCAAAGTGGTCGAAGGACGGTCCGGCATGCCCATCGAACCTAGCGTCTGCTATGTGGCGCCCGGTGGCATGCATTTATGTTTGCATCGCAAGATGACGGGCGAAGTAGTCATCCGCACGCCCACTACTCCCACCACATTGTTCATGCCTTCAGTAAGCGTGATGATGGACTCCGTGCTGAAAATCTATGGCAGCGACACCATCGGCGTGCTGATGACAGGCATCGGGGACGACGGCGCCAATGAGATGGTCGCCATCAAGCAAGCCGGCGGATTCACCATCGCTGAAAGCCAGGAAACCGCTGTCGTCTATGGCATGCCTCGCGAGGCAGTAGAGAGGGGTGGCGCGTCCGTGCAGTTGCCAAGCTACGAAGTAGCCGGAGAGATTACCCGTGCGGTGCGAAGGAGATGGCATGAGCAGTCTTGATGAATACGCTGAAAAGCTGACAAGCCCAGATGAAACAGTCCGAACCTACGCGGCCGAAGATCTGGGCTATCTCAATGTGCCCGCTGCGGTCGCCCCGCTGCTGAGTCGTTTACCCGTCGAAACCTCGGCCGCCGTGCGAATGGCCATCTTCCAGGCACTCATTCGCATTGACAGCGACCAAACGATTGCCGGTGCGATCCAGTTGCTCAGCAACGAGGAGACTCAAATCCGCAATTTGGCCGTCGGGCTCTTACAACGCAAAAACGACCGCGCCATTCCGTTTCTGAAGAAGGCCATGCACGAAGGTGGCCGCGATACTCGCAAATTGGTGCTCGACGCGCTCAGCGGCATTCAGCATACCAGCATTGCTGAAATCTATGCCGCTGCCCTTTCCGATGAAGACCCCAATGTCGTGATTACCGCCGTGGAAAACTTGGGTAACCTCCGTGCGGCTCAGTTCGCTAGCGCTATCGAAGCCCTACTGAAAGACCACAGCCATCCCATGTTGGCAGCTGCCTGTCTTGAAGCTCTGGCAGTCATGGGAAATCCCTCTTCGCTCCTTGCCATCAAACGTTGTTTTCCGAAAATAACCGAGTTACCCCAGTTCTTCTTCACTCCTTGTCTGAAGGTGCTGGCGGCCTTAGGGGGCGAAATAGAATTCCAAGAACTTCTAGATCTGTTACCCCCCACCACGCCTCAAAGATATCCCGCCATCCTGAGCAATCTCTTGACTCTCCATGATCGCTTTGGTCATCAACGGATCGCGTTGCCAGATCCCAACCCGAAGGTCCTCACACTATTGAAGTCCCTGGTAGACAGCAACGAACCTGCGGCTTGCAGGTATCTGGCGGTTCGAGTTCTCGGATTTTGGGTGCAGCGCGATGATGTGTCGGCTTCGCTGGTATCTTGTTTAACCAACTTAGAACGATTTGTTCGCATCGGTGCGGCCGAAGCACTCCGGGCGTCGAATCGCAGCGAATTCGATTCCCTTTTGGCCTCCCATGAAGCTCAGGAGTCTCACGACGAGGTTCATCAAGCGCTGATCCGCTGAATGGCAATCATGGCAAACCTCTCCTTCGATCAATTTCAAAAACTAAACCAACAGATCTATCAGAAGCTGGGCTTGCATTTTGACGAAAAGAAACTCTATTTCGTTAAGTCGCGAGTCGCCAAACGCATGGCGGCACTTTGCATGGACGATCCGCAGGATTACATCTTCATGATCAGCTACGCCGACCCGGACGGAGTCGAGATGCAGGCGCTCGCTAACCTCATTACCACTAACGAAACATACATGTTTCGCGAATACGATCAGTTGCAAGCGTTCGCCAACTACTGTCTGCCCGAAATACTGTCTGCCAAACAAGCCAAGGGAGAAAGGACCCTGCGCATCTGGTCGGCGGGTTGTTCGTCCGGAGAAGAAGCTTACACTCTGGCCATGATCGTGCAAGAAGTATTCCCCCAAGTCCAAACTTGGGATTGCGAGATTTGGGCAACCGATATCGATGAGAACATGCTGCGGAAGGTGGCCGCGGCCCGCTACGGCGCCCGCTCCGTTCACGATGTTCCTGAAGAGTTTCGAGCCAAATATTTGGTACCGAGCGGTGAAGACTGGGTGGTCCGGCAACGAACAGCCGCCATGGTCCACGTCCGTCACTTAAATCTCAGCGACAGGATAGCCATGCGCACCATGCGTGATTTCGACTTCATCTTTTGTCGAAATGTCTTAATCTATTTCGACGACACTTCGCGCAAGGCAGTGGTCGACCACTTTTACAATTCCCTGGCTCGGGGCGGATACATTTTCCTGGGCCATTCCGAATCTATTGGACGGGTGACCCCGGCCTTTCGTCTAAAGAGGTTCGATAACCATCTTGTTTATGTCAAGGATTAACCCATGGAAACGAAAAGAACGATTTTAATCGTGGATGACTCAGAATTTGTCCGGAACTACCACACCTATGTATTAGAGCAAGCGGAGTTTCAAGTGATTACGGCCGTAGACGGGAGCGATGGCCTCGAAAAGCTTTACTCCAATCGCTGCGATCTCGTTCTGACAGATATCAACATGAGCAACATGGACGGTTATGAATTCATCCGGCGCGTGCGCGCCGACATCCAGTACCGCGCGTTACCCATCATTATTGTGTCAACTCAAGGAGAGAGCAGAGACAAAGCGAAAGGATTTGAAGCCGGTGCCACCCTGTATCTGGTCAAACCTTGCGCGCCGGAAACCATGGTGGAAAACGTGCGCATGATTCTAACCGCGGCATGACAGACGAAGGAATAGAATAGGCGATGCCATTTTCGATGACAACGGATGCCGGCCAACAAACCTTGAGGCTGGAAGGAGCAGTAACGGTTCGAGACGCAAGCAAACTCGGAGCTGTCTTGGCGGCTTCCCTCGATGACAGTCGGCCCCTTGCGGTAGACACCAGCGGATTGTTGGACATAGACACTTGTGTCCTGCAACTTTTGTGTTCCCTCCAAAAGACCGTACCGGAATTGATCTTCGCGGCACCTTCAGCCGCTTTGCTGAACGCAATGGAGCGTGCTCAGTTGCGGCGTTCACTATTGGGAGGTGGAGACACGCTATGAAAACGATTTTGACGGTCGATGATTCGCCAACAATCAGGCAGATGACCAGCTTGGTTCTGCAGAGTGCCGGCTACCAGGTCATAGAGGCCGTTGATGGAAACGACGCGCTCGCCAAGCTCACAGGCAAGGAGGTCGATCTCGTTCTGACGGACATCAACATGCCGGAAATGGATGGCATTGAATTCACCCGGCAACTGCGTTCTATACCCGCATATAAGTTCATTCCTGTGATCATGCTAACCACAGAATCGCAGCCGGAAAAGAAACAGCAGGGAAAAGCGGCTGGCGCTACCGGATGGATTGTGAAGCCATTCAATCAGGATCAACTCTTGGCTGTAATAAAGAAAGTCATGCGCTGATACGCGCCCATTGAGATGTATACTTCGAACGATATTCTGGAACAACTGCGGGACGGCTTCAAGGCCGAAGTACTTGACCTCCTGGTTGAACTTGATTCGGCCATTCTAGAACTAGAGTCAAAACCGAACGATTTGCCGCTCGTTCACCGCATTTTCCGCGCTATCCACACAATTAAAGGTTCAAGTGGCGTCGCGGGTTTCGGACACTTGGCCGCCTTCACCCACAAGGTAGAGGAGACGTTTGAACTGGCACGCGCCGGAAAAATATCAGTCACGCCTGAGTTGATCGATTGTGCCCTGCGATCGTGCGATGTCATCCGCTTGATTCTTGATCAAAGCGACGAAGGCACCGTTTCGGGCGAAGCAGAGATCGCTGGCGCCTTAACGGAACTGCTGGGCAATTCCAACGAATCTCCGGACTCCAAGCCGCCGGTCAGTGCGCCGGCTTCAACTCGCACCGCGTATGAAATCATTTTCAAGCCCAATCGGGAGGTTTTCTATTCCGGCATTGATCCTGTCACACTGCTTGACGAACTTCGGGAACTAGGCCAGACCCATATCACCGCTCACACTGAAGGTGTGCTCGCGTTGTCTTCTCTCGAGATTGAACATTGCTATTTGTGGTGGGAGATCTTGCTGGTCACCACCAGCGATCTAGCCAAGATCCACGAAGTTTTCGTTTTCGTCGAGGAAGATTGTGACGTCAGGATCAGGTCATTAGACGAGCAAACCGGCGCAGTCGCTCTGCTGGGTTCCGTACCGGCGGAAACCCTTGAGTTGTTCCAAATTGAGTGCCAAGAACAACTGGAGACTATTGAAGATGCCGCGTTGGCCCTGGAGAATCATCGCCAGCCCGGCAAGGATCTGGACGCTCTATTCCGGGGCGTGCATAATATCAAGGGCAATACGGGTGTAATGCTGGGTCAGATCGAGGCGGGGGCGTTAGGGGCTACGCACCCTCTGCGTCTGCTGCATCAGATCACGCATGCCCTGGAGTCGCTTCTCGATCCGTTTCGCTCCGGTTCGCTCGGACCCATACCGGAACAGCTCGCCCAAACTGCCATCGAAACCTGCGACGCAATTCAAGCTTTGCTCAGGAGCCTGACTCATCAGAAAGCGGGCGCGGGAAATGTACCGTCGGCTCTCTTGAAGAACTTGGGGATCCAGTCGCTCGACCATGCCCCCGAGAATTCAGCGAGTGCTCGCGCCGCGGCGTTCTACAATACAACATCGCAATGGGTCGAAATGATCGCCGGTTGTTTCGCGCGCCTTAATACCGACACTGTTCCTCCTGGCTCGGTACTTGAGACTTACCGGCGCGGTGTGAAGACACTCGCTTCCGCCGCTCAGTATCAGAACTTCTCGGAACTGGCAGAACCGCTGGCCCTCCAACTCCGCATTTTGGACGACGCCATGCGCTCAGGGCGTGCGTTGGGCGGCGAAGATCGCTCGGCTCTAGGAACCGCCTTCGATTCCGTGTGTTCGATTCTGAACCGCTTGGGGCGGGACGCAGAGGCACAGCCAAGAGCCGTCATTTCAACTGCTCTGCCGGCAGCCAACGAAGCGCAGTCAGAACGCGCAGGCTCAGCGGGAACGGGTGCCACTGTTCGCATCGATCAGGACAAGCTGGATCGATTAATGCGCGTCGCCGGAGAACTGCTTGTGGCACGCGGTGCTTTTCCTATCCTTGTTGACAAGTTGAACAATGGCGCAGAGATCACAACCGTCGCGAAGGAACTGAAGGACGCCGGCTCGAACATTTCGCGCATCACCGATGACTTACAGGCAAGCATAATGTCCATCAGGATGCTGCCTGCAAAAACGGTATTTCAAAAATTTCCAAGGCTGGTGAGAGATCTGGCGCGCGCTTTAGGAAAGGAAGTCCGGTTGGTGATTGAAGGCGAAGGCACCGAACTGGACAAAACGATTCTCGAGCAGATTGGTGATCCACTCATCCACGTGATTCGAAATGCTGTAGACCACGGTCTCGAACAGCCGCCGGTCCGCGTGGCAAACGGCAAGAATCCGTGCGGCCAATTGAAAGTGCGAGCCAGCAATGAAGCCGGAGGAGTGCTGATTGAGATCAGTGACGACGGACAAGGCTTGGATGCAGCCGCCCTTAAGCGAAAGGCCGTAGAACGAGGGCTGATCAGCGCTGATGCCGCCGCGGCCATGAGCCCGGAAGCTGCCTTTCAGTTGATCTTCATGCCCGGCTTGTCTACGGCAGAAAAAGTGACCGACGTTTCCGGTCGCGGCGTCGGCATGGATGTAGTACGCAGCAACGTAAGAAACTTGAACGGCACCATCGACATTCGCTCAAAGCGCGGACAAGGAACAACCTTCATGATCAAGCTGCCAACCAGTTTGATGATTTCGAAGGGCATCTTGCTTGAGGCTGGCGAGCAGGAATATATCTTGCCGCTGGGAACTATTCGCGACATGGTCAAGATTCCAAGGGAAGCGGCGCACAACTACAAAGACGTGAAACTCGCTCAAATCAGAGGGAACACCTTTCCCCTCATAGCGCTGGCAGACACCCTGGGTCTGAAGCCGGCGGATAAGCCGGAGATTTCGGTGGCACTGTTGGAAGTGGGCAACTTTAAGTACGGTCTTGTCGTCGACAGATTTGTCAGTGAAGTAGAAGTGCTGATTAAACCGCTCACCGGCGGGTTGAAAGGATGCCGCGAATTTCAAGGAGCAGCCATCATGGGGGACGGCCGCGTGGTCCTTGTGCTGAATGCGTTGGAGTGCCATACTCTACAAAAATCGCAGGCAGCCGCAAGCTGATACAGCGCAATAGAAAGGCGTAGATGAGCATTACAGACCAGCAGACACGACCCGCAAACACGGTGCCCCCAGCATCGGCCGCTGATCTTTTGGCTGGCCTTGCTTCAAACCTGGAGAGCCTGAATCAAGAGATTGAGAAAGAGTTTTTCGGCATTGGCGCGAAACTGATTGCCTGCATATCAACTGTAAATGCGATGTCATCATCGCTCTCTTCGTTGGCATCCTTGGCCTCAGGAGACCACGGAACACGCGCCGCAGAAGCACTTACGGCAGCGCTCAACCTCTCTGGTGGCATGCAAGTGCGTGCCGAAGAGGGCAAGTGTCAATTCGGCAAAATGCGCCAGGAAGCGGACCGGTTAGGAAACACTCTAGCCGACTTCAGCAAAACAGCGGCCGCCTTTAACGAACTAGGGCTGCAAACCCGAACCGAGACCAGGCGTTTGCGTGACGCAGGCTTTGACCTCAGCAACTTAGCCGATGATGTTCGATTCCTGGCACTAAATGTGCGAAAAAAAGTGGAAAATGCTTTGCAAACCGCGGCTGAACTAACACCGCGCATTGACACCGCACTCGGAGAAGTAGCCAAACTGCAAGAGGAGCAGGCTAAGGATCTGAATCTGGTGATCTCGCAAGTATCGACAAGCCTTGCGGAATTCCGCAGCATGCAACAGCGGGCACACCAAGGATCGATTCTCTTGGGGAACGAGTATCGTGAGCTATCAAATAGCTTCAAGAAGCTGGTCGTCTGCCTGCAATTCCACGATATTACCCGGCAACGCCTCGAACATATTATCGACGCACTGCGCCGAGTGAGCACTTACTACAGAGAAGAAAAGCCAGACACCCCACATCAGAGTGACACTGCGGCGGCAGCGTTAGAGTTGCAGTTGTTGCAACTGGCCGACACCGCTGAAAAATTTGAGGCCGCCGTTTCATCCGTCGTCTTAAACTTAGATGACATTGTGATTCACGTTCAGCGAATGGTAGCTGAGGGACGCGCGCTGGCCGGCCTTTCCGGCGATGATAAAACACCATTCTTCCTGCAAATGGAGAAGGGATGCGGCTTGATTCTCAGCAGCTTGAACGATTGCGCCGCTGCCGAGTCGGCCGCCTTCGTTACGACCACAGCATTAATCGAAATCATCACACGGAGTCGAGCCTCCATCGAAGACATCCGCGTGATTGAAATCCAAATGCAGCGAACCGCCATCCATGCCAAAGCCAGTGCCACGCAGATTGGTGAACGCGCCAACAAGCTAGGCGAACTTGCCGAGTCGATCGGCACGCGGGCATCTGAATCCAGCAGAGCCTCACACGCACTTATGGAAATGCTCGACTCCCTCAGCGATTTGGCGAACCATTCGTGCGGTCAAGAGCAGCCGCAAGCTTTCAGCGAGAGCATGGCCCATCAACAATGCTTAGACCGAATGCGAATGGCCGTTGCCGATTTACGCCAATCCGACGAGAACAGTTGCCGGCAACTTGGGGACATCACGAACCGAGGCGGTGCGCTTTCGCAGGACCTTACCGCTACACGTGCAAGTTTTTCCATTGGGGCACATTTCGCCAACATCGTCCTCCAGGTTCAAAACAAACTGGCAGAAATTAAAGAGGAAGCTCGGACCGTTGCCGCAGACACGGGCAGTGAAGCTGTTAGTTTAGGTATGGCTGAGTTCGTACGTCACTACACTATGCAGGGTGAAGTGGATATCTATAAGGGGTTGATGCGGGCACTGGGTACTCCGGTGGTTATCGATGATGCCGATGATTTAACCGGAACTGCGCCTCCAGAAGACGATCTCTTTGGCGACAATGTAGAGTTGTTTTAGCCCCAAAAGTACGGGCCACAACAGATGAGTTACGAGCCCAATTCCAAACGTTATGACCTGGCTACATTTCGGCGATGCGGTCAATCCGGCATTGTATTGCCTCCTATATCCATTGGTCTGTGGCAGAATTTCGGCGGTGAAGATGTCTTCGAAACCGGCCGCGCCGTCATTCGCCGCGCCTTTGACCGCGGGGTCACTCATTTCGACCTGGCCAACAACTATGGCCCTCCGTACGGCTCCGCTGAAGAGAGCTTCGGCCACATCTTACGCAAAGATTTCCGCGATCATCGCGACGAATTAATCATTTCGTCTAAAGCAGGTTGGGACATGTGGCCGGGACCGTACGGTGTCGGCGGCTCACGCAAATATCTCATCGCCTCGCTCGATCAAAGTCTGAAGCGCATGGGTCTAAACTACGTCGACATCTTCTATTCCCATCGCCCCAGCGATGACGTACCTTTGGAAGAAACCATGGGTGCACTCGCGCACTTGGTCCGCCAAGGGAAGGCACTCTACGTGGGCATTTCTTCCTATGGCCCTGAACGAACCCGCAAAGCCCACACGATCCTTCGCAGTCTTGGCGTTCCGCTTCTCATTCATCAGCCTTCGTACTCTATGCTCAACCGCTGGGTGGAGAAAGGGTTGCTCGATACGCTCGCTGGGCTTGGCGTCGGCTGCATTGCTTTTTCGCCGCTGGCACAGGGCCTGCTCACCGACAAATACCTCAAGGGCGTTCCCGGGAATTCGCGCGCAAACCTGGATGGCAGTTTTAGCAAGAAGTTCCTAAATGAAGAAAATCTAGCCCGCGTCCGTGCACTCAATGACATCGCCAAAACGCGAGGACAGAGTCTGGCGCAGATGGCCATCGCCTGGGTGCTACGCGATGCGCGGGTTACTTCCGCTCTCATTGGAGCGCGCAACGTTGCGCAATTGGACAACTCTCTCGATGCACTCCATAAGCTTTCCTTTTCCGAAGAAGAACTGAAGCAGATTGACCACCACGCGGCGGACGCCGGCATTGATCTTTGGCGATCGGTTTCGTCGGAGTAACTCAGCGTTTGAAAATCGTGGTATCGGGGTGATAGTTTCGCCAGTCGAACCAATAGTCCTTCAAAGCGTTTACCGGTGGCAAGCATTTGCCGGCTAGCTTCCCGCGCACGGCGCAGCCGCTAAAATTCCAATCGCTGCCCGTCTCCGCGTCCATCAGCACATCACCCGCACGGTAAAACTCCGCCTTGGCTTGAAACACTCGGATCGATTTACCGTCTTGTCCCGCAACGATTAGAATCGGCTCCCCACCCAAGCGATCTTCAATCACTTTAGCGGCAAAAATCCGTTCCACTGGATACGCTCGACTTGCGCCAAAAGCCTCAATGCCGAATACCAAATCACGCGAGCGCAAACCCGAGTTCGGAAAATCCAGAACGGTTCGCTCTTTGGCCATCCGTACATCCCAATCTTTCGTTTCGTATTCGCTGGCAAATTTCGGCACCGGCTTAAGCACCTTGCCTTGCGGCGCCTCGCTGTGCCAAAGAGCAAACGTCAATTCATCACTATGCACCGGCTCCAGTTGTGATCCCGCCAGCGGGCCCGAAATCGCGCGCCCGCTAATCTGCTGCCAGAACGTGCCCGTCTCCTCATCTCTCATCAAGAAGTTCTGATTATTGATGCCCGCCAAATGAAACGTCAGCACCAAACCCTTTACTGTCCGCGCCCACACCAGACCGGTGTGACAGAGCGTTCAGTAGGTAGAAACGATCGGTTCGCGTCCTACGGTGTCGTTCACCACGTGATGGTATGCCATCTCGCGAATCGGATAAGCACGGGCGTCGCCGTTTACCAACACCGCGAGCACCATGTCGTCCTTATCGACATGCGAATCTTTTGCAACTTCAAATTGCGGTGTGTCCAAATGATGAAACATTAACTCGTACACATTCACTCGCGCCAAGTACGCGCCACCCAGGGCCAGCACACAGGCGAATGCCATGGCAAGCCTAGTCAACCATCCACGCATGCGCCGCCAGCCCAAAATCAACAACGCTAAGGAGACGATTGCGCACGCGACCGACAAGCTTGGCCCAATTTGTCTTACGAACAGAGCCACGGCGAGTTCGTGCGCCCCTTGGTGCCGGAACGGCCGGATGATGTACATTGGCAAAACGAAACACGCCAGTGACACCAATGCGCAAAACAGACTAAGAAGCCGTGCGGCCATATCCCAGGATGCTAGCAATTTCCTGCACCAGTGTCCTCAATCAAAAGTTGGACTATAGAACTATGACGGCCTGTACCCATTTCAATGAAATCAAGAAAGTTAAGCCAAACACCCCGCAGGGTTGCGAGGAATGCCTCAAAACGGGCGATTCCTGGGTCCACCTTCGGCTTTGTATGGAATGCGGTCATGTCGGCTGCTGCGACTCTTCCAAGAACAAGCACGCCACTAAGCATTTTCACCACACCAAGCATCCGATCATCAAATCCTTAGAACGGGGGGAAAATTGGGGCTGGTGTTATGTGGATCAGGTCGAAATCGAGTTTGATTGACTCTCGCCTCAGCGTGACACCTTGTTTAGAAGCCTTGGCTATGTCACGCTAAAGATGTCTCAGCCAGCATGACATCTCAATCTTCAGAGCAGCCAACCCGATCGAAGGGCGGCCTCCTATCGTTCACGTCCGCAGCCAGCGGCAATCGTTTTTGGCAAATCGCCATACCCATCTTTTTCTTGACGGCGTTTCTTTCAATCAGCCGCGTTCTCGACGTCATTCGCTTTCTTGATCCCCAAGATAAGTATTTGCGAATCACAGGTCTTCTCCTGTTCGCGCTGGGCATCTGCCTGCTCGCAGGTGGCCGCGCGTTGATCTTTTGGAAAACAGCCACGGGCAAGGTGCTGCCCTTCTTTGTGGCTTGGGTCTTGATGACTTACTTCCTGACTCAGCATTCCGAAGGCAGCACTCTTTATGCCGAAAACATTGTGCAGGGCGCATTGCTGTTTGCAGCCTCAACCGGACTGCTAACCACGGTTGCCGATTTTAGAAAGTTATTCGTCACTCTAGCCTACGGTTGCCTATCTGCTGCCGTTCTGGGAATCGTCTGGAGCACGATGCGAAACGGTCGCTTGACTCTTCGCGATGGTCCGTATTCAGACCCGAATTACTACGCTATGTGGCTTTTGGTGCTGGCGCCGATCATTTGGATATCGCTTCCCAGCAAGACTTTACCCACGAGAATCGGCGCCCTCGCGGCGACTGCTTTCCCCATACTCATGGCGCTGAGAACCACCTCGCGCGGCGGTTTCGTTGGCATGTTCGCCATGCTGGTGATTGTATTTTTCCTCTCTTCGTTCAAGATGAGAATCATAATCGCCAGCCTCAGCGCCGTCGGCCTCGTCGTAATGCTGGCTTTTCTGCCGGCCTCGCTGCGCTCCCGTCTTGCTGCCTCGGCCAGGATTACCTCTTCCGAGACTAATATTGGTCCAGGCGATCAGGGCCAAATTGGAGGGGACAATTCCGCCGTGTCTCGAGGGACCCTGCTGGAAACCGGCATTGCGCTCACCCTGGAGAACCCAGTGATTGGCGTAGGTCCGGGAAATTTCGGCCCAACCGTTGTCGATATCGGGAGGAGCCAAGGTTTTGATTGGGTGCCACTCAACACGCACAACGCCTATACGCAAATTTCTTCCGAAACCGGCATCCCGGGATTTATCCTCTATCTGGTACTGATCGGCTTTTCAGCAAAGAGTGTGGTTTCTCTGCTTCGACAGACTTCCACCAGCGGAGCAACGCCAGACTCCCAATTACACCTGCTCGCCTCAGGAATGCTGGTTTCTTTGGCAGGCGTGCTCACTTGCATATTCTTCTTAAGCGAAGGTTACAACCAATTGGTCTATCTCTGGCTTGGCATCGCTTGCGGATTACGGCTCATCATCCCCAAGCCGCAGAGCGAGGAAGAAGAATTTATCGAGATGGACCCGGAGCAACTGTCGCCAGCGCCATAAGCTCTAGCGAACAGGCTCTAACACGCGCGCAGAATGGTCCTGTCCTTGGCCACGAGCAGTCAGGAAAATTTCGCCCCAATACTGCAGATTCAGTAGCCGCCAAATCCGATCCGTCGCATCAATCGTGCGGTTCCGGTGCTGCTCAATCATCGTCTTAACGCGGCCCATGTCCAGATAGGATGCGATGAACCCATCGGGCTCCTGCAGCTTGGTATACAAGGCATTCGCCCGCGGGTCGAGTAGCCAGTTCTTGAGAGGCGTCGGGAAACCCATCTTCTTACGGGTGAGGGTATTCTGCGGCAGCAAATCTTCCACCGCCTTCCGCAAAATATATTTGCCTTTGCCTTCGCGGATTTTCAAATGCGCCGGAACCTGCGCCGCAAATTCCACCAGCGGGTGATCCAAGAACGGCACGCGGCTTTCAATCGAGCACGCCATGCTCATCTGATCTTGCTTCATGAGCAATTCAACAAGATAGGTCTTCTGGTCTGCGTACAACAACTGAGTTAACGGATCGGCGTTGGCGCGTTTGTTGCGGTAACCCATATACTCGGCATACGCACTGCCTGCCTGAAAATGTTGCTTCGTCAAGCCTTGCTGATCTTCTGTTGAAAACGCCGAATAAAAATTGTCTAAGAACAAAGATTCAAACGAAAGCTCACGACCTACAAACGTATGTTGCGCCTTGCGCCGCAAATCCGCAGGAAGCAAGCTGGAACCCGCTACCAGATTGCGAATGCCTTTACGCAGCACCCCCGGAAGCATGCCATAGACACCGGCGTACTTGTCGTTCATGGCGTAATACTGATAGCGCCCGTAGCCCCCGAACAACTCATCGGCGCCCTCACCAGTGAGAACAACCTTCACTTCTTCCGACGCCAGCTTCGAAACAAAATAGAGCGATACGCTGGATGGCCAAACAATCGGCTCATCTTCATGCCAGATCAACGAAGGAAGTTGGTTGAAGAATTCATCCATACCCAACGTCACTTCGTGATGATTGGTGCCTATTTCATCGGCCAACTCGCGCGCGAAGCCAAGCTCGCTATATTCCACCTCGCGGTAGCCAACCGAAAACGTTTTAATCTTCTGGTCACTGGGAACAATGCGCTTCATGAGCGCCGCAATCGTGCTCGAATCAATGCCACCGCTCAGGAACATCCCCAGCGGCACATCGCTCATCAGCCGCATCTCCACGGTTTCGTCCACGCGGCGGCGGCATTCCTCTATCCAGGCGCGGTCATCCTTTTCAGCGCTCGCAACGGGCGCGGGCACATCCCAATATTGCTTTTGCGAAATAGCCAGAGTCCGCGACGCCGTCACTTGCACATTCATGGTGTGCCCCGGCATGAGCTTGCGGATACCGCGGAACATCGTTTCTTCGCCGCTCAAATAACCAAAGGCGAGATATTCCGGCAAGTTCTTTTCGTCGAATTCCGCAGACACGGCCGGGTGCATCAGCAGTGCTTTAATCTCACTGCCGAAGACAAACGTCAGGCCATCGGTCCAGTAATAGAAAGGCTTGATGCCTAAACGGTCACGCGCACAAAATAGAGTTCGCGATTCGGTATCCCAGATCGCAAACGAAAACATCCCGCGGTATTTGGTGACGCAATCTTCGCCATATTGCTCAAAGGAGTGAATGATTGTTTCTGTGTCACAGCGCGTCTGATACCTGTGTCCAGCCGCCTCCAGGGCAGGCCGCAACTGCCCGTGGTTGAAGATCTCACCATTGAAGATAATCTGGAATCGGCCATCTTCATTCCCCATTGGCTGATGACCGCCCGCCACATCAATGATGCTCAGCCGGCGGTGTCCGAGAGCGACAAAGTCGTCACAAAAGAAACCACTGCCATCTGGACCGCGATGGGCAATCCGGTCCGTCATTGACCGAATTAAATCCCGGTCTACATTCTTATTCGCCGATAGAAAACCCGCAATGCCGCACATTGTAATAAGTAAAAGGAAGGCTCACTACCAATGTAGCGTGTCAGCGGTTTTCCACAAAGCGCTCTGTTACGGAAATCTCCTACCCCTATTTCCCCGGCAGAGAATAGGCGTAGAGCGAGTCTCCGCCGCCAACCACCACGTATTGCTTGCCGTCCAATTCGTACGTAATCGCGCCGTTCATCTGGTTGCCGCCCATGGTGGCGTGCCATAGCGTGCTGCCATCGCGCGCATCCATGGCCAATATGTGCTTGGATGAATCGCCGGCAAAGACTAAGCCGCCCGCCGTGCTCAACAGACCTGCACCCATACCGCCGATATCGTGCGACCAGCGAATCTTGCCCGTTTGATAATCAATCGCCTTCACCGTACCCGAAAACGTGAGGAAGTCATCGCGCCCGGCGAACCCTTCCGCCTTGCCTTCGGCCGTTAGATAAAAGACGCTGTAATTTTGCGAAGCGGTTACATAAAACAGACCAGTCTCGGGGCTATACGTGGGCGCAAACCAATTCGTTGCGCCATTCGAACTGGGCGCTACCAGCGTGCCATCGCGCGACGGTTCTTTCTTCGGATCGGGAATCGGTTGCCCGTTCGGGTTCAGACCTAAGCTCCAGTTAATATCGATGAACGGCTTTGTCAGCAAGTGTTCGCCATTCGTGCGGTCTAACAAAAAGAAATAGCCATTGCGGCTCGCTTGCGCGATCAGCTTGCGCTTCTTGCCGTTAAATTCTCCATCGAACAAAACGGGCGTCTGCACAGCATCCCAATCATGGGTGTCGTGCGGGGAAACCTGGTAATACCACGCCATCTTCCCCGTGTCTGGATTCAGCGCAACAATTGAGCACGTCCAAAGATTAGCGCCTTTGCGGCCGGCACCGGCATGCACCGGATTTGGATTGCCCGTGCCCCAGTACAGCAGATTGAGGTCGGGGTCATACGTTCCCGTAATCCAAGTCATGCCGCCGCCGTGGCCCATGGAGTCAGCATCCGGCCAACTCTCACTGCCGGGTTCACCAGACTTTGGTTCCGTGTTCCACTGCCATTGCAGCGAACCCGTTTCCGGATCGCGCGACTGTAAATAGCCAGGCTGATCTAACGAATCACCGCCGACGCCGGCCACAATGTGATTGCCAATTACTAAAGGCGACATGGTGCAGAAATATTCCAACTTTGGATCGGCAATCGGTTTGCGCCAGCGCTCTTTGCCGTCCTTCGCGTTCAATGAAACGAGATCGCAGTTCGGCGTTTCAAAGTACAACCAGTCGCCCCACATCGCCACGCCGCGGTGGCCAATATGAAAACCTGGAGTTGGTGGGGACTTGTAATGCCAAAGCTCGCGCCCGCTGCGGCCATCCACGGCCCACACATTTTCGGGCATCGTCACGTATAAAACGCCGTTCACCATCAACGGCGTAGCTTTCAAAATATTTCCGAAACTGGGCGTCCCGTAATCCGTGGCCTTATAGGTCCAAGTGTTTGTCAGCGATCCAACATTTTTCGCGTCAATCTGCTTTAAAGGACTGTGCCGCCGCCCCGAGTAGTCTCCGTTATAGGTCGGCCAGCCAGCACCCGTTAGATGCTTCAACATGGAGGGATTCAGCTCTTGCGACCACACCGCCATCTGCAATATCGCCAATAGGCACGCGAGTTTTCGCGGACTCATTTCAAGGTCTCCAAATAGGCCAGCATGTTGTGCATTTGCGCATCGGTGTATTTCGGCAGCATCGCTTCGTGCGCGGCAATCGGGTTGTCGATGTCTACTTTTGTCCCGGGCGTTCGGTCGAACGATTTCATTCCGCCGCTTTCCTGCATTACCACCGTGAATTCGTCTGAATGAACTAGGACGCCGGCATGCTGCTCACCAGAAGGCAATGTCACCTTAACCTTAGAAGGGGCCGGCGGCTTTACCTTCTTACCCATATACATGTCCATGATGTTGGGCGAGGGCAGCAGAATACGTCGCTGCAGTTCCACGGGCTCGTACTTGCCCGCGATATGCGCTAAATCTCCGCTCACGGAATGGCAACCGCTGCAGTGGCCATCGCCGTTAAAGAACGCCTCACCCTGTTTCGCGTCGCCCGTCATGAGGCCCTTAATTTCATAGGCGAAGCGGTTCGTGACCGCCATGGTGCCCGCGTGCAAAAAAGCCGAGATATCGGCAATCTGCTCGTTGCTCATACCGCTAAAGGCAGGCATGCCGCGATCCGGCCGTCCCGCTCGTACCATAGCGCCAAGCTGGCTGCCGTTCTCATCATGTAGGACTAGCGTTGACCGTAACAAGTCGGGCCCGCTCTTGCCGCGCGCGTCCAACCCGTGGCAAAAACCGCAAGCGGGTTCGAAGACTTTCTTTCCACGCTCTACTGCCGCTGGATCAATCGGCGGCGCTCCGTTCATACTTAAGACCGGCGGCTCGGGCTTCTTCTTTTCCGGTTCCTGCGCGCTCAGCAAGGCGCACGCAAGCATTCCAAGTGCAAATAGTTTAGACATGCAATTTGTGCAAATACTCGTAATCCACTTTCATCGCTTCCAGCGCCGGCATTTCTGTAAACGGCGGTTCTTGCTCAACAAAAATATGTTCGATGTGCGACTTCTTGGCTGCTTCAAAGATCCGGCTGTATTCTATGCTGCCTCGGCCAAGCTCTGTCGGCACGGGGGCGCCTGCGCCGGTTTCTCCTAACTTGTGAGTGGGAGTAAATCCTTTCTTGAAATCTTTGATGTGCAGCATTTTGTAGCGATCGGGGAAGCGGCGTAAATATTCCACCGGATCATGCCCCGCTACCGTCACCCAGCCGCAATCCATTTCCAGCTTCACCAAATCGGGATCAGTCAAGCGCAGAAACTCGTCATAACCTGTGACGCCGCCTTCATAGGTCTTGAACTCGAAATTGTGATTGTGATAGCCGAGTTGCAGACCCGCCTTCTTGATGGGTTCGCCCACTTTGTTGAACTGTTGTGCGCTCCATTTGAAGTCATCGAGCGTGAAGGCACTTAACAAGGCCATGAAGAAGCCCATCTGGCCGGCCTTCGGATCGGCATGCACGCGCGACAAGTCGGCAATCCAAGGCACCGTCACTACCATGTAATGCTGGCCCATCTCTTTGGCAAACGCAATCTTGCTGTCCAAATCCTTAAGCAAGTCCGGCAGCATGTAGTGGCCGGCAGGATTCGTCAAGCCGACGTCATCCAGCATCTGGCGCAACTCTTTGGCAGGCACTTTCGACATGGGCGATAGTTCCACTTCCTGGTAGCCCACCGCAGCCACTTGCTTCAAAGTGCCGCGCGGGTCTTCGTCCATCTCCTTGCCAACCGTGTAAAGCTCCAGTCCAATGGGCATTTGCAGCGTACGTCCCTCCATTCTGAAAGCCTCACCGGAAATCAGGGGAATCGCAGCCATTCCACCGGCGAGCTTGCCAAATACCTGTCTACGCGAATAGTCTGATGTCATGGCCTCAACGATGATATATCAGCCGTCCCGCCGTTCCTTGCTGCTGGGCTTAGCCGGCGCTGCTTCGTCTTTCGGACGCGCCGCCAACCCACCCGCGCCCTACGGCGTGTTGCCGACGCAGCCGCAACTCCGTTGGAGTGAATTGGGCTTTTACAACTTCCTGCACTTCACCGTAAACACTTTTACCGACAAGGAGTGGGGGGAGGGCGACGAGAATCCTGCCATTTTCAATCCAACCGCATTCGACGCCACCGCTATTTGTGCGGTGCTCAAAGCAGCGGGCAGTCGCGGCATCATCCTCACCTGCAAACACCACGATGGCTTTTGCCTTTGGCCAACCAAAACCACCGAGCACTCCATTCGCTTCAGTCCATACAAAAACGGCAAAGGCGATATTGTGCGCGAACTTTCCGAAGCCGCTGCACGAGCTGGTCTGAAATTTGGGATTTACCTTTCGCCGTGGGATCGCAACAATGCAGCGTACGGAACATTCGCTTACATTGAAATCTACCGCCGCCAGTTGCGGGAGTTGCTTACCGATTACGGCCCCATCTGCGAAGTCTGGCACGATGGTGCCAACGGCGGCAGCGGCTTCTACGGTGGCGCACGCGAAACACGGACGATCGACAAAAGGGTTTACTATGATTGGCCGGGCACTTGGGCGCTCGCGCGGCAACTGCAACCCGACGCCGTGATCTTTAGCGACGTGGGACCCGACATTCGGTGGGTGGGTAACGAGAAAGGCATCGCGGGCGAAACCTGCTGGGCGACTTATTCACCCGTAGCTACTGACGGCGGAACGGCTGTTCCCGGCGACGTTCGTGAGAAAGAATCCACCGTCGGCACACGGAACGGAAAGCTCTGGATGCCTGCTGAGTGCGATGTCTCCATTCGTCCCGGCTGGTTCTGGCATCCGGCTGAGAATGGCAAGGTTAAAACGGCGCAGCAGTTGTTTGATTTGTACTGCGAATCGACCGGCCGAGGCGCCAGCTTCCTGCTCAATGTTCCACCGGACCGGCGGGGACTGATTCATGAAGCTGATGCCGAAAGCCTAAAAGGATTCGGCCGCATCATGAACGCGACATTCGCTCGTAATCTGGCTGCCGGCGCTCGCGTCAAGGCATCCAACTCACGAAGCGGTTACAAGCCCGTTCATCTGCTCGATGAGAATCACCACACCTACTGGGCCACAGATGATAACGTGACTCAAGCTGACATCACCTTCGACCTCCCGAAACAGGTGACGTTCGATTTAGTGCGCGTGCGCGAAACGATTGCACTCGGGCAGCGAATCGGAGGGTTCTCGGTCGAGTATTGGAAGGATGGAGACTGGGCGAACTTTGGCAGTGGTACAAGCATTGGCGCTTGTCGGATTTTGCGGACACCACAGCCTGTGAGCTCAAATCGGNNTGAGATTGAAGATTACGCAGAGTGATGCTTGTCCGGTGCTGTCGGAGTTTGCCTTGTTCGCGTCATCACTTTGATGATCAGCCTTGAGGACTCGTCTCGACGTTCGCGCCTCGGTCCGCTCTAAACCCAGTATACGCAGAAAAGCGCCGATGGCAAAATCGGCGCTTTCGAATTACAGCAAGCATCAAATCAATAGCTAGCTGTACTGACTGTGAAACCAACACCTCGGGTGCGGTTTACGGACACTGTCTCCGACAAATCGAGCATCTCCGTGGGAAAACTCACGAGCACGCCATTCAAGGCTACATAGCGCACTTGGCTGGCACCATCGAACCAGTATTCCTTCGCCATGGTTCGATGTCCATCTCGCAACACCAACACTGTCACTGGAGGTGCGGTTACCGATTGATAACTCATTTGCCGGTAAACAGGGGCAGGCGGCGCAACGGGCGGCGTGTACGACATGGGCGCACGTTGCGAATAGCCATATTGATCGCGCGGTGCCGGCGCATATTGCCCATACGTCGCTTGCTCCGGCAGAGGCACGCCATAATCATCCA
>PMQB01000285.1 GCA_003169195.1 Bryobacterales bacterium
TGACAACTTCACATAAATCAATGCAGAGGAGGTCGACGTTGGCATAGCCGCGCAGTTTGCGGCGGCGGCCCTCAAGCGTCATCTGACGATGCAGATCTTCCAGCAAAGCGGGCGCAGTGCGAAACCAGACGGAACGGCCCGCCAACACGGCGGCGTGACAGATGTTTTGAGCAATCATCGTTTTGCCTAAGCCATTGGAGCCGATCAAAACGAGGTTGCGAGCCTCGGGCAAGAAGTCCAGGGTGAGAGCGCGTTCGATAACATCGCGCTCGATCTTGGTGGGCCATGTCCAATCGAAGTCGGCGAGCGGCTTGAAGCGCTTCAGTCCAGACAGATGAAGCCGCCGCTGGAGGCTGCGACGGCTGCTTTCGGCGGCTTCGATCTGTACCAGTTGTTCGAGCAACTGGTGCGGAGACCAGCGCGCTTTGGTGGCGTGCGCCAGAAAGTCGTCGAGACCGGCGGGCAAGGCGCGCAGACCGATGCGCTTGAGTTCGGCTGCCAGATTATTCATCGCTATCTCCTTCGCGGCGGGCGAGTTCATCGTAGGTCTCCAGGCTGTGTGGCTTCACATGGACGGCTTGGGCGGCGGGGTGCCGGCTGAGATCGACGGCCAACGGTGCGGGTGCGGAACGCTGTTGTTTGCTGAGCAGAAAGGCAACGGAGGAAGCGCGCGGCGTGTTGCGTTCCAGNNGCCGATTCTCCCTGCGCGAAGGCCAAGTCCAGTAGGGTTTCGCTTTCCGGCACTGCTTGGGTCAAGCGACCGCCCGGAGTCGCATCGGCCGCCTTGCGTTTCATCTTCAGCACAGCCTCCTGATGAGCTGGATCAAGCACCAGTTGATGGCGGTCGTAGCTGCGCTGATGGCGAGCGACTTCCACCGTGCCGTCCAGGAGGCGCACGAATGTGTCGGAGGCGACCAAGGTTAACGGTTGTCCCACCGCTTCGGGAGGAATCGAATAATCGTTGAGATCGAAGCGGACATAAATCGTTTTCCCCGAGCAAACAGCCAGGACGAGATCGGTTGGGAAGGGATGAGCGGGAGGCGGCAGCAAGCGCGGTCGCTCTTCGGCGAACACTTGTTCTACTGTGCGCGCATCGTCTCCCGGCCACGGGCGTTGATGCGCCACTTGATCGCGCCACAGCCACGCTTGCCGGTTGCACTCAGCCAGCGTGGTGAAAGAGCGGCCCGCAAAGAACGATTCGCGCACATAGCGAATGGCTCTCTCCACACGTCCTTTCTGATTGCCCGCACGCACCTGGCAAGGGCGCGCGACGAAGTGATAATGAGCGCACAACTCCAGCAGCCGCGGGTTGAAGTGGATCTCACTGCCGCGCCGTTCCAACACCGCGCTACGGAGGTTGTCGTAGAGAAGCACGCGCGGCTGGCCCGCCCAACTCTCGAAGGCGTGCACATGCCCGCGCAGACGACAACGTAATGACAAAGCAGGATAGGTTGCGCTTGGCGCGGCCCACGGCTACTTGGCCGAAGTGAGCCCAGTCCACTTGCGCTTGTTCGGCCGGGAAGGTGTGCAAACGCAGAAATGGTTCCCGCACACGCGGACGCACTTGCGCCACCGCCCGCCGCAATTGCACGACGCTGCCGCTATAGCCGCGCTGGCGGATCATCTGGTACAAGCGTGTCGCGCGTAGCCGTGGATGCTGGTCCAACGTCTGGCGCACAAAGTCCATATAGGGATCGGTCAGACTCGAACGCAATGCCTGGCCAGTGTGAAAACGTTCCGCCTCGATGGCGTTACGAACGGCATCGGGGTGAACGTTGAGTTCACGCGCGATGGTGCCGATTTTCCAGTGCTCGGCATAAAAATAACGGCGGATCTGCATGCGTGTTTCGGGGTTGATCATCTACGCTCTCTTCTCAATCGTGAAGTGGGTGGGAAAGGATCGACGAATCGTCCGCTGCGCCCGCAAACCATACAGCGCAGGAATGGAATGGACCGCTGAACTCCGGCAGGCTGTCGGAAAGCGGCGCTGCTATGGGAGCAGGCGGTGGTTGGTGTCGTCCTCTCACTTCTGCATAGTGCCGGGAAAGTGATCGCAAGGGAACCTTGATCCGTCACGCGGCCGCACCGCCGCCGGTACTCCCGTTGCCGGTCGCGATGGTCGAGTCGTCCTTCCGGGCTGTCTTGGTGGCGGCGATTGGCGCTCCGCCGCTGTTCGAGCCGCGCGTCGTTACGGCAAGCGGAACTACAGTACCGTTGTCCCCGGTCACAGTGCCCGCAAATCCAGAAAACAGCACGGCACTCTTCGTGCGAGCAAACCCGCTGACGAAGAACCGCCTCGCCATGATGAACCATCGCCCCTAAACGGGGCTGGACATTGGCACAAAATCATGGCAGGTTAGAAACAGGTTCGTTCATTGGTGATCTGCTGAAGGTTGCCGCAAGGAGACCGGTTGCTTCGAACAGCCGGCCTCCCCATCCATTCCCGCCTTCTACAAAAAACTCTACAACGTGGGTCTGCTTCCCAGGATGATTGGACCGATGTTTCGCCTGCGGCGCCGATGATGTTGCTGGCCTTACCCCGGCACTGGTTCAGAAAACGACGATTTCAGATGATCGCTCACACGGCCCTTCAGGCCGCCGCAACGAGGAATGAAAAGGGCCTGCGGCCGGGTAGCCGCCACGGGATTTATTGGGGAGGGTCAAAGAATTTATGTTGTTGATTCGGCAGGGCTTAAAAATACGACTTTTCGAAGGAACGGATTTTAGGGGTGTCGAAGGCGACCATGAGAGCCGCCTCTGGCAGGCGAAAGCGCCTGCCCCACCGCAGTTATTGGAGTTGGGTTTCGAGGCGGGGTTCGAGTTTGAATTGAGGGTCTACCAACGCGAGGGTATTGACAGGCGGAGGAGCGTCGAGGAAAATACTGCGGACGCCGGCTCGGCCTTCGGGAGAGCGGTCTAGGAAGTCGAAAGAGTTGATAAGGGCGGGCCAGCGGTTTTTGTCGGGTCTGTTGCTGATCCAATCGCCAGAGTAGCTTTGGCTCTCGACGAAAATGTTGGAGACGACCGCTGGAGGAAGTTTTGAGAAGAAGTGAACGATTCGCTGGTCTTCAGAGTCGGAGTGAAAGAAGTACAAGGAAACGACGGCACCGCGACATTTCCGCCATTCTTCCTTGTTGTTTTTGTTTTGGGCGGAAATATTGCAGTATTCAGCGATAGCGTGCAAGGTTGTTTTTAGCGCGGCCTCGCGGCCGTGGGAGAAGATCACACGTGCGACGTGGCGTTCTGCTTTGAAGGCGCTGAGACAGCTCTGATTTTTTTCTTTTACGCAATGCTTGAGCGCGTCCACCGTGGTTGGTTGATCTAAGTAGGTGAAGCCTAATGTGGCGTAGGCCTCCGCTAAGTCAGAAGATGGCTGCGCGAGCAAGGTCGAGATCAAGAAGATCGGGAAGAAACAGGGGCGTATTCGAGTCATCAGTATTCCGGCGCGCTTTCCTCTAGGCTAATTGATAACTGATGCTCAAGCTGATCGACAACGGCGGGAGGAAGCGCTCCCTTGAAAATACATCGAAGAACCACTCCTTGCCAGTCGTGGCTCGGTTAGCGGAGTTGGGATTCTAGGGCGTCGAAGCGGCGTTTGAGGTCCTCAAATTCGGAGCGGAGATCGTGGAGGTCTTGTTCGAGTTGGGCGACGCGGGTGGGTGGGGAGGCGGGTGAGTTAGATAAGTCAGTTAGAGCCTCTAAGTCGGGTTCGCCGGAGAGTAAGTGAGTGTAGCGGGCTTCTTTTTGGCCGGGGAGGCGTGGGAGTTTCTGGACGAGAGCGCCGCTGGGCCAGGTGGCGAGTTTTTCGAGGACGAGTTCGGTTTGGGCGAGGTCGGAGAAGGAGAAGATGCGCTCGGAGCGGTCTTTGATTTCGCCGAGGGTTTGGGGGCCGCGGAGGAAGAGGACGCAGAGGATGGCGCATTCGCGGCGGCCGAGGTTTAGGGTTTCAGAGATGCGTTGTTGGTATTTGTGAACGCGGGAGCCGCCGGTGATGGTGAGGGAGAATTGCTTTTCGCGGAGGCGGGTGAGGGCGTCAGAGACGGTTTCGTCGTCATAGTCGACGACGGGGTCGCGGTTGGTTTTTTGGTTGCAGGCGTTGACGAGGGCGTTGAGGGAGAGGGGGTAGTATTCGGGCGTGGTGGCTTCCTTTTCCAGGAGGGCACCGAGGACGCGGACTTCGACGGGGTCGAGGTACTGCATAGTTATAGAGTACGCGGTTCGGAGGGTTGAAGGCCCGCGCTTGACCAGTGCCAGTGTTTGGAAAAGCTGACAAGGCCGGCCGAGACTGGGTTCTCTTCTACATAGGCGATGGTGTGTTCTAACTCGACTAAGTTGCGGAGGTAGTGATCGAAGGATTCGTCCTGCCAGAATGGTTGGCCTGTTCGTCCGAGCAACTGATTGGCTGCCCTGGCCGTGGATCCTTTGAGCCAGCGCATGAGAACAGGAACTGGGACTAACGGGAGAATCACCAAGTGTATGTGGTTGGGCATGATTACCCAGGCGGAGAGATCGTAAAAGCGTCTGCTGCGCTCACCGTGGAGGATGGCGGTGCAGACAAGGTCGGCGATTCGATGATCTTGCAGCCATAGGGGACCGGAGGTTTGGCTATCTAGGAGGCGATCGGTGGTGACGAAAGATTGGCCTGGTGTGAGGTTGGCTGCGGGCTTGGTTAAGTGCGATGGTAGGGAGTGCCATAGGCGCCAGGTGAGGAAGAGATAGCGGTGGTTTGGGTGGAAGTGGGGGAGGCGACGGCGGTAGTCTGGCACTTTTATTAATAAGTGGGGAGATGGGGTAGTGATTCTCGGAGAAAAAAGGCAGGCGGAAGCGCCTGCCCCACCTACTAGCACAGATTACCCAACTGTGTACATTGTCGATTACAAAGTGCGGAGTGTGATTGCAGGGAGCCCCATAGGCGCCAGGTGAGGATGCCCCACCTTGGGTTAGAGGGTGCGGAGGTGGAAGCCGCCGTCGACGTGGAGGACTTGGCCAGTGCAGTAGTCGAGGCGGCCGTCGGCGATGGCGCGGATGGCGTTGGCGACGTCTTTGGGTTCGCCCATGCGGCGTTGGGGGAGGAGGCCGTCGGCGATGCGCTGGTCGTAGGTGGCGGCGACGGAGGCGATCATGTCGGTGCGGATNNGGAGCGAGGCGGGTGGCGAAGAGTTTGACGGCCATGCTGAGGGCGGCTTTGGACATGCAGTAATCGCCACGGTTGATGGAGGCGGTGAAGCTGGAGATGGACGTGATGAACACGATGCGGCCGCTAGGGGTGGG
>PMQB01000434.1 GCA_003169195.1 Bryobacterales bacterium
TCGCCGCAAGGGCGCGCTCGATTCCGGCGGCTTGCCCGGCAAATTGGCTGATTGCCAGGAAAAAGATCCTGACCGTTGCGAACTTTTCTTAGTCGAAGGCGAATCGGCCGGCGGCACCGCCAAATCCGGCCGCGACCGTCGCTATCAAGCCATCCTGCCTCTCAAAGGCAAAATTCTCAACGTCGAAAAAGCCCGTTACGACAAGATGCTCGGCCACGAAGAAATTCGCGCCATGATCACCGCCATCGGCACAGGCATCGGTAAAGGCGAAGACTTCGAACTCGCCAAGCTTCGTTACGGCAAGATCATCATCATGANNCAGCCGCCGCTCTACCGCATCAAGAAAGGCAAGAGCGAAAAGTACATCAAAGACGACAAGGAATTCACCCGCGAAATTCTCCGCCGCGCCACCGAAAATCTCGCTGTCCATTTAGCGCCCGAGGGTAAAGACGCGCCATATCAGCTCGAAGGCACCGAACTCCGCACCTTCCTGATGCAGCTTGACGAGTTGGAACAAATCACCCAGCGCCTCATCCGCCGCGTCCGCGTGCCCCTCGTGGCCGAAGTCCTCTCCGATGTTAGCCTCGCCATTGATAGCAAGTCCGACTGGCAAGACGAGAAAAACATCAGAGCCGTAGCCGAGAAATTTAAGCAGGCCAAGTTGGAAACGGTTGTCGAAAAAGAAGAAGAGCATTCGGCCTGGATGATCGGTTATCGCGATCCTACCAATGCCATGCGCATGATCAACACCGAATTCCTATCCCTACCCGAATTCCGCAAAACACGCGCTCAGGTAAAGGTGGTTTCCAAGTTCAACAAGCCGCCATTCACCATGATCAAGGACGGCCTGAAAACCGTCATTCCCAACTGGCGTGAACTGTTAAACACGGTGAAAACCGAAGGCACGCGCGAAGTCAACGTCCAGCGCTACAAAGGTCTCGGTGAGATGAACGCCGAGCAGCTCTGGTCTACGACCATGAATGCTGAGACGCGAACGCTGCTGAAGGTCGATCTGAATGACTTTGCGGAGGCTGAACCCATCTTCTCAACCCTCATGGGTGAAGATGTAGAGAGCCGCCGCAAGTTCATCGAGGACAATGCCCTCGATGTGCGCAATCTGGACGTCTAGAGTACTTCAATCAACTCGCGGTCGATTTCCACGGCGATCGACCGCTGTAGCATCGTTACCGAAATCACCAGCCGGAAATCTGACTTCTTCTTGGTCAAAATTCCTTCCACTCCCGCTAGGGAGCCCCGTCTCACTCTAACCCGTTGCCCTTCGCGTAGAAACGGGCATGGCTCAGTTGCTAGACCCGAGCGCAGGATGATGTCAATCGCATCGATCTCCTTGTCGTCTATAGGTGCGGGATCGTTCCCGCAACCCACAATGGAGATCACACCCGTGGTGGTTAGAATCGGCAAACGGTTTAACGGATCAAAACGGCAGAACACATAGCCTTGAAACAAAGGCGTGTCTACAACCACTACGCGGTCAGACCACCGTCGGCGGTTGCGATAAGTCGGCAGATACGGACCCAGCCCCTTGTTTTCAAGGGCAATGGCCGCTACTTTTTCAAAATTGGAACGTGTACGAATAGCAAACCATGGAAGTGAAGTTTCAGCCTCCGGTAAAAGTGGCGGCTGGGGATTAATAGGCTCTACAAAAACAGAAGTACCAACAATTTGCATAAGTGACCTTTTCCTCGAGGTGCGTTATCGAGATAAAAACACCAGCACCAAAGTGCTCTCCGAACGAGGGGGTACCTACTGTAATACTACGTTTACGCCCATAAAAACAAGGGTAAGACGGCTATAAGATGTACTATATAGAAAGAATCGATCCACTGTGGGAATTTCAGTGAATATCTGGCGAATTTCACGTTAAAGCTTGGAAAATCAGACACTTGAGATAGTGCGTCTCGGGTACTGTCAACAGAATCGGATGGTCGTGCGCTTGCGTTCGCCGGTCCAGCACACGCAGCCGTTTGCCGCAATCTAACGCCGCTTGTGCCACCGTTTCAAAGAGATGCGCCTCGCTCATATGATGAGAACACGAGCAACTTACTAGTAATCCACTTGGGTTCAATAACTTGAGCGCTCGCAAGTTGATTTCTTTATATCCCCGAGCCGCCTGCTCCACCGACTCGCGCGATTTAGTGAACGCCGGCGGATCCACCACCACTATGTCGAATGTTCGTCGAGATGCAACTAGACTAGGCAGGTATTGGAGTGCATTAGCCTCTCGAAATTCAATATTGCTGATCTGATTATCCACCGCATTTTTCTTTGCAATCTCTAGCGCCGCCGCCGAACTATCCACCGCTTCCACCGATGAACTGTGCTTGGCCAAGTGCAGCGCAAATCCACCCGATCCTGTAAAACAGTCCAATGCCCGGCCGCCTCTGGCATATTCAGCAACCGCTAAATAGTTTTCGCGCTGATCCAAGAAGATGCCGGTCTTCTGACCGCCCATCAAATCCGCGGTCAACCGCAGACCGTTCATCGCAATCTCAATTTCCGGCGGAATCTCTCCCGCCAATACCTTTGTCTCCAGCGGCAGACTTTCCTTGCTCCGCACCGCGACATCGTTGCGCGCCACAATGCCTTTTGGCGCAACCAAACGCGTCAGCGCCGCCACCACTTCGTTGGCCTGCCGGTCCATGCCTTGATCTAAAAGCTGAATCGCGAGATAATCTGCATAACGATCTACAATCAACCCGGGTAGCAAATCGCCCTCAGCATGAATCAAGCGATAAGCGTTGGTATTTTTGACAATCTGTTCGCGAAAACGCAGCGCTGCCTGGCAGCGTTGGAAAAAGAATTCCTCGTCAATCGGTTCTACGTGCTGGCTCAGCAGCCGCAAAACAATTTGCGAAGTGGAACTGAAATGCGCCGTCCCCAACGCTTTGCCTTTTTGGTCCACAACTTTTACAAAATCACCCGCTTGTGAATCGCCTCGGTCGATAATATCCGATGCGAAAACCCATAAATGGCCGTCCAACAACCGCTCGGCAGCCTTACGGTTCACGCGAACCGCGTTCAACGTCGACATGCTTTACAGTACAACCCGAACGTCTCCATCGCGTTTCGTGACATGTTGTTGATCCAGATATTCCAGCAGCGGAATCGCATACTTTCGCGAGATGTTCGTCCACGCTTTGAAATCGGCCACCGTGAAGCGCCGCCCTTTGTGCGCCGCCAGCGATTGCCGGATATGTACAATCACATCGGCGTGAAAAACTAAATCGTTTGAAATGCGAATTAGTTTTCCGCTTTTAATTAATTTTTCCAGAAACACCCGTTCGTTTTTTTCTGGCGTCGGCGGTTGAAACGCAGCTTCTCGAAAAACAAGTTCTAATTTCGCCAACGCTTCCGTTTCTGCGTTCGATACTTTCGGTTGATGATTTGCAAGCGAAACAATATCTCCGCGCAAACGAATTGCGGGAAACTTTTCAAAAACAGGTGCAAGCAAATTTGCATCCACCCCTAATCGCGCTTGCGCAATCGGCGCGCCTTCCGCTGCCGGATGTTTCATGTGAAACGTTGCCAGCCACTCCACAAGCTTTTGCCGCCGTTGCTCCACCCATGCTTTCGAAACTAAATGTTGACCATTCACTAAAATGAGACGCGCTGATGTTGGCAGTGGCGAAAAACCAGTGAGCCGTACCAGTTGATTCACAGAAAGCCCGCCCGGGCTTTCTTCGGTCAGCAATTCCACCCGCTCCGTCGGCGATGCCTTGGCCAGCTTACTCAGCCGCTCGAAGGTCTTCGCTCGATTCAAGCGCCTGGGTGGAAACGGATCAATCACCGTCCCCCCCGCCACCGTCATCGCGGGAGACGGCCGCCGCAAGATGAAGCGGTCGCCCGGCAGCGCCAGCACCGGCTCTGTCAGATGCAGGCGAGCAAAGCCCTCCCGCAGCGGCTTGAGAGTCACCGGGATCTCGGCCGTGCCAATATCCAACAGAAATTGATTGCCCTTTGTTTGCTCCAACCAGTCAAGCGACACATCCATGACAACGGTGGTCTCTAAAGCATTGAGCGAAGTGAGCGTATATCCGCGTTTAATGTCCGCATGCTCAATGCCGGACAGGTTTACCGCCGTTCGATCGCCCGCCACTGCCGCTTCCACTGCTTGGCCGTGGCGCTGTAAACCGCGTATCCGCACCTCGCGCCCAATCGGATGAAGGCGAACCGTATCGCCCACCCGCAGCGTTCCGCTCCACAGCGTCCCCGTAACCACCGTGCCGAATCCCTTAAGAGCGAAGCTTCGGTCAATCGGCAAGCGCGGCAAACCCGTTGCGTCGCGCCGCGTGCTATGCGTTGCAATTTTGGCAAGTTGCGCCTTCAGTTGGTCCAAACCCGCACCAGTCACTGAACTGACCGGCACTATCGGCGCCCCGGCCAGAAACGAATTCTCGGTCAACTGCCGGGCATCGGCCATCGTCTGTTCCAGTTGCTCTGGCGTAGCCAAGTCCGACTTGGTCAGCACGATCAGACCGTGCCGCAGATCCAGCAGGCGACAGATCTCAAAGTGCTCGCGCGTTTGCGGTTTCACCGATTCATCGGCGGCAATCACCAGCAAAAGCGCTTCAATCCCGGCGGCGCCGGCCAGCATGTTCCGGATAAAACGTTCATGGCCGGGCACGTCGACAAAGCTAAGGCGCTCGCCGCCAGGGAGCGTCAAATGAGCAAAACCGAGATCAATGGAAATGCCACGGCGTTTCTCTTCGGCCAGCCGGTCAGTGTCCATCCCTGTAAGCGCGCTCACCAGGGAAGTCTTGCCGTGATCGATGTGGCCGGCGGTGCCGATAACAAGTCTCGCGGACATGAGATTGTCTAATGGTACAGGCATGAGTACAGACCGCTTTGAAGAAGTACGCCGTAGACACGCCCGCGCTGAAGAAGGCGGCGGAGCGGAGCGTAAACAACGCCAGCACGCCGAAGGCAAGCTATCGGCCCGCGAGCGCGTGGCGCAATTGCTGGACGAAGGCACCTTCGAGGAGTTGGATAAGCTCGTCCGCCACCGCAGTCAAAACTTCGGCATGCAGAACACCGTGATCGATGGCGACGGCTTTGTCACCGGACACGGCTTGATCCACGGCCGTCCCGTGTTTGTATTCGCGCAGGACTTCACGGTATTCGGCGGATCTTTGTCCGAATCAAATGCGCAAAAGATCGTGAAGGTGATGGATCTGGCCATGAAGACCGGTGCACCGATCATCGGACTCAACGATTCGGGCGGCGCGCGCATCCAGGAAGGCGTGGCTTCGCTAGCCGGGTATGCGGATATCTTTCTCCGGAACACGCTAGCCAGCGGCGTTGTACCGCAAATATCGGCCATTATGGGACCGTGCGCTGGCGGCGCGGTCTATTCTCCGGCGTTGACCGATTTCGTCTTCATGGTGGAAGGCACCAGCCACATGTTTGTCACCGGGCCGGATGTGATCAAGACCGTAACGCACGAGGACGTCACCAAAGAAGATTTAGGCGGCGCCGTGACGCATAATTCCGTGAGCGGCGTAGCGCATTTTCAAGCGACCAACGACGAAGACTGTCTGCGCCATATTCGCGAGTTGCTGACGTTCCTGCCTCAAAACAATTTGGACGGCGTCCCGCGCGTTGCCACCAAAGACAGCGATGACCGGGCCGACAAAGAGCTGGACACTCTAATTCCCACTGAATCCAACAAGCCTTACGACATCAAAGACGTGATCCGCCACGTCGTAGACGAGCGCTACTTCTTTGAGGTCGCCCAGCACTTCGCGCAGAACATAGTCATCGGTTTCGCGCGCATGTCTGGCGAAACCATCGGCATTGTGGCCAATCAGCCGGCGCATTTGGCGGGCTGTCTGGATATCAATTCATCCACAAAAGGCGCACGCTTCGTGCGCTTTTGCGATGCATTTCAAATACCGATTTTGACGTTCGAAGACGTGCCTGGATTCTTGCCGGGTGCAACACAGGAGTTTGGCGGCATCATCCGCCACGGTGCCAAACTGCTTTACGCTTACGCCGAGGCCACAGTCCCGAAGATCACGGTGATTACGCGTAAAGCCTATGGTGGAGCGTATTGCGTCATGGGTTCAAAGCATTTGCGGACCGACGTCAACTTTGCCTATCCCACGGCAGAGATCGCCGTCATGGGACCGGAAGGCGCGGTGAATATTCTTTACAAGCGCGAATTGCAAACGGCTAGCAATGCCGACGAAGTCCGAAGAACCAAAATCGACGAATACCGCGATCAGTTCGCCAACCCCTTTGTAGCGGCGGAACGCGGCTATGTGGATGACGTGATCGAGCCGCATGAAACGCGCGCCAAAGTCATCCGTGCCTTGAAGCTGTTAGCAAATAAAACGGATACGATGCCGCGTAAGAAGCACGGCAATATCCCGCTCTGAGCTAAAACAGCGGTTCAACCGCACGTTCGATTTCACTTTCGCTCATCTCCGCCAAGCGAATATCTTTGTGCAACGACCAGCGTTCGATATGCTCTGCCGTTGCACCCGGCGTCAGATCCACTAACGGCCCTAGCGTTTCCAATTCCAGAAAATCACCGTTCGTAAAAATTTCGAACGAGCAATGATAATCCGGATACACCGCGTCCAACTGAGCTTGGCAGCGTTTGATGAACAGATCGGTACCAAGCAAATAAGCCGCGCGCGTATCTACGTTGAATAGACCCGTTTTCTGCGGCGAATGATCATTCCGATCTTGCCTCAGCACTAAGAACTTGTTCGTGAATTGCCAGCGCTTGTCGGCGAAGTTCGTATAGGCCCACATCACCAGCGGATGCGTGGGAAGCAACTGCTCGCTGTGTCCACCGCGCGGCGGGAAGGCGACAATCGCAGAGCCGCCTGTAGCCATCTGGCTCAAGGCCCACGGTGCCAGCCGGCGTCCGTTCGTTCCCCGATTTGTGAGGCGGTGGGTCACTGTGACGCCGCCTGCAGATTCATACGCAACCACAATTTCTTTCTGCAAACCAGTTTCGGGCTCAACGGGTTGCAATAGCGCAATACTGCCCTCGCCAATCGTCGCCTTGACCGGCCCGTTATCCAGCGCGTATGTATCGGGTTTCACTTCCGGTGCCGCCCACAAACGATGGCCGCCGCGCATAGCCCACCAAGGCTCGCCTGACTTACCCATTTGATCGGCAATCTCAACAAACAGATTCTGTCCACCAACGAAGCCATAGCGCATCACACGCGGCCCAACATCAGTGGTAACAATCAATTCCGTCTCGCCGTTTGACAAACGGTAACAATTCGGCCAGCCGCCGTAGGATACTTTCTCAACTGTGGGTTTTTGAGGCATGTGGTTTTAGTTCTTAACCGCAAGAATGGCATCAACCAGCGAGTCGGTTCGCCGGAATTGTACCGTCGCAAATCCAGCGCTTTGCAGCAACGCCGAGTATTCCGCTTCTGTGCGTTCTCGGCCATCCGTACAGGCGAGCATATTCAAATCCTGCATCAACGTGTAGACAGGCCCACTGCGGTCGTCATCTACGAGCGTCTCCGTAACCAGTAGTGCGCCTTTGCGCGGAAGCGAAAAGAAAATCTTGCGCAGCAGCTTGTCGATCTTCGGATCGTCCCAATCATGCAGAATACGGCCCAGGACATAGAGGTCGGCTTTCGGCAGGTCCTGAGCAAAGAAATCGCCCGTAACGAAATCGACGCGATCTGCAAAACCCGAAGCGGCAATATGTTCGCGCGCAAACGGCTCCACCGCCGGCAGATCCAACACGGTGGCTCGCAAACTTGGATACTCCTTACAAGCCGCAATCGAAAGATGCCCCGTCGCGCCGCCAAGATCCACCAAGTGCACAAAGCGCGAAAGATCGAACGCCGTCACAATCCGCGGCGATGCGAGTTGTCCAAAACCATGCATCCCCGCGAGAAAGCTGCGGGTGGATGTTTCGTCGCGGAAGTAGTGATCAAACAGCGCCGACCGGCTACCGAACGCTTGCGTCCAGCGGTTGGTTCCTTCACGGATCGCATCGTCCATGTGATCCCAAAGTTTGTACAGCGATTGATCAGAATAAACGATGTAGCCGGCCAGCGTTTCTGGACTCGCTTTGATGAGAAAGCGGGTGGCGGCGTTGGTGTTGGAATAGAGTTCGCCCTCACGTTCCAGCAATCGCAGCGAGACGCAGCCATTCAGCAACCGCGAAAGAGCCGGCCGATCAAGCGAAAGTTGCACCGCCAGGGCCGAACATGATAGGGGCGCAATCGCCAGCTGATCGAAAATGCCCAGCCGCACCGCCGTAAACATGACTTTCGAACGGCGAAACGCTTCGATTAAATCCAGTATGTTTGCTGCTTCAGGATCGTGATTCATGCGAAATGGTCGAATCCCTTGGATTGTAACGGGTGGCCGTTCATCAAAACCAGCGAAGGCCGTTGACGCGTGATTACGCCGATCTCGCTCATGCCCGCCGGCACTTTGATTTTCGGTGCCGCCGTAAACAGCAGTTCGTAATCTTCGCCGCCGTTCAGGGCTTCATCGAGCGTCGCATTGCGCGCGAGAGGCAGGCGTTTTGCATCGATCTCGGCCGAACAGTTCGACGCCTGGCACAAACGAGCCAAATCAAGCGACAAGCCGTCACTCAGATCAATGGCTGCCGATACGCCGAGTTTTCGCAGGACCATGCCTTCCTTTAATCGAGGCTTCGGCAGAATGGGCCGACCTAAATTGAACGCGTGGGCGGCTGCGCCGAGCTTTCCCGTGAGATAGATGCGATGGCCCACCTTCGCACCGCTTCGTAGCAGCGCCTCACCGCGCGGCACTCGCCCGCAACAGGTTACATCGGCGATTACTTTGTCGAAGCGGGACAGATCGCCTCCCGCCAGTGCTATTGAGTAGCGCTTTGCGGTCCGCAGCAAACCTTCATAGAAGCTCTTCACAAACGGGCCGCCTAATTTAGATGGCACCGCTAGTGACACCAAGCAGAAAACCGGCTCTGCGCCCATGGCTGCGAGATCGGAAATGCTGCGCGCCAGCGCCTTTTCACCAACGGCCGCAGGCGAATGGGTCTTGAGCGTGAAGTGCCGGTCTTCCAGAACGAAGTCGGAGGTGAATACCAGATCCTCGCCCGCCCGCGGCCGCACAATCGCGCAATCGTCGCCAATTCCTTGAACCACCGTTTTATCGCGGTAGCTCGTGAGCGCTTGCCGCCGGATCTGCTCTACGATCTCCGTCTCGCGCATTAGCTTGCCGCCAAAACCAACCCCGCTGGCAGCTCTTCGCCAAAAACCCGGCTTGATCCTGCAAAATCTTGCTGGGCGCCCTCAAGCTGTTTTAGCAGTTCCGTTGCGCGCGGGCTCGTTTGTACCGCTTGGCGCACTTTGTCCAACGTGGCAGGCGGCATATCGCGCGCGGTGTCCCCGGTTTGTTGTGTCATTTGCACGACGGATTCCAGCAGCGCCGGTGTGTGTGCCAATTTCAACAACCCATCGATCCAGCGCGCCGCTACCGTGGGTGAAACCACAAGATTAATCGGTCCGCTGAACAGTTTCCGCGCGCCCAAACGCGAGAGACACCACGTGCCTGCATCCAACATGTCGCCGCGTTTCACAATGTCGAGCAGCGCGTCGCCCAGCTGCGCCTTGGTCTGTGTGGGCAGTAATTCCAAACTCGAGGCGGTGCGCCACATTTCGCGATACAGACTCTGGTTGAGCCGCTGCTTATTTTTCTGTTTGGGTACGAGCGTGGGCGAAAGCCGCTGATAGATATCGGCCTGTTGGTTGCGATTTAAACCGCCGGCGATGCGTCCGCAAAAGATCCACCAATCCACTTCGCATTGCACCTGATTGCCAAACGTAATGCCGCTGGCATAGATGCGGCGCGCCTGCTCAATGCGGAAATCATCTCCTGGAAAGCCAAACCCCGGCCGCAAACAGAAACCAGTCAGGTTCAACCATCGCACTTCGTGCGGCGCATTCTTACGTCTGCCATCGGCCAGCGCTAACAGCTTATCGGCAAAGGCACGCACATTGGGCAACGGCCATGACAACCGCCCCAAGCCGAGCGCTTGTTCCATGCGCGCGGGCAACTGTTCCGGCGCGAGG
The DNA here is from genome assembly GCA_003169195.1 of Bryobacterales bacterium. Lineage (GTDB taxonomy): Bacteria > Acidobacteriota > Terriglobia > Bryobacterales > Bryobacteraceae > Bog-105. Next base: position 10,065 of record PMQB01000434.1, read on the forward strand.
CCCGAGCCCGGCTTGCCGAAAACCTGTTCAATTAACTCTTCGGCAGCAGCCTGCGCTTCCGCACTGATCACCGCACTGGAACGCACGCCCACCGCCTTAGACGGTTCAGCGGCGCCGCTTGTCTTGCGTAATTGAAACTCAAGCTGCCAGCGATGCTCACTAATCTTCGAAGCGGCCCAAGTCTCAAGCGTACCCACTTCGCTCAACCGTGCGCCCAGCGTGACCGGGACTAAACGTTCGCCGCCCTTGCCAAAGCGAATCACCGCATGCAATGGCGCATGCAAACGCGGATCGCTCGCCGGATCGCTTAAGTCACCATCGCCGACTAATGTCACTACATCGCCCGCCGCATCTTCCGTTCGGCTCAACGAACTGTACAGGCGAAACGCCACGGGTGTATTCGCGACAAGCTGCAATTCGGGCTGCTCAAGTTGAATCTCCGTACCTTCTTCCGTCCCGCGCGGCATCAGGCAAACCGCTTTAATGGCTGTGGAATCCGCCTCTGCATCTTGCACGCCCAGAAAATACGCGCGCGGCAAACCGCCGCGAACTAGCACACCGCTGCCGGATGCCCGCACATAAGAGTAATACGCTGCACCAATCGCCACGGCCAAATCTAAATCGTGATTTTCAAAAACAACCGGCGTCTTCCCAAACCAATGTCCCACCACGTCGCGCACACGGTCGCGAAACACTTGTGGAATGAAGAAGCCACCATTGAAAAGGATGGCGTCAACCGTCGTCGTATTGCGGAGAAAATCTGCCAAGTGCCGCGTAATAGCCGGATCGGAAACGTACGGCAAACCCAATTCGCGAAACACGCTTTGCTTTTCCTGCTGCGGTTTTTCACTCAATTCGCACGGGGGCAGAAACCCGCCCAAGGCCAATTCCAGAACCTCTTCGCGCGTGATGGTTGTCTTCAGCGTGCCGCCGATAAGAGACGAACCTGTGCCGACAATCATCACTTCCACACTCGCCGGGCCATTGTTCGCCAGCAACGTTTCTTTCGCCGCCGAACACTGCCGCCGCAACGCGCTCCGCTGCCGCAAGGACAATGTCTTGCCCAGCTTTGACTCCGCCAGCCATGAAATGGTCAGATCGAGATTGTCGCCACCCAATAAAAGATGACGCCCCACCGTGGTTCGTGTAAACTGCACGCGATCGCCTTCACGATCCACGCGCACCAGCGTAAAATCGCTAGTACCGCCGCCTACATCGCAAATTAGCACCACTTGCTTATCGAATAGTTCTTTATTGGAACGGGAGAGATGCCCCGCGATCCAGGCATAGAATGCCGCCGCGGGCTCTTCCAACAAAGTCAGATTCTGAATGCCAGCATCGCGCGCCGCCTGCACGGTCAACTCGCGTGCTTCTTCATCAAAACTGGCCGGCACCGTCAAGACTACTTGCTGTTCCGATAAAGGCTCACTCTGGGTGCGATCCCAGTTGTCCCGCAGATGCGCCAAATAACGCGTGGACGCGTCTACCGGAGAGAGTACACGCCCTTCTTCCTGCGAATCCCATGGAAGAATCTTCGCCGTCCGGTCTGCTTCTGAATTCGAAAGCCACGATTTCGCCGAGTGCACCGTCTTGGTTGGCACCAACGCACCTTGATCACGCGCATACGCACCAACCACCGGCGGTTCGCTTAAATACAGAAACGACGGCAGCGTGCGCAACGCCCCGCTGCGCACTTGATCCAGTTGCTGCTCGATCGGCAGAACGTGAATGGGAGGAAAATCTGCTTCCGCCGCTTCCCGCGGATCGATATAGGCAAGCGCCGAATTGGTGGTTCCTAAATCGATGCCGATGTTCATGCGGCCGNNCATGCCGGTTTCGGTGACATAGGTTTCTAGGGAAACGGGCACAATCTCTTCGCGCGTACCATCGGTATGCGGTGGCAGAAAGACTTCAATCGGTGCAAGTTCTTCCAAGCTGTCGGTGATTTCATCCAACAAAACGCCCGCCGCATCGTTATGCCGCGAGACCGAAGAGAAGAATCGGAATTCGGCAGGCTCGCCTGTAACCAATGCAAACTTCCGTTGCGGCAACTCTACTTTCGAACCTTCTTCCAAACCAAAAGGCACAACCGTCAAAGCTTTCATCGGCGCTGGCAAGCCGGGCACAGCAGGCAGAGAACTTTCGATGCCCACATAATAGGTTCGCGGCACGCCGCCACGAATGCGCACGCCTTTGCCTGTTCGAGCAATCCCGTAGTAAGCAGCGCCATGGGCTACGGCATGCATCAAATCCGCTTCTTTGCTATCGTTCTTAAGTTCAATCACCGGATTCGGTTGCCAGGAATTCAGAACTTCGAACAACCGGTGCTCGATCGCGGAGGCCTGCAATACGCCGCCGTTCAGCAGCAAATGCGTGGGCTTCACATTGCCTGCATTGCGCAAGAACTGCGCCATGTGCTTGGTAACGGCGGCATCGGTCGCGTAGTTCAATCCAACTTCAGCCAACGCCGCGCGGCGGTTTTTTTGAGGCGCGGCATCCGCGGGCACCGGCGGGAAGAAGCCTCCTAGAATGAGCTGCCGCACTTCATCGCGCGCAATTTTGCCTTTGATTGTTCCGCCCACCAAGCCTGAACCGCGACCAAGAATCGTCAACGGATGACTTGCGCCAGCGCCATCAGTCAACAGCGTTTCCTTCGCCGTGCGGCATTGCTGCCAAAGCGAATGGAATTGTAGTGCATCCAGCTTCGTCCCTTTATCCGCAAACTGTTGCTCGGCAAAACGGGCGACCGCGAGATCCATGTTGTCGCCGCCCAGCAATAAATGGTCGCCCACGGCAATGCGCTCTAACTGCAGCTCGCCGCCTTTATCCGTAACAGAAATCAGCGTGAAGTCGGTAGTGCCGCCGCCGATATCCACAACCAGAATCAGGTCGCCGGGCTTGACCAATTCACGCCAATTCGGATTGCGCTCTAACCACGCATAAAACGCCGCCTGCGGTTCTTCAATAATTGTTACTTCCGGATAGCCGGCCAATTTCGCCGCGCGCTGTGTGAGATCGCGCGCTGCCGCATCAAACGAAGCAGGCACCGTAATCAGTACAGTCTGCTGCGCTAGTTTCGCATCTGGATGCGCATGGTCCCAAGCCGAACGCAAATGCAGTAAATACTGACGCGACGCCTCAAGCGGCGAGATCTTCGCCACACCCTCGGGAGCGTTCAACGGCAAAAGCGGCTGCGTTGGATCAGCCGCCTGATTCGATAACCATGATTTCGCCGAGCTCACCAGACGCCCGGCATTCTCAACGCCGCGCACGCGCGCAAACCGCCCCGTGATGTAGGAGGGCTGCCCGGCCCAAGGCAATGCCAGCGCGCCTTCGACAAATTCCTTCTCGCCTGGCAAATAAACGAACGACGGCAGCAAATCGAAATCTGCTACCTCGCCAGGATTCGCCAATTGCGGAATAGGGAAGAGCGCTACCTCCGATTCTTGCGCGTAAGCAAGGGCACTATTCGTTGTGCCCAAATCGATACCAATAATGAACTGCGACATGAAGTGGTGAGGCTATTCGATTTCAATTTCGGCGGGCGCCAAGATATTCACATCCTGTTTGCCGATCGGCGGCAGATTAACCGCAGTAGCTTGCCAACCGCGATGGCGCAAGGTACCACCGGGTGCCTTGCCGCTAGCGGGAACGTTGCCAATGAGTTTGATGCGATTGGGATCAGGCGCTTTACTGCCATCCAGCTTGTGGTTTGTGCCTTCCACGCCATCAATCACCGGCGTCAAAGTGACATGGCGCGCCAGACTCGCTTTCGAATCGGCGTGCACCGAGCGGACCGCAGCACCCACTTGATCATCTGAATACGCGGCAATATCTTCCATCAGAAAATCAACCAGCCGCGCGTCTCGCTGCAGCGTTTGCAGAATTTGGAGCGCTCCATCGGTCAGCTTCACCTTCGGCGGCTCGGGCGGGGGTGCCGCTACTGGCTTGGCTTTCGTATAGCCGAACTCCGACGCCACCGATTCTGGCAGAACCCCGGAAAAGAGAATTGAGAAAAAACTGCTAAATGCAGCGGAAGTTCGGGACAAAAAACGACCTCGTCAGTAGTCAGGATATCAGTCTGAGATACATTCAATCGTATGCATATTAGCCAAATCCTGCCTTACATACTCTATCTCTGCCTATTTATCGTTGTTGCTGACGTGCTGCACATGCTGAAAAGCATCACGAAGAGCCTCGAAATTCTTGCAGGGCGTCACAAGCGCAGTGCGAAATAATGGCCTTGCGCAATTATTCACCGAATTCACACATTCGTTAAACATGGCGCGGCTAATCTTGGGTTGGGTTCAACAAGTTCGGCCTGTGGGCGGGCCTAAATTCAACTCTCTCCATCCAAAACCCGATTTCATTTGGGGCTCCGCGAGTAGGAGCCCCGTTTCTTTTATTGTGAACCGCTGGTAGACTGCTAACAGGAGCGGGGACGTAGCTCAGATGGATAGAGCGGTCGCCTCCTAAGCGACAGGTCGGCAGTTCGAATCTGCCCGTCCCTACCAAGTCCCCAGGGGTTAATAGTCCGCTGTGACCCAGTGCACTTGAGGACCCTTTTTCCTTCCCAAACAACTGAAAACCTTGCAATTGCGAATCACGCTGCGATATCGTAAGCGTCAATGAGCTTGAATCAACTAATCCGCGGGAAATGCCCGTTGCTGACCGCGGCGGCATTGTTTCCCATCGTTTCCGTGCTGGCCAACGCGCAGGACAGAGGCCAGCTAGCCGGGGGAGAAGCGAACTTAATCCTTCCTGATTTGTCGCAAGCCACGTTTTTTGGCGGCGCAATCAACGGACAAACGCTACTGACCAGCGGCCTGCTCGTTGTGGCGCTTGGTTTAGTTTTCGGTTTGGTGATTTACAACCAACTCAAGAATGCGGCGGTTCACTCGTCGATGCTCGAAATTTCGGAGCTCATTTATGAAACCTGCAAGACCTACTTGTATACGCAGGTCAAGTTTCTGCTCATCCTAGAAGCGTTCATCGGAACCATCATTGTTTTCTACTTTGGATTCCTGCAGCACTTCAGCCCCATCAAAGTGTTCATCATTTTGATGTTCAGCATCATCGGCATCTGCGGCAGCACTGGAGTGGCTTGGTTCGGTATCCGCGTGAACACTTTTGCCAATTCCCGCTGCGCGTTTGCCAGCTTGAAGGGCAAACCATTTCCCTGCTACGAAATTCCTCTTAAGGCCGGCATGAGTATCGGCATGCTGCTCATCAGCGTCGAACTCATCCTCATGCTGTTCATTCTGCTCTTCATTCCTCACGATTACGCGGGTCCTTGTTTTATCGGCTTTGCGATTGGCGAGTCTCTTGGTGCGGCCGCCTTGCGCGTAGCGGGCGGCATCTTCACGAAGATTGCCGATATTGGCGCAGATCTGATGAAGATCGTTTTCAAGATTAAAGAAGACGACGCTCGCAACCCCGGCGTGATTGCCGATTGCACGGGCGACAATGCGGGCGATTCCGTTGGGCCCAGTGCCGACGGTTTCGAAACCTACGGTGTGACTGGCGTCGCGCTTATTTCGTTCATCGTGCTTGCCGTGAACAGTTCCTTGGTGCAGAGTCAACTGCTGGTTTGGATCTTCGCCATGCGCGTGATGATGGTTGTTTCTTCCGGCGGATCTTATCTGATCAACGCTGCTTTGGCCAAAGCGAAATACGCCAATGCCGACAAGATGAATTTCGAAGCGCCCTTAACCAACTTGGTTTGGCTCACGTCTCTGCTCTCCATCGCGGCTACTTATCTGGTTTCGTATTTGATGATTCCGGAACTCGGCGGAGATCCCACCTTGTGGTGGAAATTATCTTCGGTCATTACTTGCGGCACACTCGCCGGAGCGGTGATCCCGGAATTGGTGAAGGTTTTCACGTCCACCAGTTCTGGGCACGTGCGTGAAATTGTCGCCTCTTCTCGCGAAGGCGGCGCTTCCCTGAACATTCTCTCCGGCTTCGTAGCTGGTAACTTCAGCGCATACTGGTTGGGCTTGGCCATCCTCGCGTTGATGGGAATTGCCTACAGCATCAGCACGCTCGGCATGGAAAACCTAATGATGGCGCCGGCCGTCTTCGCGTTCGGTCTCGTTGCTTTTGGCTTCCTCGGCATGGGTCCAGTGACCATCGCCGTTGACTCCTATGGCCCTGTTACCGACAATGCGCAATCCGTCTACGAACTCTCCACCATTGAACAGATTCCCGGCATTGAGAACGAACTTAAGCAACAGTACGGCTTCGATGTGAATTTCGAACGAGCGAAAGATCACCTGGAAGAGAACGATGGCGCAGGCAACACCTTTAAGGCGACGGCGAAACCAGTGCTGATTGGTACTGCTGTAGTGGGCGCCACAACTATGATCTTCTCCATCGTGGTCGCCCTCACGCATGGCTTGCGGCCAGACCTGTTGCAGAATTTGTCCATTCTTCACCCGCCCTTTCTGCTCGGCTTGATCGCCGGCGGCGCCATTATCTATTGGTTCACGGGCGCTTCAGCGCAAGCGGTCACCACGGGCGCCTATCGAGCGGTGGAATTTATCAAGGCCAATATCAAGCTGGAAGGCGTCACTAAGGCTTCTGTGGAAGACAGCAAGAAGGTTGTGGAAATTTGCACAGTGTATGCACAGCGCGGTATGTTCAATATCTTCCTCACGGTGTTTTTCGTGACGCTCGCCTTCGCGTTCGTAGAGCCGTATTATTTCATCGGCTATCTGATCTCCATCGCGCTCTTCGGCCTCTACCAAGCCATCTTCATGGCGAACGCCGGCGGTGCGTGGGATAACGCCAAGAAGATTGTCGAAACTGAGTTGAAGATGAAGGGCACTCCGTTGCACGATGCCTGCGTGGTAGGCGACACCGT
>PMQB01000007.1 GCA_003169195.1 Bryobacterales bacterium
CGTCGAGCACAGCCGCATCGTCCGCATTGGTCACCAGCGTCGAAGCCTTCTTCTGTTGTTGCTCTTTCCTCTTCCGTTGTCATTGCATTCCTACTTCCATTCTAGTTGCGACCGGCAGCTCACCACGATTCCGACTAGCTCTTTAATCGAACGGCTGGTCCACGCGGTGGCAATCATTTGAGGCGACTGCAAACACAGCAGGCGTCTAGTGAAAGTCCGCCGTTTCAGGCCGTCTTCGCAACTCGGTGCGAATTGTACTCGCATACCATTCACACCCCCGTGGAGTGCGTAGCCCAAGTCCATTTAGCTTCNNTGTTCTGTTCGCTAGGGCAGCAGCAGGTGCAGGAGCGCCTTCACGGTACTAAGCCAACTAAACAATCGGCGAGTGTCTATCGCGATCAGGCGTTGCGGCGTTTCACATCGAGACACATAGCTCGATTCGATAGAATCTACCTTCGGTGATCAAATGGAAAAGCGCTATCAGGTTTTTGTAAGCTCAACCTACGATGATCTACGTGATGAACGCCTGGAAGTTATTCAGGCCCTCTTGGAACTCGATTGTATACCCTCCGGTATGGAGTTGTTTCCAGCAGCGGACGACGATCAATGGACGTTGATTAAGCGTGTAATCGATGATTGTGACTATTACGTCGTGATCATCGCCGGACGTTACGGATCGATAGGCCCAAGTGGAAATAGCTTCACACAAATGGAATACGAACATGCAATTTCGACTGGCAAACCGGTAATTGCGTTCCTTCACGCTGATCCGGGTAAAATTCAGGCGGACAAAACCGATCCGCAAAACCAGCACAAACTTCAAGAGTTTCGCGGTCTCGCAAGGAAAAAGATGTGCAAAAACTGGACTACGGCACACGAACTCGGATCTGTAGTGAGCAGGAGCATAATCAAATTGATAAAGGAAAAGCCGGGCATTGGCTGGGTACGAGCTGACCTTATCTCAGACGAGACCGCCGCGAGAGAGATGCTGCGATTGCGTAGCCAAAACGATGCTCTCAAGAAGAAGTTGGAGCGCCTCGGATCGGAACCACCGGTGGGAATGGGGTCTTTTGCGTGGGGGGAGGAACAGATTGATCTTCACTTCTCATTCACGGGATTGGGTAACACAATTGTCAGACAATCGTTATCGGTCTCTTGGAACGAGCTATTCAAGGTTCTGGCTCCGTTGATGATTGATGGTGCTTCCGAGTTGACGCTGCAAATTAAGCTCGAAGAGCTTTTCGTTAATCGAAAACTCGACGAATCCCGTGAGACAGCCTATTCTGCCAACATTAGAGATGAGGATTTTCAAAAGATAAAGGTACAGTTTCGCGCCCTCGGTTTGATCGTGTTAGATGATCGAAATGCACCCAAACAGGCGGAAAAGCCGCGATGGATTTTAACGCCCTACGGAGATGGCCTGCTGAGCCAAATGGCAGCTATTCGATCAAACAAGAGTACCTTCGGCAGCGTGGAGTAACACTGGTTTTGCTTATACGATTGGACTTAATCTGAACGTGTCCCACTTAGCTCAAGCTTTACCCGCGAAGATCTAGCTCTTAAACTCAATGCAAGGAATTGAGAGTGTTCACGACCGCTGGGGATCTCTACCCAAATGGGTGGACCCTGTCGAATATTCCTTCACGCGGCGTTCGATCAGTTCATCCAGATCGCAGGCGGATTGTGAAGGAAGAACAGTCAGGTTTCCTCTGCCATCTCGATGTAACAAAACCCTCAACTCCCTAAGTTTTCTGAGTAATTCCACTTCAGCGTCCAAGGCCACCAATTCGGCCACTCTCGCCTCGGCTTCCTCTTTTCTAACTTTGCTCTCAAGAGACCGCCTATGAAGCTCAGCTTCGATTTTTATACGTTCGGACTCCCTGAACGTCTCTACTGCCGTACCGAATTCGTGGCTAGTTGACCCATCAAGTTTCTTAACGTCTAGTTCAATGCCTTCCCCAAGAAGCTCGCTAGGTTGAACGTTGTGCTCTTCTCCAAAATTGGAAATGAGCTGGGTCGTTGAACGAAATCGGGTTCCTGCTTCGCTCCACCAATCACCTGGAAGAAGCGCTTTCACCCAACCGAAAAGCCGAGTGATTGTCCCATCGTCATGAGAGGACATTGATTGGCTCCCCGATCAGGACATCGGCGAGTTCAAAATCTATGGCTAAACCGATTCCTCCGCATTTCCGATAGTAGTCAGCGAGGACCTGCATGGTTCCTGTGATCTGGCGACCAGATAGCCCTGGCGCAAACGTGACCTTAAAATCTGATCTACGTTCCGACGTGGCAGAATCAACCTTGAGATCTCTTAGAAGACGAGCGAAGGCCACTTTATATTCATCATTCTCTCTCCAATTACTGAAATCGGGGATGAAGTATTCTCGGATCTCGCGGGCTGAGTCTTTGCCAGTATTTGCGTCAAACACTTCCCACTGAGTAATCGCCTCGTATGAGACCAACCGAAGCGGGAAGAGCACTTGTCGTTGTTCACGCAATTCGCGCTGGCGTGCTTTGGAGATCTCAGTTTTGACCCAGTCGCTATGCATGCTACTTTCAGAAATGATCAGCACTATCCGGTCATAGACCCGAATTGCTTCATCAATCTGATCGTGGAGCTTTTTACCGGCTTGTACGCTATGGGGTGCGAACCAACAGCGGACGCCTTGTGCCTGCAAGTCAGCGTAGAGACGTTCCGCAAAATCCTGATCGTCACTTGAGTAGCTGAGGAAGCATGAATAAAACTCCATATACCATCTGATTCTACAATTTACACCGAGCGGGGGTCCGCAATTAGTCTCATCGAGCTTTGGTTTAAGGTCGCCAATCTCTCGC
>PMQB01000328.1:0-3435 GCA_003169195.1 Bryobacterales bacterium
TGAAGGAAAAGAAGGCTCGTGTTGAAGACGCTCTGCATGCGACTCGCGCGGCTGTGGAAGAAGGTATTGTTCCCGGCGGCGGCGTTGCGCTGTTGCGTGCGGGCAAGGCTTTGAGCGATCTCAAGATGGGTGGCGACGAGCAGATTGGCGTCGACATCATCCGCAAGGCAACCGAAGAGCCGCTTCGCCAGATCTCTGGCAATGCCGGTTACGAAGGCGCCATTGTGATTGAGAAAGTTCGCGCCAACGACGATGCGAACTACGGCTTCAACGCTGCCACTGGCAACTATGAAGATCTGGTGAAGTCTGGTGTGATTGATCCGACCAAGGTGACGCGGTCGGCTCTACAACATGCTGCTTCCATCAGCGCTTTGATGTTGACCACGGAAGCGATGATTTGCGAAATTCCTGAGAAGAAGGCTGCTGCTGGTCCGCCCGCAGGTCACGGCCCCGAGATGGATTATTAATCTTTTCTCGAAAAGGGAAAGGGAAACGCCCGCTGAGCGAAAGCTTGGCGGGCTTTTTTGTCTTATTCTGAGCGTGTTCGACGGCTCGAAGGTGAAAATTCCTTTCACAAACCAGGAGTATTTTAGTCCCGCGGAGGACACCGTGACTAAGGAACCAGTGACCAATTTCAATTCTAGGGAGTGCGTCAAATCCCTTTGGACGCGCTTACTGTTTCATCGCGCGGGCTGCCGCTAGTGCCTGCATTGGAGTTCCGGTAGCAATAGTAGCTGCTGCGTCCGGGTCTGCCGGCTTTCCGGCTGCGATGGCTGCGGTCTTTTGCAGGATGTCCTTTTCACCCTCGCTCTTAAACCACTTAGCTCCACCGAATCCCACCATCAGGGCATTTGCTAGATCAGCTGTGGTGAACGCCGTCGCCACATGTGTGTCCCCGAGAAGGGCGACTGCCTTGGCCGCGCAAAAGGACCCTAACGCCGCCATTGCTCCGACAAACACCGTTCCGAGATAACCCGGTTGAAAGGTACCATTGTCACTCCTTGGCAAATGGAGACCGGCATCGCCAATAAAGACGTTTACGAATCCTCCCAAAGCTCCTGCTACAAGGACGAAAGCGATCATAACTTGGACTTGTTCCGTCATAAGTCTTTTCATAGATTGATCTCAGGTCACTTTTGGCGACGAGAGAAGATCAATCTTCCCCTTTCAAATAAGAAAGCGAAACTTAGCCTGAGAGAGGGACAATCTTACAAAACATTTCAATAGAAAGTTTCTCTGTAACTGCAAAAAAGTGCATTGCAACGTGTCCCCTCCCGCGAAGCAAATCCGCTACTCCCTTTGAAAGCACTTCTGCAGAGAATGTGCACACAAAGGAGTTAAATCAATGGGCACCTCTAGGGTGTTGAAAATCGCGCGCGGGAAACGCCCGCCTTCCAGCTTTGATGACCGTGCTACCTCACGGTCTGAGGTCGTCACTACCTACAGCTTTCAGCGTTTGTTTGAAATTCTGGCGGCAATTGATCTATTTGGCGATGCGCCGCCCCCAGTCCCTTACACACTCCCACCGACTGTTAAGGGGGTGGGAGCAGTGATTGACCGCGGGTGCGGCCTGTTGCCGAGGTTATTCCAGGAATCATATGGTTCGCCACTGAAAGCGACGCTGCCTAGTCTAATTTCGAGTCTTGATGCTCGAAGGCTAAGCCTAAATACGTTAGAAACGATAACCGGCGCAGTCTACGAACATGGCGATCTCAGTATTGCGGCGCCCCTGAGTCGATTCCTTGCGGTAGTCTCCGACTTATACCGTTCTTTCTTGTCCAAGAAAAGAAGGATTGCAGCGGGGTTTCCGCTGACCGAAACGTTACCACCTTTGGCCATGTTTCAGCATTCTGGCTCAAGCGGGCCCTTTACCTTGCCTTGCGATACGATGCGGAGCGCGATCGGCGCGAAAGTGGGAGTTGTTAGTATTCCAGCTGTCTATACTAGCCATCCCTTGCTTTGGGGAGCCTTGTGTCATGAGACTGGCGGCCACGACGTAACTCACGCCGATGAAGCTCTCTTGCCGGAACTGAAGCGACTCGTAGTCACGTTTCTTGGAGGCAATGGCGGATCGGCCTCCGATAGCCCTCTAATGGGTGCGCTCTGGAGCTATTGGATGGACGAAGCAACTGCGGACGTTTACGGTCTGCTCAACATGGGCCCTGCGTTTGCGCTAAACCTCATCGCTTTGTTTACCGCTTTGAACGCTCGCGCTTCGGGCGGTAAGAAACCCCAATTGAGGTCTGCCTCGGGGTTCGATCCGGACGACCCTGAAAAATTCCTTGATGAACATCCTACCGACATCTTACGCCCTTTTCTTGCCATCGGCGTAATTGAAAGTCTGCGCGGTCTTCCGCTGTCTGTCAAAGAGGCTTATATAAACCAACTTACTCAACTAACGGCCCAATGCGCCGGACAGACGGAGGAAGTCACTTTGGCAGGAGTCATAGCGGACGGCTCAGGTGCCCGGATTCCCATCAGCCAAAACTTCCCTCTAGCCCAGATGAAACTCATGGCTCGTCAAGTTGGAGCTTTTATCTCTTCTGTNNACATTCAGGATATTGAGACGTGGGAAAACAGCGACGAACAGACGGCTCAGCGAATTGCCGCTGCTCTTTTGCATCAGGTTGAGATAAAGGGCTTGGGTGACGATGCGCAACTTCTAGCGGGCGCCACTCTGGCGGCATTTCAACAACCCGAACTCTACGACTCGATTAACCGCTCATTGAACGATGCCCTTGACGTCAGCTTTCAGGACGATCCCATCTGGGGCAGACTACCGGCAGATAGAGCGTTTTTGAAGGACGGAGCTTTTGCACTGCCACTGGACTTCGTCACAGCGGCTCGTATCTGTACGGCCTGCATCCACGATGTCAGCGGATTCTCAGGCCCGATTGCCGGCCAAGACCAGTTGTCGAAATTCGGGTTTCTTTCTCAAGACTCCCTCGACAACCTCGTCAACCAAGTGGTAAACGACCCCACTGATGGTGTTCCCAGCGCAGGATTTCGCATCCAAGATCCAAATGCGCTGGCTTTCTCTAAAGGAACGACGGTGTCGCAAATGGAAACGGCAGTAGTCAAGCAGAGCGTTAGTGCGCTGTGAGAGCAAGCTAGGAGGACTAAGTCACATGAGTTTTCTCAAATGGAATTTCAACAACGCAAAAGTTTTGTTGCTGTTGTTCTTTGCCGTCGTCGTCTTCGGCAGCTCTCCATCCGTGGGTGGAGTTGAACTCGGCCCGAAGGGGTTCGGACTTCAAGTGAACGTCAGCAACGACCTCGTAGGCGGTCCTTCAAGTTGTAACGTGTTCGATGTGGACGCAAATCAAAGTTTAAATGTGACTTGTGCTCCTAACAAGACCTTTCCCAGTATTGTGAATATTAGTCTCTTCGATTCGGAGAAGAAGGAAAAACCGTTCGATCCGACTCACACATACG
>PMQB01000328.1:3444-3834 GCA_003169195.1 Bryobacterales bacterium
GAAAAGACGCACCAGAAGTCGACGTGTGTGGCATCAGAGCTAATGGATCTCTTCTCCGGAAAGCTAACTTCGCCTGACAATGCTGCATCGGCTGATATTACATTCACTGGCCAGGCAACTCACTCGGCTGGTGGCAGCTTTCAGGGCAATTACAATCTCATGGCCAATTTGAGTGGACGCTGCGAAACAGGAAAAACCGTTAGCAGACTGGGGCCATCGCTGAACCTCCAAGGCGGTAATGACCCCGGAGGTACTCCCGACAGCTTGAATTTCGGCTTTTTGTGGGACTATCCGATCCACAGATTCAAGTCGAAAGGTATTCAATCGATAAATCTAATCAATACTGGCGCTTTGGAATCAACTCAGGATTTCCTGCAGAGAGATCTCATT
>PMQB01000622.1:0-188 GCA_003169195.1 Bryobacterales bacterium
GTCAGAGGCGTGGCAGTAGTGAGGGTGCCCGACGTCGCTGAAGGAACGCCCGGCGGAATCTGCAAATAAGATACGGGCGTTTGCGCAAGTGCCGCTGACGCCAAACCAATCGCGAGAGCGAGGGAACCGATTGACCTCGCGGCCAGCGGTAAACGTGCAGCGCGAGCCGTTGCTGTGGCCTCCCAATT
>PMQB01000622.1:193-9199 GCA_003169195.1 Bryobacterales bacterium
ACTTTGGAAAACTACGCTTTGGCCAGTCGCTGGTCACGTTTCACATTGAAGCCCAGTCGCTGGCGAAGACGTTTGAGCGTGGTTTCGCCCGCGGGCAAATCAAAGTTGACGTAGTCCTCTATGCGATGAGCCTCCCAGTAAGCCACGAGTTCCGCTGTGGGGATGAGACCGGTTTTGTTGTACTTGGCATAGATCCGGCGGTGCGCCTTAGTGGGGTAGCCGAAGAGGAGGTCGAACCCGTGTTTGGTGGGCCGGGATTCGTAGACATCATAGAACGTGCCGTCGAAAGCCGGAACCTGAAAAAGCATAGGGTTCGAGTCCACAGCGCGGGGAGGACTGAACAGGAGAAGCTGGCGAGTGCGCATCGCGGTGCGTTTAGAAAACGGATAGCTAGGCATAATGCGCGTGGTTTTGGATTCCGTTGAAGGTTCCGAGGGCTCGGCGGCCGCCAGTGTCTTTCGCGCAGGCCGCCACCAGGCGCTGCCCGAAAACAGTCTGCCTTGCTTGCGATCATCGCGAAACGGGCTTATGCATGGGACGGGCGGCACGGTGGGCTTGCGCGGAAAGCGCAGAGTAGGAATGGGGCCCACCACTTCCGGTTGTTCTTCCACTTTCTTGGCGTCAAACGCGAGAGCGAGCGTCTGGAGACGCTTGGCGTGCGAGATTGAGATCGAGAGCGCGCTGGCCACTTCGCGGAACTTGAGGCTGGTGTTACAGAGGACGGCCAGCGCTTCGGGATGATGCCACCAGCCGAGGGGTCGCGCGGTGCGACCCACCATTTTCAGTCGCCAATGACTCGTCACCTCTTTGTTCACGTTGTAGCGCTCCGCAAACTCGGAGGTGGGCAGGATTTGGAGATCGCCCGTGCGTTTTTCCCAGAACTTGCGCCGGTCTTGAACGAAGTTGAAGCGAAGCCGTGTGCGCAACCGTTTCATGGTGGTGCGGCCGGCGGGCAGGTCGTACGTGGTTCCTTCATTGAAGCGGTTGATTTCCCAGTAGGCCACGAGAGCGGGGGTGGCGATCAGGCGGGCCGGGCCTCCCAGGACCTTGCCGGAGAGGTGGGAATTGGCGGGTAAGCCAAAGAGCAAGTCGAAACCGTGTTTGGTGGCGCGCGCTTCGCGGACGTCCCAGAGAGAGCCGTCGACGTCGAAGGTCTGCTCCCAGCGCCGCTGGCGTTTGATTTCGGTAATGGGGTCGTAGCCTTCTGGCGGCGTCGATTCGCGGTTGTTGGGCGAGGCGTGGCAGCCTGCTTCTTCAGGACCACTGCGGCGGGTGGTCGTGGGAGGAGTCTGTGGGTCGGTCTTTTGGAGTTCCATAAGGGTCCTTTTCCGACTCAAGAGTTGCAGAGGCAGCGTTCGGACCGAATGGATTTTTGGAGTTAAGTTGTTGAAAAAGTGGGAGAAAAATCTTTTTCAAAACCTGTGACTCACTTTTCTGACAGTTCCCTATGGCACCTTATCCAGCAAACGGAACGACACTTCCACCTGGGCTCGGACAGCCACTGGTTTACCGCCCTTCATGCCGGGTTTGAAGCGCCATTGGCTGACGGCATCGATGGCCGCTTGGTCCAGGCCCAAGCCCAGGGGGCGCACGACTTTTATGTCTCTGGGAACTCCTTCAGAATCGACAACGATGGAGAGAATTACGCTGCCGGAATATTTGGCGTCGCGCGCTTGTTCGGAGTATTTGGGTTCCACTTTAGAAATCAGCGATGGCGCGCTGACGTCGCCGCCGATGCGATAGGCTCCGTCTGAGCTGGGGTTTGACGGAGGTAGGATCGGTGCCGCCGCGATAATTGGCCGCCATGAGGGGTCGGAAGGAGCGCCGGGTTGAATGAGATAGCCGGCGGGAACGGTAAATAAGTCCGCTGATTGTTCAGCGGGAACAATATTGAAAAGCCGCTGGTTGCCATCGCCGATAGGGCTGGTATCGGTCATCAGAAGAATGAGTTGGAGTTCCTCAGATTTCCAGATCTCACTCACCATGTTTCCGACGGAGCCGAGCGATGCCGATTTTCGAGTGCCTTCGCAACGAAAGCCTTCGATGATCTTTGGGCCGATTAATCGGTGGTTGTCTTGCGAGGAGGGGAGCACGAAAGGGGTCCAGGCGAACGTGCGTGCAATCTTTTTTGTGGGATCAAGAATGTCTTTGACTTTGGCGACTGGGTCGTCAATTTCGACAATCGCTGTGCCGAAGTAAGGCGATTGCGGCGCCATAATTCGTTCGGTGCGCATACGTCCTTCGGAGTCGCGGTAGAACTTCCAGGAGACCGGAGTGGATACGGACTTGGAGCCGTTGGGAAGAGTGGTGCTCATTTGCACCTGGCCTTCAGCCGAGAGAGGATGGCCTTTGACCAAGGTGAAGAAAGCCGGGCCTTGGGAGAGGGCGAGGGAGGAAAGGCACAACAATAAGATGGCAGGGTTGCGCATGGCGGTTTCTTTGCATGGTAACGCGGGAAACGCTCGACACCACAATCAAGTTTGGCCCCTACTTCTGCGGCGGTTCGCTTGGCCTTTTATTCCCCGCCGCCGCAAACAAGCTGAGCGCAAACGTAATCACAACCAACCGGTAAACCCAAGTCTCCGGCAAGGTCGTTGGTTGGGTTACTTTTTCCAGCGCCGCAATCGGATTCGCCTTCAATTCAGCTTCAAGCTTGGCATTGCTGCGCACAGCTTGCAGAAGTTCAGGGGTTCCATGAAAGGTCATGTTCGTTCCTCGCTCACATCTTCCTAAGCGGAAAAAGCGAGCGGTTGGGGACATCGAATTGAAACGGTTCTCTTAGAGAGAATTTAAGCCTTCGTATCACAATGGAACTTAGGCTTAGATTCGACTAAACGGAGTTTCACTTTTGTCCAGACAGTTATTCGGCACTGACGGCATCCGCGGCGTAGCGGGTGAGCCCCCCATGGATGCGCGTACGGCGCACGCCCTTGGCTACGCCCTTGGGACCTGGGCCCAGGAGGTGCATCCGGAGGACATCCCCGCTGGGATGGCCGAGGTGGTCATCGGCATGGATACGCGCGAGAGTGGTCCGTGGCTGGCCGAGCAGGTGGCGGGCGGATTGGCGCGTGCGGGTGTCAAGGCACGCTTTGCCGGGATTATCACCACGCCCGGCGTCGCTTACCTTACGCGAACCGGGCCGTTTTTGGCGGGTGTGATGATTTCGGCGTCGCACAATCCGTATGAAGATAACGGGCTCAAGGCGATTAGTCATTCCGGCTACAAGCTACCGGACCAAGTAGAGCTGCATATTGAGTCTTTGATGATGGAGTGGTTAGCCTCGGGGCAAGCGGCTGAGGCGCAGACGCTGCAGGTAGATGCCTCGCTAGACAACTTGTACACGGATTATTTGGCGTCAACAGTGACGGGCCACTTCCCGATGAAGATTGTGGTCGACTGCGCGAACGGGGCGGCCACGGAAGTAGCTCCGAGATTGTTCAAACGGCTGGGCGCGCAGGTGGACTGGATTGGGCATCAACCGAATGGCCGCAACATCAACCTGGATTGTGGATCGCTGCATTTGGACAGTCTGCGCAAACGGGTGCTGGAGACGCACGCCGAGTTAGGCATTGCTTTCGATGGGGATGCGGACCGCGCGCTGTTCGTGTCGGGCGCAGGAAAGATTGTGGATGGCGATGCGGTTCTTTTCCTGACGGGTGTGAGTTTGAAGCAGGCCGGCGAGTTGACTGGCGATGTAGTGGTTGCGACTGTGATGTCGAACCTGGGTTTGGAAAAGGCGCTGGGCGCCTATGGCATTGAGATGCTGCGGACTCCGGTGGGCGATAAGTATGTTTTGGAAGAGATGTTGAAGCGCGGCGCGGCGATTGGTGGCGAGCAATCCGGGCACGTGATCTTTCTCAAACAAGCCACGACGGGCGACGGCCTTCTGACGGCATTGCGAGTGCTAGAGATTATTCAGAAATCGGGCAAGACGCTGGATGCGCTGATTGAAGAGATTAAGACGTTTCCGCAGAAGCTGGTGAACGTGCGGGTGAAAACGAAACGGCCGTTGAGCGATTTATCTTCGGTGCAGGCGGAAATTCAGGCGGCGGAAAAAGCGTTTGCGGGAAGCGGCCGAGTACTGGTGCGATTTTCCGGAACAGAGCCGTTAGCGCGGGTGATGATTGAAGCGAAGACGAATGAAGAAGTAGATGAATGGACGGGCCGCATCGCGAATGCGATTCGACAAGAATTGGGGGCGGCGGGGTAGAGGAAAAGTTTTTCCGACGATCTGCCGGATTTATACAGACAGATCGTCGGGTAAGGCCTTCAAAACTAAAGTGACAAAACTCGCAACAGAGCGAAACTATGCCAACGCTACTTGTTCAGCCTGCAAGCCCTTGGGGCCATTCTTCACCACAAAGGACACTTTCGCGCCCTCGTCCAGGCTGCGATAGCCGCCTGCTTCAATGGCCGTGAAGTGAACAAATACATCTTCTCCATTCTCACGGGCGATGAATCCAAAGCCTTTAGCAGCGTTAAACCACTTTACAGTTCCAGTTTCTTTCACAATTTCTCCGTTTTCTGCTACTGACACCTACCAAATCAATTGAGGAAATCGAGAACTGCTTACCATGAAAGGCACGCCGTAACCAGCGAATTCAAATGACCTGAGGAATGTTCGAGCATCTCAACAATAAACTGAACTCAGGCTGTTTGTCAAATAGTACTAGGCCGCTAAACCACCCGCGGCATCCCCCCGGCTAGCCGTGCGGCTACCTTTTCTTCCTGGATCGGCCATTTAAGGCTGACGCTGGAAAGCTTTGTCCGGCTTTTTGTCCAGCTTAATCATGTAAACTCAAATACTTCTTGCCTTTGAACTTGGTGTCGCGCTAGATACTGGTAAGCCAACTCAGAGATGAAATTCTGCCCGCAGTGCCAAACCGGCTTTCCCGATCGCGCTGAAACCTGTCCGACCCATGGCATTCTGCTCAGCGAGATCCTCAATCTGAAATCTGGCATGCTGATCCGCAATACCTACCGCATTGTCCGCAAGCTGGGTGATGGCGGAATGGGAT
This sequence comes from Bryobacterales bacterium, assembly GCA_003169195.1. Lineage (GTDB taxonomy): Bacteria > Acidobacteriota > Terriglobia > Bryobacterales > Bryobacteraceae > Bog-105. The sequence goes on from PMQB01000622.1 coordinate 5,212, forward strand.
CGGTTTATTTGGCCGAACAAACCTTGATGGAAGAAATGCGAGCGCTTAAGTTTTTAGCTCGGCATTTTTCCAATGATCAGGACTTCATCGATCGTTTTCGCCGGGAGGTGCGCACACTGCGCCAAGTGCGCCATCAGAACGTGATCGACTGCGGCGACCTGGAGCGTGCCGAAGACGACAGCTTTTTCTTTGCCATGGAGTATGTCGATGGCCCAGATTTACAAGAGTTTATGGAGCAAGCCGGACGCCCCTTAGAGGTGAAACTGGCGCTTGAGATCGCGCGCGGCATCGCTCAGGGACTGGGGGCAGCGCATGCCAAGGGCATGGTCCACCGCGATATCAAGCCCGAGAACATCCTCATGGCACCCGGACCTGACGGCTATATTCCGAAAGTTGCGGACTTTGGCATTGTGGCAACCAAAGAAGGAACGGCCAGTTATACCCGGACCGGTCAGCCGTTGTTGACTGTGATCTATGCAGCACCCGAACAGTGGGAGGGAATGCCCGCGTCGGAATTCGACGGGCGTACGGATCTGTATGCGCTGGGCGGAGTCATGTTTGCGATGCTGACCGGCCAGACCGCCTTTCAGGCAGACAGCTATCAAGGTTGGGCCATGCAGCATCTACGCGCTCCCGCGCCACCGCCCAGTAAGCTACGCAAGGAACTGAGCGCTTGGAGAGGTCTGGATGACTTGGTGTTGGGGCTGCTCGCCAAGGACCGCAATGATCGACCCCAGAATGTGGGCGAAGTGTTGCGACTGCTTGAGGGAGTTCGCTATGGTGTTGCCACGATGCGCGAAGAGCCCGTTGCCCAACGACCGCAAGAGCGGACGGAGACGGTTTTTGAACCTGCGCAACCACGCGATTCACGACCGCCGGAGCCGATTCGGCAGCGAAGCGCGCGTCAGTCTCGCAAATGGCCGCGCCGATTCTGGGCCTTTATGGTGCACCACTTCGGGTTGTTTGGGGCATTGTGGGCATTGTTCATGTTGGCCTCGTTCGCGGCATTTACTGCAGCTTTCGCGTGGCGCGAGTTGCTACCGTTCCTGGCAACCGCACCGAAGACGGCGTTGGTTCAGTTACGACCCTGCAACCTCTGCATTTTACAAACTGCTGAGGATGGCGATGTTTCTGACTCTAATCACTCTTCNNGTACGTTGCAGACTTCATCTCACGGTTTCGACCCCGACCCTCTCGCATTTAGCCCCGACGGCCGCATCTTGGCTGTCAGTAATGAACACGGAGTTGAATTGTGGGACATGGCTCGCGGAGTTCTTCACAGCACTTTGCAGGTCGACAGCTTCTGGCCCCCTCCACTCGCCTTCAGCCCCGATGGCCGGATTCTTGCGACGGGAAATTACGACGACGTCAAGCTATGGGACGTAGTGAGCAGTCAGCCGTTGCGGACGATCAAAATCCAAGCAAGCGAAGTACGCTCCGTAGCATTCAGTCCAGACAGTGGCATCTTGGCGTCTGGCAACTGCGGCTACACAATCAAAATGAATAACGTGGCCAGCGGAGAGCTTCTGCGTACCTTGGAAGGCCATACCGCCTGTGTCGAATCGGTGGCATTTAGTCCTGATGGGCGCACTCTGGCGTCGGGTAGCGACGACCACACGATTAAGCTATGGGATGCCGTCAGCGGCAACTTATTGCTCACATTGCAAGGCCACGCTGACGAAGTCAAATCCGTCGTCTTCAGCCCCACGGGACGTACGCTCGCATCTGGCAGCAAGGACGATACCGTAAAGATATGGGATGTGGCAACTGGCAGGCTAATACGAACCTTGAAGGGAGAAGAAAAACGAGTGAACGCCGTCGCTTTCAGCCCTGACGGTCGCACACTGGCTTCCGGCGATGACCGCTCAGTCAAACTTTGGGATGTAGCAAATCTAGAGAAGAAATAACAAAGATTCGGGAGCGGCTAAACCGCTCCCTGCTGCTTACCATGAAGGCACGCCATACAACAGGCGTTCAAATAACTTGAGGAATGTTCGAGCATCTCAACAATAGTACTAGGCCGCAGTACTAGGCCGCGAAGCCGCCAGCGGCATCTGGCTGATCGCCATCGGCGCCTGGGACAGCAGATTCGCCGCCATCGGCTTCGGCAGAATTCTCGCCATCGGTATCGGAGCCGGGCGGCTCATTCTTGCGGGCAAGGCGTCTGGCCATTTTTTCTTCCTGCTTCTCTTTACGCTGTTGTTCTTTCTGACGTTTCTTGAACGTTTGTGGTCCACGACCCGGCATAACTTGGCTCCTCTTTCGAAAATGCAAAACCGCCCACCCGGATTGGTAATACCCGGGCGGACGGTCCGCTTAAGACGTTTTAAACGGCTTGCGCCGCAGAATCTGCGAATTTACCAGCGCTGTCCCCGTCCACCGCCGCCGCCGCCCCGATTACCGCCGCCACCACCTTCACGACGACCTCCACCGTAGCCGCCACCGCCGCCGCCAGCGGGCTTGGGCCGCGCTTCGTTGACGTTGAGTGCCCGGCCGTTGAGTTCCGCGCCGTTCAGATGGGTAATAGCAGCCTGTGCGGCCTGCGAATCCGACATTTCCACAAATGCGAAACCACGGGGCTGGCCCGTGTCACGATCCGTAACGATATTTACGCGCTCGACACCGCCGTAAGCGGCGAAAGCAGCGTGCAGGTCATCCTGCGTAGTTTGATAACTGAGATTTCCGACAAATATGTTGGTCATACAGTTTTGGTCCTTTGATTGAAATTATCTTTGTCAGACAGCTCTGAAACCAACTTAAACAAGAAGGAGAGATCAGCGGCCAGATGGCACTCGATGGTTAATACGGATGCGCGCAAAGACACTTTAGTCTACCAGACTTTTGGGCAGGGGTAGATTAGCTCTGGCAAATGGAGGTATTTCTTTGCAATGAGGGCTGGAATTTCCCGCAATTCTCCCGCTTTGTTAGGATTGAAAATCGCGGAGGGCTAATCCATTTAGCGTGATTCAGCCGATGGTATGGGCAATGGGTAATCAAGGGCTGTGCGGCCAAACCCACTTGAAGAACGCATGAAGATCTACCACGAAGAGTTGTCGGATGTGCAACGGTACTTGGCCAATCACAAGGATTCCGAACTCGACGACAAACGGTCTTACTACGAAAGCATCATGCAGTCGGTTCGGCGCTTCAAACAGGTAGATGCAAATACCAAGATGATTGAGATCGGCACGGGCACCGGTTGGTTCATCATTTTGTCCCTGTTGGAGGGACTGAATTGCCGCGGAATGGAAATCAGTCCGCAGTTGATTCAGCGGGCTAAAGAAATTGGCGCGAAGTACAACCTTACTCCCGACATCATGCTGGCCAACTTAGAAGATGCCGATCTAGGCTATGAGCAGTATGATGTGGCAATCTGTTCGAGTGTCTTCGAGCACGTTGAATTATGGCGCGAAGGATTACGCAAGGTGGCCGATTCACTAAAGCCGGGCGGATTGATGTTCTTTGAATCTACCAATAAGTTCAGCTTTCATTCTGGCGAGTATTCGGAGTTTCCGCTGTATGGGTTTTACGGTTGGCTGCCTAACCCTATGCGATACCGTTTGCGCATGGCCGTGCATGGCGATGACATCATGAAGCTGGGCATTGATTTCCATCAATTCCGCTATCCCGTGTTGCGGAAGGAATTCGAGCGCTGCGGATTCAGAACCATCTTGGACCGGGTACAAATGGCCGACGAAGCGGTGGTGAGTTCCAGATTTCGAAAAAACCTGGTGCGGTTGTCTCGCCGCATTCCAGCGGTTAAGGCAGCATCGTTAACGTTTTCAGATGCAACGCGTTTTATTTGCATAAAATAACGGAACTCTTCGTGGTCGGTCCTATGCGCAAAGCCAGGCACTGCAAGCTCGTTCACCACCTCTTTCACCCCCCAAAAAATCACTGTCACAACGAATTCAGATTTATTTTTCCCATTTAACCCTCCCATAATCAAACACTTAACAAATCGCTACCCAATTCCCCAATCTCCGTC
>PMQB01000258.1 GCA_003169195.1 Bryobacterales bacterium
TGTTGGCCCGGCTGAAGCCGTGCCCTTGTTAAAAAGCCGATTTTTGAAACGCTCTTTGGGATTAGTTCCCGATCTCTGCTGTTACTTGTCGGGGGCGGGGGCGTAGTAGCCTTCGCGCGTGATCACGTTGAGGTCGGTCTTGTCGGTCTTGAGGACGATTTTGTGGAACTCGCCGTCGGTATCGACCTTATCGGGCGTGTAGGTGAGCAGATATTGCTGGCGCAGGGATGCGGCGATCTGGTTGTAAATGTCGTCGAGATTGTCCTTCTTTTTGGCTTCGAAGAACTGGCCACCGGTGCGTGACGCGATCTGCTGCATGATTTTCTTGCCGTCGACGCCGGATTCGGTTCGGGGCGCGCCGCCGCCGCGGTTTCCGCCGCCGCCGGGCCAGCCGCCGCCGCCACCCGGATAGCCGCCACCATTCCCGCCGTTACCGTTTGGGTCTTGGCGCGAATCCGTTTGCTGCTGTTCGTCCGACGCCTCCAACAAATCCAGCGCCTTCTCCAACCGCTCCCGCGACGCCGTCAAATCCTGCAGCAGTTCCACCTCGCGATCAAAGTGCAGCAAAAAAGCTTTATCGCGATCCGGCCGCAGCACTTGCTCAAAAAATTTGTGACTGGCCGTCCGCTCCGTAGGAATCATCCGCCGTTCGCTCCGGCTCGTGTCCACCAGCAAGCCCAATGTCAAAGGCAGATCACTCTGCTGTGAAAAGTATTTGATCACTTGCGGCCGTCCGTCTTCCACAAGGCTGAAGTCTTCCTTCTTCAGATCTTTCACAATCTGGCCCTTCTTGTCGCGAACAGTGGCAAACACGTTCACAACTTTTACATCCGTCGAAAACGTAGGTTCTTGGCGCGCCAAAAGGCGGCTAGCAGGCAGGGAGGCAAGCGCTGCCACAAACGCGCGCCGGTCGAGTAGATTTGCGGGCATACCCTGAGAAGACGTTCTAAACCGCCAAGACGTTGCGGGTTGCTAGCGTAATAAGATGCAGTCTGCCGGGGAAATTTTCCAAATCCGCATCCAGGTGCTGCCTGCCGATATTGATAGCATGCAGCACGTCAACAATGTGGCCTACGTGCGCTGGGTGCAGGATGTCGCCGTGGCGCACTGGCGGCACGCCGCCACTCTGGCTGAACAGCAACAATGGCTTTGGGTGGTCCTGCGCCATGAGATTGATTACAAACACCCCGCCGTTTTGGGCGACGAAGTCCTGGCAAAGACCTGGGTCGGTACCGCACGCGGCTTGAAGTTTCACCGCCATACCGAACTCCTCCGCGCCAGCGACGGCACCTTGCTCGCGAAAGCGCTCAGTATCTGGTGTCCGCTCGATGCCTTTACCCGACGCCCCACTCCCGCCAGCGACGAGATTCGCCGTAGATTCTCCATCCCCGAATAGCGTCCACGATAGTCTTTAAGGGTGAAACCGATCTGCGTCACCTGCGGCACGCAATTTGAAGATTCCGCCGTTCCGCCGGATCGCTGTCCCATCTGTCAGGATGAGCGCCAGTTCGTCGGCTTAGATGGCCAGCAATGGACAACTTTGGAAGACCTCCGCAGCCGCCACGAAATCGATATTGTTTTACAGGAAAAGGCTCTGACTTCGTTCAGTATCGAACCCCACTTCGGCATCGGCCAGCGCGCGTTTCTCTTACAAACCCCCGAAGGCAACATCCTTTGGGATTGCCTCAGCATGTTCGATGCCGCCGCCGCCGATCACATCCGCCGTCGCGGTGGCGTGCAATACATCTGCATTTCGCATCCTCATTATTATGCAGCCATGGTCGAATGGAGCCGCGAGTTCGGCAACGCACCCATCTATCTGCATCGCGACGACGCCGAATGGGTCATGCGCAAATCTCCGCAGATTGAGTTCTGGTCCGGCGAAACGAAACGATTGTTGGGAGGCGTGAAACTGGTCCGCTGCGGCGGTCATTTCCCCGGCGGCACCGTTCTCTATTGGCCCGCCGGCGCAGAAGGCAAGGGAGCCTTGTTCACTGGCGACATCATCCAAGTCGCACCCGATCGCAAACACGTCGCTTTCATGTGGAGTTATCCCAACTGGGTGCCGCTCGGGCCCTCTGCTTCCAAACGCGTCGCCGCCGCCGTAAGTCCCCACAACTTCGACCGCATCTACGGCGCCTTCCCCAAACTCACCATCGCCACCGGCGGCAAGCAAGTCATCGCCGATTCGCTGAGACGCCACCTCCACGCTATGAGCGAGTAGCCCAGCCGAGCCAAAGGAAGGAGAAAGAAAAAAGGGACATCGCGGGTCCTTGCGACATCACCGCCTCATCCCCACCAGAAACACCCCCAACCCAAACCACTGCCAAGCAAAGGAAAGCGGACACTCTAAGCCCTGGAGCCTCTAACCATTCAACAGCTTGGCACCCTATCTCGCCCAGCGCAAAATCACACCACCTGAAGGTCCCAACATCAGCTTGCGATCGGCTGTTGCAAACCTCTACTCAAATATTCGAGAATCTCCTGCTCACGCTGCTGGATTTCGAGCAGAATGGGCTCCGCCATTCTTGTGTAGTCTCGCGGTGAATGCACCTTCCGTGCTTGCAAAAGGATTCTTCGCAAGTTCTGCGTACACTC
>PMQB01000479.1 GCA_003169195.1 Bryobacterales bacterium
CCCAGCACCGATGTGATGAACAATTTTCTGACGGCGTTTGATGTCGACGATGGCCGCACACCCTGCCCGATTCGCACGCAGACTGTGACGGCTCCGCAAGCGCTGTTCACAATGAATAACGAACTGATTGAGAAGGAATCGAGCAAGCTGGCGGAACGAGTGATGAAGGAAAGCGGCGGCAATCTCAATGCGGCCGTGCGCCTGGCGTATCGCGAAACACTGGGCCGCGCGCCATCCGGATTGGAAATGGATCAAGCGCTGACTTACATAGGAGACCACAGCACTCGCATGAAGGGTCTTGCGTGGCTGCTGTTTAACCTGGACGAATTCATTTACGTGAGATAACCATGAACGATTTAAGAAAGATTTATCCCTGTGGCCGCATTGCCCGGCGTCAATTCATGGTTCGCTCGGCTGCGGGCTTTCTGGGCTCGGCACTTGGCTCGCTTTGGGCCGACGACGGCAAGATCCAGGGTGCGCGCTTGCCTGGGGTTCCCAAAGCCAAGTCGGTCATCTATCTGTTCATGTGCGGCGGTGTGAGTCACATCGACACGTTCGATCCGAAGGACAACAAGTACGCGGGAAAGATTATGGACGCTATCGGGTTTGGCGATAACAACGCTCCCATGAAGCGCCCCGTCATTCCCATTCTGCGCACCTATAAGAACTATGGCCAGTCTGGCATCCCTGTCTCCGATTGGTTCCCGAACGTGGGTGAAGTGATTGATGATATCGCCGTGGTTCGTTCTATGTATTGCCACCAGACGAATCATTTCCCGGCCGTTCTGGAGGGAGCCACAGGCAAGCCTCTAAGGCAGTTTGAACATCCTACTCTGGGTAGTTGGGTTTCCTACGCGTTGGGCACGGCCAACAAAGATCTGCCTACCTTCGTCAATATTGGCCGGCCTTCCTCTCCAGTGCAACTGACCGGCGGCTATTTGGGGGCAAGTTACTCCGCCACTCCGTTTCAGCCGGGCGATACTCCTATTCCCGATCTTGTTCCTCCCAAGAGCGTGAACGCGAAAGAGCGTGAGCGCCAAGTGCAGGCGCTCTACCAGATGAATAAGCATTTCCGCGAAGACTACGCGATTGAAAGCGAAATGGCGGCACGGGCCCGCGCGTTCGAACTGGCCGGGAGTCTGATGCTGAAAGCCCCGGCCATTGTCGATTTTTCTACTGAACCGCAGCATGTGCGCGACTTATATGGCATTGGCGTCAAAGAGACCGATGACTTCGGCCGCCAACTCCTACTGGCGCGTCGTCTGGCCGAGAACGGCGTCCGCTTCATTCAAATCTGTCATGCGGGCGGCGGCAACGGCGCCTGGGACGCGCACGACGACATGAAATCGCACGAACCGCTGTGCCGTTCAGTAGACAAACCAATCTCTGGATTGATCCGCGATCTTAAGCAACGCGGCATGTTGGATAGCACCTTAGTTGTGTTCACCAGCGAATTCGGCCGCACTCCGTGGTCGCAAAACACTACTGGGCGCGATCACAATGGCAAGGGCTTTAGTTCACTCCTGGCGGGTGGCGGAGTGAAAGGCGGCGTTGTGGAAGGCGCGACGGATGAAGTGGGCTATCAAGCGGTGGTCAATCCGCACTACATTAGCGACCTACAGTCCACGATCCTGCACCAACTTGGTCTTGACCACACAAAGATGGATTTCATTCTGAACGGTCGCCCCTTTCACCTAATAGAAGAGGGTTTGGGGCCGATCAAAGCCATCTTAAGCTAGCGTCACTCTATGCGTAAGGCAGTTAGCGGGTCCACTCGGATAGCGCGCCGCGCGGGAACAAGACACGCTATGAAAGCGATGAACGCCATCAGCGATATGGCAAAACAGTAAGTGAGCGGATCGTGCGCGCTCACGCCGTAAAGGATCTGGCTAAAGAACTCTCCTCCGGCGAACGCCAAGGCAAAGCCAAGAGACACTCCCACTGCGAGCAGCATTGCTGTTCGTGTCAGCACTACGCGTGCGACCTGCCCAGGCGCAGCGCCCAAAGCCATGCGGATGCCGATCTCGCGCGTTCTTCTCGAAACGGCGTATGCCATGATTCCGTAGACGCCCGTGGCCGCCAGCACCACTGCTAACGTGCCAAACGAGGCCAAAACCACCGCCACCAATTTCGCAGGGAACAACGCCAATCCCAGTGTGCTTGCCAGGCTACCATCGTCAAACACGGTTAGCGTCGGATCTTCTTCCGCCACCGCGCGGCGCAGCATGCGAAGGGTTTCCGTCTCCGCCAGCGGCGAGCGCGCTACCAGCGTCTGCCCCGCGCTCCAATCCTGCTCCAACGCCTCAAAAATGGTGGGCGATGGCGCCTCACCCAATGAGCGATATTTGCCGTCTTCCACCATTCCTACAATCTGAATCCACTTCCCGGTCTTTCCATGCCGGAACCGCTTGCCTATCGGATCTTCGTGAGGAAGTAACTGCTTCGCCCATGCCTCATTCACCAACGCGACCGGCGTAGCATCCTTCGAATCGCGCTGATCAAAGTCACGTCCAGCGACCAGGCGGGTGTGCATCGCTGCTAAGTAATTCGGAGTGATGTAATACATGTTGGCCAAGGGCACTTCACCGGCGCGTGGCTCCGGCTTACCCTCGACGAAAACGGAGCTGTTGGAAATATTCAGCGTGAGGGGCAGACCATCAATCATTCCGGCAGCCTCAATGCCCGCCATGGAACGAACCTTGTCCAGCAAGCGGCGTTGAAACTGGCGTCCCCGCTGCTCGTCGTAACCTTGCGAGGCGAGATCAATAGATAACACCGCGGCATGTTCCGGTTGGAATCCAAGGTTGACACTCAGCGCATGTTGCAGACTGCGCACCACTAGAATGCTACCGATAAGTAGCACCACCGAGAGAGCCACTTGCGCGGTGACTAGAATGTCGCGTAGGTTGAGGCGGCGTAACTTATCCGACGGCGCGTCGTTCTTCATTGCGCCAGTCAAACTCGCGCGCGAGGATTGCAACGCAGGCACCAAGCCGAACAGGAGCACGGTGAGTAAAGACAGGGCGGCGGCAAAGAGGAGCACGCGGTTATCCATTACCACTCGCGGAAAGATTGGAAAATCCACCGGCGGACGCCAAACGTTGACCAAATCTGTAAGAACAAAAGCGAGCAGTATTCCCGCCGCACCGCCCATGAGCGAGAGCAGCAGACTCTCGGTAAGAAGCTGGCGCAATAGTTGTCCGCGGCTTGCCCCCAATGCCAAGCGAATCGCGGTCTCTTTTCGTCGGTCGGAAGCGCGTGCCAGTAACAGGCTGGCCAAGTTTACGCATGCAATTAGCAGCACCATGGCTGCCACTACCATGAGCACTGCGGAGAAGCCGGTAAT
>PMQB01000608.1:0-8522 GCA_003169195.1 Bryobacterales bacterium
GCTCCCGGCAACGCCCAAGGAGTTGGCAACTGGATCGGTAATAGCAGCCAGGGCGGATCGAACAATGAGACCGTCGTCCACATTGATCAGAACGTCTCCGACAAACAGCACATTACGGCTCGCTATTCTTATTGGGGCAATTTGAATCTATCTGAAGAACCATTCAGCAATGGCGTTTGCCAGGACCGCTGCACGGAGACATTCAACACCAACAACTTCGTCCTGGGAGACACCTACTCCATCTCTCCGACGACGATCTTGGAAGTTCGCCTCAGCTACCAACGCTTTGTGTACAACCGCACTCCCACAACTCTTGGCTACGATCTGACCAAACTCGGATGGCCGGCGAGTCTGAACACCCAAGCAGTATTCCGAGATTTACCCGTCCCCGTGATCAACGGCTTCGACACGTTTGGCACCTTCGGCAGCCAAGGTACAGGCAGCGTCATCATCGATCATAACGATAATGATCGTGCCGCAGGAACCCTGACTAGGATCGCGGGCAATCACACGCTTAAGTTCGGTGCTGAATTCTTGCGGCTCACTCACAACTACGCTCAAACGAACACTCCCACTGGTATCTTCAACTTCAATCCCGATCTAACAGCGGCCAACGCCTTCAACACCGCAGGGAGTGGTCTAGGTCTGGCCACCTTCTTACTCGGTTATCCTTCAGGTGGAAGCGCCACGAGTCCCAATTTAGTGGCCGCTTCACAGCTCTACCCGGCCATCTTCGCGAACGATGACTGGCACCTAAATCAGAAGCTGACGCTTAACCTCGGCATTCGTTGGGAACACTCCGGCCCATGGACAGAGCGTTTCAACAACATATCCTTTTTCAACCCAACGCAACCCAACTCAGTGCTGGCCGCCGGCGGAATCACCGTTCCCGGCAACGTTGACTTGGTGAATTCCCAGTACGATTCCTACCGCAGCGGCATTCGGCCAGATTGGAAACAGTTTGCGCCCCGCATTGGCGCTGCTTATCAACTCGCTAAGAACACCGTGTTCCATGCCGGTTATGGAATGTTTTGGCTACCGAACGACGTAGCTTGGGATACCAGTCCGAATAACGACCGAATCAATACGTACTCGACGCCCGTATTGGAGTCTGTTTACACAGGCGTTCCCGCTTGTTATCCAGCCAGTTGTACGGCTGGATCGCCAGGCTCTGCCTACACAATCGCCAACCCATTTCCGGGCGGCATCGTAGCCCCTCCGGGACGTTCGCCAAGTTATGCCTCCACGCTGATCGGCACTGGCATTTCCGAGAACTTACTCGGCAATCCATATGGCTACGCGCAGCAATGGAACGCCGATATCCAGCAACAGTTCGGCAACGGTTTCCTGATTGACATTGCCTACGGCGGATCGAAGGGAACCCACCTCCCCATCGACTCACCCAACCTGGATCAGCTACCGAGTCAATATTTGTCACTGGGCAATGCACTTTTGCAAAGTGTCCCGAATCCGTATTACGGATTGATCAACACGGTCGGTTCGCCGCTGTCTCAACCCACCGTGACCCGAGAACAGTTACTGCTGCCCTATCCACAGTACACGGGCGTTTCGTACGCTGGCGAGGGAGTGGGAAACTCCACTTACGAGTCGTTGCAAGTGAAAGCGGAAAAGCGCTTCGCCGGCGGCAATTCCATTCTCGTAGCCTATACGCATGCCAAACTGATCAGCGATACCGACACCATCACAAGTTGGCTTGAAGGAGGCGGCACTGGCGGAATTCAGAACTGGAATAATCTGAACAACGAGAAATCTCTGGCATCGTTTGATGTTCCAGACCGCTTGGTAGTCAGTTACGTTCTGGACGTTCCGGTTGGCAAAGGGCGACGGTACATGTCCAAATCCAATCGCTTCACTGACGCTGCCGTCGGAGGCTGGGGCATCGAGGGCGTGACTACGATTCAGGAAGGATTCCCGCTCCACATCGGCGTAAACTCCAGCAACCTGAACGCTTACAATTCCGGCGGACAGCGGCCGAACGTTGTCCCCGGTTGCACCTCGGCGTCGTTCCAATCGACCATCAACGAGTACTTCAACACCGCTTGCTTCACACAGCCGGCGCCGTTTACGTTCGGCGACGAAAGTCGAAATGATCCCGTGTTGCGTGCTCCGGGACAAGCAAATTGGGATTTCTCGGCGTTCAAGAGTTTTGCTTTGTCGCCGGAAGGAAAAGCCCGATTGCAATTCCGCGCGGAGTTTTTCAACATCTTCAACCGCGTGCAGTTTGGCTATCCGGGACAGTCGCTGGGTGCGAGTAACTTCGGCCAGATTACTGGTATTGCGAATTCGCCGAGGTTGGTGCAGTTCGCTTTGAAGCTGGCATTTTGAAGAGTTCCATTTCGTGTTCGGCTTGATGCAATTGGCCCTTCTTGCGATACAGGCTGGCAAGGTTAAAATGCGCCTGTTTCGCAAGGGGGCCATCTTTTTCGATAGCCACTACTTGGGTCCAGGCTTTCTCCGCTTCAGAAAGATCGCCATCGAGTAGTGCGGCTTTGCCGAGAGACAGCAAAGTCTCGGGCATTTCGGGACGGAGTTTGTCGGCGAGTTCGAGTTGCGCTTTGGCTTCTTTGGTTTTGCCGTTTTGGAGGAGGGCTGCGCCGAGGCGGTAAGCGGTTTCGGCATCGCCTGGTTGCAGTTTGGCTTCGGACCGGAACTCGTCTTCGGCTTTCGGCCACTCGGACGCGAGGGAGTAAAGTTCACCCAACGCTAAGTGAACATCGGGGGTGTCGGGCCGGAGCCGGATGGCGGTCTGGTATTCGGCTTCGGCTTCGGACACTTGGCGGAGGGCGGCGTAGTTCTCGGCAAGGGATTGATGGGCGCGGGCTGAGTTAGGGTAGGCGGCTTCGAGAGTATCGAAGACTTCTTTCGAAAGGAGTCCGCTGGCGCGACCCAGATAGTAGAGCAGGTCGGGATCATTCGGGCGCTTGGCGAGCGCGGCGTTCAGGTTGGCGATGGCTTCAGGGAGTTTGCCGGTTTTGAGCTGCGCGATACCCAGAGCGTCTTGCGTGTGAGTTTTCTCCAGATGAGGAATGGCCTCCGCAGCGAAGCCGGAAGAAAGCAAGGCATAGCCGAGCATCTGTTCAGCTCCAGTCAGGCCCGGATCGAGTTCGAGGGAGCGTTTCAGGGGCGCGACGGCGGCGGCGTACTCGTGATGCTCAAGCAAGGCAGCGCCGAGGTTGACGAAGCCGGCCGGAAAGTCGGGAGCCAGTTCGGTTACTTGGCGAAACTCCGAGATAGCATCGGTGAGTTTACCGGCTTGCCTTGCTTCGAGTCCAGCCCGGGCGTGCTGAGCGGCGTCGGGCGAAACGGTCTGCCAAGCGAGTCCGAGACAAATGAAAATTCCGCGCATCACTTTGATTCTTGCTCCATTACGGTGATAAAGCGATCGACCGGAATATTTCTCAGAAACTGATGAATGCCGGATGGCCAGTGAATTTCGACATCTGCTTTANNAATCAAGACGGCGCCGAGCCCGTCGCGGTTACTCCGAGTTCCCTGTAAAGTGATGGTCAACCAATGCGCATTCCCGGGGTGATTGTGAAAGACGATTGGATGACCACCTAAGACAGTCATTACTACATCGGTCCAGCCGTCGTTGTTCAGATCGCCGAAGGCAGCCCCGCGACCGGCAACAGGAGAAGTTGCAGCGAGATCGCCGGGACTGAAGTGTCCGCGACGATTCAGGAGAAGCAGCGGGCGTTCGAGCGAGTGAAGAGACGGATCAATTTGTTCGATGTTATCCATGACGTGGCCTTGTGCGATGAAGAGATCTTTCCATCCGTCGTTATCAAAATCTTCCAGTCGAATGCCCCAACCGGAGCTGCCCGCAGTCGCTGAACCGAGACCAGCGGCCAAACTCCGATAGCTGAAAGAGCCGTTGCCGTCGTTATGATAGAGCGCGTAAATCTGTTTGGCTAGATTGGTGACGATGATATCGGGTTTGCCGTCATTATCATAATCGCGGAAATCGACGCCCATGCCGGCAAAGGGTTTGCCATCGTCGGACAGTGCGACACCGGCATCTAGAGCACATTCTGTAAAAGTGCCGTTGCCGTTGTTGTGGAAGAGGAACTGCTCCATACCATCGTTGGCGACGAAGATGTCGGGAAAACCATCGCCATCGTAATCGTTGAACGCGACGCCCAGTGAGCGGCCGCGTTTGGCAGCGATCCCCGATTCGCGGCTGACGTCTTTGAAAACGCCGTTTCCCATGTTGCGGTAGAGGATGTTAGTGGTGGCGGGAAACTCGCCGGGCGGGCAATAGGTCCGTTGGGCGCACGCGTGACTGTGTTTGAAATCCCACTCCATGTAGCGAGTGACGAAAAGGTCTAGGCGGCCGTCGTTGTCGTAATCGAAGAAACCGGCGGAGGCAGACCAGCCACCAGCGGCGACTCCGGCTTTTTCGGTGACGTCGGAGAACGTGCCGTTGCCGTTATTGTGATAGAGGATGTTCTTGCCGTAAGAGGTCACGTAGAGATCGGTGAAGCCGTCGTTGTCATAATCCGCGGCGGCGACGCCCATGCCGTAGTTGGTGTTTCCTGCATTCGCCAAACCGGCGGCCTCGGTGACATCAGTGAAAGTGCCGTCTTTGTTTTGGCGATACAGACGGTTCCAATAGCGGGGGTCGGAGCGCTGAAAGTTTCCCGGCAGCTTGCCGCCGTTCACAAAGAAGATATCGAGAAGGCCGTCGTTATTGTAATCGAGCAGCGCAACGCCACCGCCCATGGTTTCGATCAGATGCTTTTGCGGAGTGGGTGAGTTTTGCTGAACGAAGGTAATTCCCCGGGGCAGGGTGACATCGAATAGAACAAAGCTGATGGCTAAGAATAGCTTCACAACGGAGTCACCCGCGGGCTCGGGAACGAACCAATACTACGACAGAACGCGGGCCAACGCTGTAGCGCAAGGAAGGAAGCGGCTCACCGGAGCCGTCCGGGAAGTCACGAGGCGTGTCGAGGCTTGTATCAACAACGCGGTTCCATCGCTGCGCTTCGCCTTCTTGGACGGTGAACGTGAGCGCCTCCCAATAGCCATTGATCATAACGTAGAGATCATCGTCGTTCTGCGAAGCGCCGTCGAGATAGAAGGCGAGGCTGTGTGAGTCGTGCGACAGATCTGGATCTTTGCCGACGCCATGCCAAGCCACATCACCCCTCCAGAAGCGGCTTCGACACAATGTGGGGTGTGCCTTGCGAAAGGCGATCATCTTCTTGAAAAACGCAAAGGTAGAGGCGTTGGTTTTTAGGCGGTTCCAGTCGAGCCAACTGGTTTCGTTGTCCTGGTTATAGGAATTGTTGTTACCTGTTTGGGTGTGGAGGAACTCGTCGCCGGCGCGGAACATGGGAGTGCCGGCGGAAAGAAAGAGCAGACAGCACAGATTTTTCGCCTGGCGCAGACGGAGGCGCATCACTTCTTCGGGAACGTCTTTGTCGCCCTCCCAACCGCAATCCCAACTCCAATTAGCGTTGCTGCCATCGCGGTTATTTTCGCCGTTTGCCCAGTTGCGCTTCTGATTGTAGGAGAGCAAATCATAGAGCGTGAAGCCATCGTGAGCGGTGATGAAGTTAACAGACTGATAGGCGTGGTAGGCATTCATCCGGTCGTCGGGAAAGAGATCCTCGCTGCCGTAGATGCGGGTCATTAGCGCGGGCACCATGCCAGCATCGCCACGGACAAAGCGACGTACATCATCGCGAAAATCGGCATTCCACTGGGACCAAGTCACGCCGGGAAAACTTCGCCCGAGTTGATAGCCACCAGAAGCGTCCCAAGGCTCGGCGATCATACGGAGACCTCCCAACTCGGGATCGGAGGTGATCTGACCGAGGACGGGCGGATCGTCCCAATTCAGTGAACCGTCTTCGTTGCGGCTGAATACGGAGGCGAGATCGAAGCGAAAACCATCGATTTCCATCTCGCAGGCCCAATAACTCAGGCTGTCGAGCACTAACTGGCGCATGTAGTGGTTCGAGAAATTCAAGGTATTGCCAGTGCCGGAGAAATCAGCGTAGGGCTTAGCGGGATTGCCAGAAAGGAGATAGGCCGAGGTGTTGTCGATGCCTTTGTAACTGTAGATAGGCCCACCCTCGTTGCCCTCGCAGGTGTGGTTATAGACAACATCGAGAACAACTTCCATGCCGGCCTCATGAATGGCGTTCACCATATCGCGAAATTCGCGATGCGCGTCGGGAGCATGAATGGCATAAGCGCTATGAGGCGCGAAGAAGCTCAAAGGTGTGTAACCCCAATAGTCGCCGCTGCCGGGATCGAACTGATAGATGGGCATCAACTCGACAATCGTAACGCCGAGTTCTTGGAGGTAAGGAATCTTTTCAATGATACCCGCGTACTTGCCTCGCTTGTCTTCGGAAACGCCCGAGTTGGGATTCTGTGTGAAGCCGCGGATGTGGAGCTCATAGATGACGGCATCGAACTCATGACGGTTGACGCATTTGCGGCGGGATTCTCTTGGATTGCATTCCAACTGATGAGGAATGACACCGAGGGGTGCGCGGCCCGCGTTACTACCAGGGCGGATGGCGGCGACGCGATCAAAGGCCTCGGGGAAGAAGATGGCACGGGCATAGGGATCGACGAGGATCTTCTGCGGGTCGAAGCAATGTAGTTCCAAGGGCCCTCCGGGCGGTGGGCCATCGATGGAGTATGCGTAGTAGGAGACATTTTCCATTTCAACTTCGGGAATGAGGCAGTGCCAAACGCGGCCGGTTTTGTTGCGGAGATAGTCGAACTTGCGCGTGAACAGCGGGGTGGTTACGTCGGACTCTTTATATAGGAGGAGCGTGACGCTTTCGGCGAATTTCGAATACAGTGTGAAGTTGTACGACTGGAAATCCTGAAGCCAACTCACACCAGGTGGCGAAGGCGCACCTTCTGCTCGAATCCATTCAGAGGTGCAGGCGGGCATCATATGGAGAGAGGAACCACTGATACTGTTGTAGCGCGGAATGGGGAGGAGAAACGGCGAAGCTGCGATAAGTTCGACGGGAGGGCGAAGAGAAGGCGTTTTTTGCGAAACGAGATTTGGCGGCGCGGCTAATTTACGCAACGAAGCCAACCTTCGCTTGGAACGGAGCTGCCGAAATCCGGGGGGAAGTGAAAAAACGAACCCAATGGGTAGTGGCGATTTCGGCTGGCACCGTTGGGGCGAAGAAAAAGCGTCTATTACGAAACAGACTTGGGTAGGGAGCTGTCTTGCGCTACGAAGCCAAAGCTTTTTCGGCTAGCGTTTTGAAAAAACGAACCCAATCGCCCGGGGGCGGAATGGATTAAGAGGCGTTTCCGGGAGAACTCACGGTTTTTGGCGTGGGTTGGGTTGAATGATTCCCATTAGCTGAACTTCTCCTTCGCCCGCTGGGCCACCCTGCGAATGAAAATGGGAGGACCGGTTAGACACTTAGGGCAACCGATGAATTCCGGTCTGGCCGGTGGGGCGCGATCTGCGTTTCGGAGCGAAGGACGCCGGTGCACAACCGTCGCAAAGTAGTTTAAGGATAGCTGGGCGGCCGAGGGAACAGTGGAAGAAGACCATGGATGGGAGGACAAGAAAGTTTTGTTTTCAAATGCTTGGTCTAGGAAAATAATTCCGGAGGATTGGTGACCGACTTTGGCGCGGCGAAGAAGATGATATTTGTCACGAGGAGACAGGTGCATAGTAGTAGGAAAGACTGATCGCGCCTTTCGGGCTGGGAGATCGGCGGATGCCGAGGTTGCGAATCGCTCGTCAATTGTCGCGGATCGATCCGTTGAGAATNNAGCGTTTGAGCTCCTGGACTAGATATGGCCCAAAACCGCGGCGCCTGAATGATTCGACAGTCTCCATGTAAATGTCCGTGTACGGCACATTGTAGTGAAACATGAGGCCGCCGGTGGCTACAGTCGCGCCGTCCAGCACAAGCTGATATTCTGCTCCGCCCTGTCGCTCAGCGATGGCGTTCCAGATTTCATGATCAGACGTCAGTTGCTGAACGGTTGCGCCATTCGCCGGCAGTGCAGTCGTGATTGCGTCCCGAAAGACAATCTTCTCGCTCCAGATGTCGCGCGCGTACGTATGTAACATCACCGCCAACACGGCGTCACTCGACTGGACCTCCATGAAGCGCGCGTTGCTGGCAGTGAGCAGGGCCTCGAACAGCTTGAATGAGTGTACNNTCGATATTCAACAGGTAGGTCACCGTCCAGCCATCACGCCGGTGAATCGAGTCGTACACGATCTGGCAGTTCATCTCCTGGCGATAGCGAACGCGTAGGGGAAGGACAGCGTCTGCCGTCGATGTTGTGGCCAAGGCAAGGATAGGGCGCTCAAGCACAGCCTCCAGCATAGACATTGTTCCTGGCGAAGACAATGTCGCGACCTTATCAAGCGTTGTCGTCTCCGAAAACCGAAAACCCGAACGACGCGCGTCATCAATGTCGTCGGACTCGTGCCCTTCTAATGACAATCGCTCGCGAACACTACCAAAGAACAATCATGGCTCCGACATCGT
>PMQB01000608.1:8643-22479 GCA_003169195.1 Bryobacterales bacterium
TTCGGCAGCGGGGCCAGCGGAAAGATAAGCTCTCCGTTCAGCAAATCGAACAGATGAAAAACTTTTGGCGATCCGCTGATGGTTTTTGCCGGCGGATGTCGCTAACAAGGCATGGGAAGCATCCTATGACAAAAAGATTCAACCACTCACCTAGCCACCTGAGTCACCTATTGGTCTGTAGCGCGCTAACCGGTTTGTTGTGCCCGCTACTCGGCAGCGCCGCCAGCACATATAGCTTTCAGAAGATAAACAATCAAACCGATCCGACGTTTAACCAGTTATTGGGAATCAATAACACCGGAACGATCGCTGGCTACTTCGGAGTCGGCAGCATGACAAATCCTAATAAAGGCTACACCGTGGCACCGCCCTACGGCCAAGGATCGTACACAAACGAAAACTTTCCCCTCTCTGCCCAAACGCAAGTGGTGGGCATCAACAGCAACGGTTCACCCACGACGGTGGGTTTTTGGGTCGATAACGCAGGCAACAACTTCGGATTCGTTAACCAGGGGAGCACTTTCACGTCAATCTCCGATCCAAATACTCCGGCGGGCACTGGATTTAACCAACTGCTCGGTGTCAACAACAACAATGTAGCCGTGGGATTTTATATCGATGCAAACGGAGATTCGCAGGCGTATTCTTACAACATCGCGACCGCCACATTCACGGCGATCAAGCTTCCCAGCACGTTCAACCCAGTCATGACAACGGCCACAGGCATAAACAACGCCGGTGAGATCTCCGGTTTTTACATTGACGGTGCCGGGAACGCGCACGGCTTTCTTGATAACGCCGGCACTTTCAGCATTTTTGACGATCCGGCGGGCGCGGGAACCAACACTTCATTTTTAGGCCTCAACAACGAAGGCGAGGTAGTGGGAAGCTATGTCGATCAGCTAGGCATAACGAATGGCTTCACTTTCAATGACGTGACGAACACCTGGACGACCGTCGATGATCCGAACGCATCCTCTACGGCGGCCTTCGACGTCACCGGCACCACGATCAACGGCGTGAATGACATAGGACAGCTGGTTGGGTTTTATTCCGATGGCAACAACGTTGATGGCTTTTTGGCGTCACCTGTTCCCGAGCCTGCTTCGCTTGGATACGTGGCCGCCGGTCTTCTTCTCTCCGCATGCATCTACAGGCGAAAGCGACCTCATAGGTGCCAAAACCGGGCGTCGGAGTGTAAGGAGCACCATGCGGGAACTGCCCGAAGCCGATTTGCGCTTCGCCGTTGAATCCGAACTGAAGTTGGTCGGTCCGACACCCTTGTGAATCAAGGACTGTTTCCGAACGGGGCTCTCGCCACAGGTGAGTTTGGCGACGTTGAGAGCATCTTCAATCAAGCGGGCATCTTGACCCTATTTCAAGCCTTTCGTCACCTTCTTTACCGGAGCCTCGAATCTGGAACTCTGCAATACAACGAGCAAGTGTTCCTCGTCATGGTGGAGCGCAGCGGACATAGGCGTGCTATCGCTAGCGGGCGTTTGGAACGCCCGCCAATCTTTAGGTGATGCAACCGAAAATGCCTAGCGAGGGCCGCTGGCGTTGAATTGAACTGCGGGGAGAAGCTGCGTGCCTTCACTCCGAACTCCGACGAGCGCGCTCGGATTCAGACCCAAGGCTTGCAGAATTGTGGGCGCCACCTGCATCGTTTCCACCGGTCCGCTATAGAGTTGCTGCGAGAACGAAGGGTTCGACAAAAGCAACATCACGTTCGTATCGTCATGTGCGAAGCCACCGTGTTCCATTTGCTTCTTGGTGCTACCCGTGTAAACGATGCCGACATTCGGAGTCATGATGATGTCGGGAGTGCGAGGATCGGCGTCGGCCGTTGGGGCGTCGCCGTAAGGGGGAATGCCGGGTGTGTCAAGCATGGAGGTCAAGCTTGCTCCATAGTAAATCTGGCCCAAACCAATGTAAGTCGGGGTACCAGGGGTTTTGCTCGTTGCGTCGAGGATGTTCACCGCGTTGAGTGTACTGGTGCCTGGGCTCAGCCAGATCAACGAAATATCATCCTCGGTGGGTCCGATTTGATTCAGTTCGGAGTCGGGGATGAAGGAGGCTCCCAGGAGGGTGACTGGACTGGTGCCGTTGGTTTTGGAGTGACCTGGCAGCGGGTAGAATAAGTTCTTATCGATGGGCGATTGGCCGTGCTTAGCCGTAATGACGATCAAAGTCGAGTTATAGATTCCCTGCGACTTTAACGCCTTCACCATCTGTGCGATGGAAGCGTCGACAAACTCAATCTCGCGCAGCAGAGCCGCCGACGGTGTGCCTTCTGCATCAAGATATCCGCCAGTGATGATGCCGCTCGCTGTGGCTTCAATGAGCTTTTGGCCGACGGAGACCGCTTGGAAATTCATACCCAAAATCGTGGGCACTTTCGTCTTTGCCGTGCCCAAATGGTTCATGCCATGAATTTCATTGACAATGGCGTTCACTTTGATTTGGTCATAGCAGCGGATGTCAAAGAAGCTATCAACCCATTGATTCACGCTGGAACTGAGATCGAGGCTGCTGCAGGATTCGCCCAACGCTGTTTTGATCGTCGCAACGGCGGCCTGGTTGGCGGCGGCGGCCGCGTTCTGCGTGGGATCGGCAGGGTTAGCTACCGAGTTAATTTCCGGTCCGAAGAAGTCGTCAACGTTTTTGCCATTGCCCGGTCCATTCACAGATGAGTAAGCGGGGTGCTTATCGGACCAAGCGGTGTAGCCGCCATTGTCATGAATCACTCCAAAAACCGTGTTATCGCGAACGAAGTTCCACGGATAAACAGGAGCACAATTTTTATAGGGGTCGCGAGGCAGCTTTTTGGGATCGATCGAAGCGGCAGTGCCGTCATAGCCGTTACCGGCATTCGGGTTTCCACCAGTCAGGTAGTTTTGATTGATGTCAATTCCCTCTTCATACTCGGTGCTTGTTCCGTTGGCTTGGCCGGCTACGCAATTTCCAGCATTCAGCCCATTGCCGGTTTGGACGGCCGGCGGCGCGAGTACTCGATCATAGGCAACGTCATAGTAAACGCCGTTGCTCTTCGGACCGCCGCCGCTGACGATCGCGGTCAAACCCGGGAAGGAATCGGATGGCTTGGAAGTGCTGGCATTCTGATAAGTGATACCCGTGGAGCCCAGCGTCGCGAGGGCCGGACAGTAGGGCGCACCTCCGGCGGGACCACTGGACCCTCCGATGCCATTGCTGCAATTCAAAAAATCGACGGCATGCATTCCGTCGATGCTGATCAAGAGCACGTGCTTGATCTGGCTTTGATCATTTTCGCTCCAGTTTTGGGGCAAGGCGCTGGACGCGGCGAGCGCCCCCGCTACTAGAATGGAAAAACAACTCCTGGAAATAGACAATTCTGGATAACCTCCAGTTAGTAAATGTAGCTTTCAGATTTTGCAATGATGTGACAAGCGCCGAGTTATTTCTAAAAGACGTGAGATTTGGCGTCTAGTAAGCCTCGCAAGGGTGTTCCGTTTTTGCGCGGTATACGGAGGGGAACAATCGTTTTTGACCGGCGCCAATAGCGTTGTGGGATTGTAAGTAGGATGAAGACAGCTCTGACGTTTGCATCCATGTCCTGTCCGCTCATTTACTTGTTCTCGCCTGTTGCCTTCGCGCAGGAAGAGCCGAGTGTCAACAAAACTGGGGGCATGGTTTCGGCGCCACGCTGGTGTCGAAGGTGGAGCCTCGCTACTCAGAGGAAGCGCGAAAGGTGAAGTAGCCGGCACCGAAGAGGAAGGCCGCCTAGACTATCGTCGTCTAACTCGATGGGATCGAAATGAGAGCCATTTTGCGGCAATAGCTTCGCGCTAGGTCCGCTCGGGTTAACACTCGCTTCGATGATGTTTTGCGAACGGAGAGACCGTACGTGCGCGACCATTCTGACCATCCGCCACTCGAGCAACTGTCGTATTCAAATTGGCATCCTCCCGCGCGGGTTCAAGTTATCACTCTTTTGGGGTGTCCCTCTTGGCTCTCGGAGCTTTTTTAGCGCTACTCAATCCGGCGCTGCTCGCAGGAAAAGGGGAGCAGATGAACAACGCGGCTCGCATCTTTGCGGGCTACTTGATCTCTCGGAACTTGTCGCTCACCGCGCGGCTTGCGGGCGCTCGGGCGTTGCGGGCTGGCAAAGTACTCGGCGATTTCCTTACGCTGACCGCACTGATTCAGTTTGTCGACGCTGCCGTAGATTGCTCTGAGCAGCGTTGGGCCGTCGTGACCGTGATGGTCCTCCTTGGACTTGCATTTCTGACGGGCGCAGGAAGTGCGCTGGGTCGATCTGTCTGGAAAATTGCGCCTTGGCGAGATTTCCAGAGCAGCTTGTCACCGCATCAGGAAATTGCCTCAGAACGCTTTGTTCTGGTCGGTAGCTAGGAAGCGGGAACTCGAAGTGACACTCTGACTTGCGTGAGGCTTGGCGGTAATGAAAGCCAAAGCGAGGCAAGCGGCTATGAGGATCTCTGTGATCACGGGGCCAAAAAAGAAATACAAACTGGAATTTACGCTCAACAATCCATATGCAACCAGCAATGTTGCAATGATGGGGCGTAGGCGAGCGGCGTCGGTTTTTGCCAGCGAGGCCAACTGCCAGAAGACCACGGCTTCGGCCGTGAGGACTATGGAAACAGCCAATCCCATGCCCAAATAAAAATCCCAGTAGCTGCGTGTGTGGCCGAGCAAGAGAAACTGGTTGAGCTTCATTGCCTGAACGGCGATAGTGGCCGGGCCGGGCGCAACCTTTCCAAAAACTCCGCCAACGGTATGCAAGAGAGCGTGAATGAAAGTCATGACTGAGGCGATGCGCAAGAAGAGTGCAGGTTTGGTCACGATTGACCTCCGTCTGCCGCTTTGGCGTACAGTGCGAGAATACCGCTCCAGGCGCCGGGACCGTCGAAGAGGGCGCGCAGTTGTTCGTACCCTTCCCCATGGCGCTCTAACTTGCTGTGCGTGAGTTCCACGAGGGTGGTAGAGGGCGATTGAGGGGTGAAGCGTATTTCCACTTCGCTGGACTTTGCAAGGTCAGGATCAAACTTCCAATCGGCTTGGTCATGACCAGGGCCGAGGTGCCATGAGAAGGTGACGAGATGCGGAGGGTTCCAAGCGAGAACTTTGCCCCATTCGCACTGGGCGCCTTCCGCATTTATTTCATACCAGCGGCCACCGACGAGCGGCTCGATGAAGATGGCCTTAAACGGCGTCTTGCCAATATGATGAGTGGCGGGCCACCAGGTTTCCATTTGCTGGACGAACACGTTAAAGGCGCGTTCAAGGGGGACCTTGACGAGAACTGTTTTACGTACGACCGCTTCGGCGACGGGGTTTGACATTTGGCTTTCTTGCTCCTTTAGATTCTTTTTCAGCGGCGGCTTGGAAGGCATTCAAGGCGTTGCTCCACATTCGATCAAAGTGAGTGCGGAGACGAGCGACACCTTCCGGGTTCAACTGATATAAGCGGCGCGTTCCTTCTTTACTATCGAGGACAAGCCCTGCGTCTTTCAGTACGCGCAGGTGCTGGGAAACCGCTGGACGGCTTATCGGCAGAGTGCTGGCAAGCTCGTTTACGGCGATCGGCCCGGCCGAGAGTTTTTGGAAGATCGCCATGCGACTAGCGTCGCCCAAGGCGTCAAGGCCGGCTTGTAGGTAAGTGTCCACTTACGGTTAGTGTGCACGAACCGATGAAGGTTGTCAAGAGGGGATTGATCGTTGCGCACGAACTGAATATGTCGAAGGTCTGAGTGTTTACTTTCAAAGCTTTCCCGGCCATTGTTCCGCTCGCCGGCAGAAGCGCGCGGCGGTTGGGTCCAAAGCAAGCGTTGGGGGAGATCAACCGAAAGAGAATTATCCAACCGAGATTCCACATCAAGGATATGGCATCAACAGTTGAGCTGTCTTCAGCCGCCAACCAAACCGAACAGTTGAACGTGCGCTTCGATCAACCCCATTTGCTTTCGGCGTTATGCGCGCTCAACGCGGACGCCTATGATCTGGCTGACTTTGGAATTGTCGCAATGGGGCTAGATCATGTGGTAACCGCTTACAACCTTTGGGAATCCCGTTTGTCGGGCTTATCCCCCGCGAATGTAATCGGGCGTCACTTCTTCACCGAGATTGCGCCGTGCACGAACAACTACATGGTGTCTTTGCGTTACGAAGCAGCGGAACTGGATGAAATGGTCAACTACGTGTTTAGTTATCGGTTGCGACCGGTCAAGGTTCGTCTGCGGCTACTCAAATCGGCAGAGCAAGGGCGGCAGTTTCTAGTGGTGGAACGGGAAGATCGGCCGTAAGGTTCCGATGGCTCCGCTCTCACTTGAAGCCGAGGTTAAGCAGGATGAAAGCCTGCTGCTCCAGTTCATCTACCAGTGTCCCGTAGGTTTGGCTGAAATCGATGACCGTGGTGTCATTCGTCTGCTGAATGCGCGGGGCGTGGCGCTCCTGATGCCCATCGCTATCGCTGCTGGACTCGGGAACTTTTTTGATCTGATTCGCCCCTTTGCTTCAGAGATTGTCGAGCAGCTTGAAACGTCATCCGCTACGGGCGAAATCTTCGTCAATCGGAGGATTCTGCTTAAGGGGCAAAAACCGATTGTCCATTTGTCGTTTACAGCGATTCGTCTGGACACCGATAGCTTGATGATCTCTTTCGACGACGTCACTTCGGTCGTGGAAGCGGAACATCGCACGCGGGAAGCCCTCGAAGCGCAGGCGGTGCAATCCGGTCGCGTAGAAATGGCGGCCACGGTGTTGCACGACATCGGCAATGCGATCACGGGTATTGGGACGCGGTCGGCTCAACTTTTGGCGGAACCAGCGTGGCCTGAGATTGAAAGCCTTTCTCGCATGAGTTCGCTGCTGCAATCTCAAACCGCGTTGTTAGCCTCTGTTTTGGGTGAGCGAAAGGCGGTCGCACTGGGCGGACTTGCTTCTGCGCTAGAGCGAAACCTTCGGCAGCGTGAAATCACGCTGCGGGAACACGTTCGTTCGCTGGCGAGTTCCGTCTCGCATGTTCAGGAAATTCTATCCGTTCAGAGGCAATACGTACATCAGCGTGGCGCTGGACCGCGGAGTCGGGTGATCTTGACCGAGTTGGTTCACGATGCCGTTGCGATCCAATCGGCTGGGCTTGAAAAGCGCGGTATCAAATTGATTCGTCGCCTGGATGCCGATCTGCCAAGCCTGCTGCTGGACCGGACACGAATGGTGCAAGTGTTTGGCAATCTGATCCGGAACGCTTGCGAATCTTTCGACCAAGGGGAACGAGGCCGGCAAGAGCGCTTTCTAGAAATCGTGGGCAAACATCTGAAGCCTGGCTGGGTTCGATTGACTTTTAAAGACAGTGGAAGCGGTTTTCCAGCGGAAAAGGCAGAGGCTTTCTTCGAGCGCGGCGCGACAACAAAAGCGACTGGCTCCGGCCTGGGCTTGGCGAGTTGCCGCAACACGGTGGAATCGCACGGTGGACGGATTTGGATGGAGAGCGCCGGAATTGGGCACGGCGCCACGGTGACTATCGATCTAACTAGTGCTGAAAGTGAGAACCATCATGCTTGATAAAACCAACAGTCGAATCCTAGTGATCGACGATGAGGAGGTAGTGCGTGATAGTATCCGCCTCATCCTGGCATCCAGGAAGCCAGACAATCAGGAGCTAGAGTCGTTCGAAGCCGATCTATTCGAGGAACTCCCGCCGAAGCCGAAGCCTTCGTCGGGACTATTGACGTTTACGGTGGATGAGGCGGCGACTGGGAAGGCGGGATACGAGATGGTTCGAATCGCCAACGCGGCAGGGCGGCCTTACGCGGCGATCTTCGTGGACATGCGGATGCCTGGCTGGGATGGTATTGAAACCGTGCAGCACATCCGGGAAATCGACCGCCAAGCGGAAGTTGTTTTTGTGACAGCTTATAGCGATAGCAGTATAGAAGAGGTTGTGGAGCGCGCGGGTCCAAATGTCGGGTATCATTTGAAGCCGTTTGCTCCCGAAGAAATCAAACAGATTGCGACGAAAGCCGTATATGACTGGAACAAGCTGCGGCGGCTGGAGCGACTCATCGATTTGATTGGGACGCTGAAGGTCAATGCCACTGAGTTGGACGCGCTTCTGGACCACGTTTTCCATCAAGTTATTGGCTGGGTTGGGACAGAGTCTGCCATCTTGGCGCAACGGCAAAACAATGGCCGCTTTGAACAACTCTTTGCCACAGGTTCTCTTCGTCATGAATCTGTTGCGGCCGGATACCTGGATCGCCTATCAGTGCCGACCGATGAACTGGACAAGGGGTTAGAGCGTGATTTCGTTTGCTTTCGTCTGGATCGTTATGATCTGGTTGCGCTGCTTGAGCGTTCGGAGCGCTTGAACAGCGAAAAGCTTTACCTGCTTGATCTCTTCGTTCGGCATGCAGGGCAGGCGATTGAGAATCTTCGTTTGCATGAGCAAGTTATGCGAGCTGAGAAACTGGCGGCTGTGGGGCTTGCCATCGGCAAGGTAGCTCACGATCTTCGCTCACCCATCGGCGCTATTCAGGGTGCCATCGGTCTGATTCGCGATTCGCCCGGCGACCATGATGTTTTGGAAGAAATGCTGAATGTTATGTACTGCGCCTCCGAAGAAGCCCTTGCTCTTGCTGCCGATCTTCTTTCATTCACGCGAAATTCAGCGGCTTGCCCGACTTTGATAAAAACTACGGATCTGTTCCGAGCCATCCGCCAAAGAGTTGAAGACAAGCTTGCCGTGAGTGGGATTTCGCTGCGATTCGATGCCGAGCGAGTCGATACAGTTTACGCTGATGGGAAGAAGCTGCAACGCGCGCTGCTCAATCTAGTTCAGAACGCTGCGGAGGCCTTAGAGGACACGTCGACGCCGAATCCCTCCATTCGTGTTAGGGTTGCTCGCGAGGGCGAACTGACGCGATTCGAAGTCACCGATAATGGGCCGGGCATACCCGCCGCGATCCGGTCCAAATTGTTCGAGCCGTTTGTTACTCAAGGCAAATCGAACGGAACCGGCCTGGGGCTGGCTATTGTCCGGCAGGCAGCGGAAGCTCATGGGGGGACGGCCACTTTTGTTACCAGCGAGGCGGGTACGTCTTTTGTGGTCCTTCTGCGTCAGGCGCACGAACAGAAACCGCACGATGGCGCTAAAGTCTTGGACGCCGAAATACCTTCCACCGTTTGAAAGGTACTCAACCCTGTTCAACCTTTGATAGCTCGTTGCCGACTCTGGCGATATTGACGCCACGCGCCGGTTGACCACAATGCCCAGAGGACGAGAACGGGTTGGAAGAAGAGGCGGATTGTTCGCGCGCGGTCGGTGTTAAGGCCAAAAGCATCCCGGTGGTACATGAGTTGTGCGATGTTGCCGGGGAAGACGAGAACGAAGAAGGCGGCGGCGAGCCAGCCTACTGGGAACTTGTAGCGCGTTAAGAAAACCAGCGATAAACCTAGAGCGATTTCGACGACACCGGATAGCAAAACGACGGTATCAGCCCCGAGCGGCACCCAGGGCGGGACTTGCGCTAGGAATTCGGTACGAGACCAGGTCAGATGAGAGATGCCCGCGAAGGCTAAGGCCACGCCGAGCAAGATTCGTGCGATGTGGTGGATTAGGGAGAGCGCTGGTTGGCTGTTGGGCATCGGGTGAGCTTCCCAATTCTAGCGGATAGCCGCGCGGCGCCGCCCCACCTTAACCGATTATTGCTGGAGCGCGGTTTCGATGGCTTTGGTGACTTCGCTGGATTCGGGCTCCACGGCGGAATCGAAACGGGCGACGATTTTGCCGTTGCGGTCGACCAGGAATTTGGTGAAGTTCCAGCCAATGTCGCCGGCGAAAGTGGGGTCGGTTTTCTTGCCGGTCAGGTATTGGTAGAGAGGCGCTTGGTCGGAACCTAAGACGGAGATTTTGGAAAACATGGGGAAGGTTACGCTATAAGTGCGAGAGCAGAAGGATTGGATCTCGGAGTTGGTGCCGGGTTCCTGGCTTCCGAAGTTATTGGCCGGGAAGCCGAGAATGACCAGGCCTTTGGACTCGTACTTTTTGTAGACCGCTTCGAGACCTTTATATTGCGGAGTGAAGCCGCACTTGCTGGCGACGTTGACGACGAGCACGACTTTGCCTTTGTATTGCGAGAGAGGCACGGGCTGGCCGGTGATGGAGTTGAGAGTGAAATCGTAGATGCTGGAGGCGGCGAACATAGAAACGGCGGCAAGGGTGGTTGAGAGTAAAAGTTTATAGATCATAACTACATTGGATGCAGAGAGCAGGGCGGCGGATTGGATTCATGCGAGGATTTTGAACATTAAAGTGGTGGGACAGAGGCTGCCAGCGGTGGAGAGAGCATATTCGGGGATGATGCCGGCGGTTTGCCAGCCGAGGGATTGGTAGAGGCGTTCGGCGTGGTCGGCAGTGCAAGTGTCGAGGACGAGGAGGGTGCGGTGTTCGGCCTTAGCTAGTGCTTCCACGGCTTGCATGAGTTGGCTGGCGATGCCTTGGCGGCGGGCTTTGGGATGGACGAGGAGTTTGGCGACTTCAGCACGATGGCGACCGTTGGCAGGGGTGGCGAGGTGGAGTTGGACAGTGCCGACGGTTTCGCCGTTGAGGCGCGCGATGAGGATTTTGATTTCGTTGGCGGCGAGGGCAGGGCGGAGTTTTTGCCAGTAGGCGAGGGCGGATTCGAGGGGGAACGGGAGGAGGAAGCCGACACTGGCGCCGTCGGCAACGCAGGCTTGGAGGATGGTGGCGAGGGATGGGAGGGCTTGCGTGAGTTGAGGGGAAGGGAGGAGTTCGATTTTTATGGAATTAGGATATTGGTTGCGCATCAAGGTTCCGAAGACGTAGCCGTCGCCGAGGAAGTCAGTCTGTGCGAGGGTGGCATCAATGGAGTGGACGCCTTGTGTCCCGAGAATGGATGACGAAATCATTTAGACTCATGGGAGTCGACTTCTAGGGTTTGGTTACATGCTACCGACGAGGTGCAATACGCTCGGTCCGCGAAGTGTATTTACGGGCACTTAGCGGCGACTCAAGTTGACTGGGCTGGTGTTTGAGTGTCCTGGCACCAATTCCCTCTCAGGTCCGATTTAGGTCAATAGCCGATCGTAGTCACCAGTATCGTCAAGGATAAGATCCCCAGAAGCATCGACCATTCCGCTCCCGTTAAAGATCAAGCCGTCACAGGATTCAGCTACCGCAAAGATCAAATCAAAGTCTCCTGTCTCTTCGGTCAGTTCAGGTTCGGCCACGACACCGATTAGGAGGGTAGTCTTGAAGATAGAGTCCTTTAAATAGTTCTGGTTTGCCACGGCCTCTGTCTTGATTCTTCTAAAGAAGTTCGCAGCACCAAGAATAATTTTGGAAAAGGGATCGCCAGGACGTGTTTTTGTCATGGGGTTAAACGTCAGAGTTGATCGTGGGTCTTTTACTGTAGCGGACTGCCAGTTGTCCGGATCGCCTACAACGTCGACTGGAAAGGATGTTACCGATCGAATTTTAGACAGAGCTCCGGAGTAGTCGGATTTCCTACCGAAGATTGTTAAAGAGGCTGCCATTTTTACCCTCTAGGGTCTCCCGCCAGTCAACACCCGGCCACCATCGTGGCCAGTCTGCGCGTGAATGTCTTGATCAACCAGATCGAGGGTGACTCCGTTTTCGTTGTGATGCCAAGTGTAATCCTCTATTTTAGGCGATTCGCTATTGATTTCGTCAAGCTGCTGCGGAGTAAATTGGTCAGCCATCTCAGGATTGTTCGCAATCTCTTGCTTGAGCTGCTTGGTCGCGTACTTGAATTGTGTTGTGTCCGAAACATCGGGACCTTGCAATTCTGGTGGCAGATCAGTTGAATACGCAGAGTCGAAAATAGGATACCCTTTCTCGTTGAATGGGACCCCAGTTTTCGGGTGTTGCTTCCCAGCGAGCCTGCCGTTGCGCCGGGCATGAGGGATCTGATCGAGAGTTTTTTTGTTTGATAATGGCGGCTCNNACGAGTTCGGGGGCTTCTTTGGCGAGGGTGTTTGCGGCGGCTTCGGTGACTTCGGCGGCGCCGAGGAGGGTGCGGACTCCGCCGACTACGGCTTCGCCGGTACTGACGGCGGCGCCGACGCCGCTTATGATTGCTAGAACAGTCAGGACGACGGTCGTGAGGACTTCACCGGCGATGACGCCTGCTTTGAATTGGTCGACGGCTCGGCCGGTTTTCGCGAGACTTTCGAACTCGTGCCATTTTTTGACGTAGTCGCCGCTGGCGGAGGCCCAGGCTGCGCCAAAGAACTTCTTGGGGTCTTTGAAGATCTTGCCGACTTCTATGAAGATGGCCTTCACTTGCGTGTCGGCATCCTTCATTACCGAGAATTTTGTCGAAGACCCAACCAGCGCTGTGTAACAGAAAGGCTTGGGGCGAAGTATAAGCGAGACCGGGAGGTCCGTGTAACTCCTCGTANNCCGAAGGCTGTTTCGCCGAGATAAATCCGGCAAGCCGCAGATCGTCTTTGGTCTCCTGACCAATACGCGGGGATGCCCCGTCGCTGTCGGAGTGTTTGAGGGCAACACGGGCGACCCCAAACCGTCGCCTCGCAAACCGCCAAACTCCGGACGCGTTTTGGTTTGCAAAATGTGGTGCTGGTCGGTGACCGCGGCATGCTGACAAGCGCACGCATCCGCCACGATCTGCCCGCCTCGCCCGGCATCCAATGGATCTCGCCTTGCGCGCCACGCAGATTCAAAAATTGGCCAAGGACGGCCGCTTGCAGATGTCTTTATTCGATCAGACCGATTTGGTTGAGATCGTCCACCCAGATTTTCCGGGCGAGCGTTTAGTTGCCTGTTTCAATCCGTTGCTGGCCGAAGAGCGGGCGCGCAAACGGCCCGAGCTGTTGGCCGCTACGGAAAAACAGTTGGCCAAGATTGCCGCAGCTGCTAAACGGCCCCGGCGTCCGCTGCGGGGCAAGAACAACATTGGCGTCCGTGCCGGCAAAGTGCTCAACCGCTTCAAAATGGGCAAGCATTTTCAATTGCGCATCGAAGACGACAGCTTTCACTACGAACGCAAAACCGCTAACATCGAACGGGAACAAAGTCTGGATGGCATTTACGTCATCCGCACTAACGTGCAACAGGAAGCCTTATCCAGTCCGCAAGTCGTGGCCAGCTACAAAAGCTTGTCGGGCGTCGAGCGCGCTTTTCGCAGCTTGAAAACAGTTGATCTTCACGTCCGGCCCATCCATCATCGCCTACCCGACCGCGTTAGAGCCCACGTCTTCCTTTGCGTATTGGCCTACTATGTCGAATGGCACATGCGGCAACTCCTCGCTCCTCTTCCCTTCGACGGTGACGACAAACCACAAGCTCAAGCCGCTCGCGCCTCCATCGTCGCTCCCGCCACTCGCTCCTTGTCTTCCAAACGCAAAGCTCACAACAAACTCACCGCCGACGGCTTGAAAGTCCATAGCTTTCAGACTCTCCACGCCGACCTCGCCACCCTTGCCAAGAACAAAATCAACCCAACGACAAAACCAGAGCTGCCTTTGATATGCTCACTCGCCCCACTCCCCTCCAACAACGCGCTTTCGATCTGCTCGCCGTTCCCCTCAAACTCAACTGATCTCTCGTTGTAGGCAGTAACCCCTCCAACCATTCCAGCTAACTTGTTGATTTATCAACGCTCGACACGCCGAGGCTTAGGAACTTCGGACTAAAGAGGCTTCCATTTTTGCCTTCTAGGGGGTGCTAGTCAACACCGGCCACCCAGGATTGTGTTTGAGCTCACTGCCACTATTTACTCCAAATTCCTGGCGACCAAGGCACTCTCACCGAATTCGCCCAAGGCCAAA
>PMQB01000609.1 GCA_003169195.1 Bryobacterales bacterium
TACATCTTCAGCTTCATCAAGAAGTTCAGCCACCGCGCCGATTGCCTGCTGCCCGACCGTTCGTTAGTGACCATGGACAAGCACTTCCTCAAGTCGTATGTGGAATTGCTCATTCATACTTGTCACCGCCGCGGCATTCACGCCATGGGCGGCATGGCCGCGCAGATTCCGATCAAGAATGACCCCGCCGCCAACGATGCGTCCTTCGCCAAAGTTCGGCAGGATAAACTCCGCGAAGTTACCGCCGGCCACGATGGCACCTGGGTCGCGCACCCCGGCCTCGTCTCTGTAGCGAAGACTATCTTCGACGAAAACATGCCGCAAGCGAATCAGATTTCGCGTCTGAATAAAGTTTCCATCTCCGCCTCCGATCTATTGGCGATTCCCCCCGGCGATATTACTGAAAAAGGTCTGGAGATGAACATCGATATTGGCTTGCAATATCTCGAATCTTGGCTGAACGGTAACGGGTGCGTGCCCATCTACAATTTAATGGAAGATGCCGCCACCGCGGAAATCTCTCGCGCGCAACTCTGGCAGTGGGCGCACCACAACGCACGGACGGCCAGCGGCAACGTCATAACTGTGGATGCGGTCATCGCCGCCATTCCCGGTGTGGTGGAAAAGCTGCGCACCCAACTTGGCGCGGCCCGGTTCGACGCGGGTAAATTCCCGCTCGCGGCTCAGATCTTCGGAGAGATGACTAAAGCCACCGAGTTCCCGGAGTTCCTGACAACCGTAGCCTATCAGTACATCGATTAATCTGTCAAGAACGCCGTCGTCTTGATGCCCGAGATTTCAAACATCCGGCGGCATTTCTTGCAAGAGATCTTATCGTCTAAAAGGACAAGATAGCTCTGCGCTTTCGCAAACTTGGCGCGGTCCCGTTCATCGGCATGGCGCGGCAGCGCCGCAATTTTCTTCCGCTGCAGCCAACGCAACTGATATTCATCTACTGTTCTGCAATAAGAGCAGTTCAGTTTGGCCGGCTTCGTTACTTCCGATTCTTTGTAAAACGCTTTTTCGTCCAAAGTATGATCCGTCTATTTCGCCGCCGCTATCGACTGGCAAACTTAAAATTTGAAACCGCCACTTCATCATTAGGGGGAATATAGAATCCTACCTTATCTTGCGTAAAGTCGCGGCCAATGCTGGCCACCGATCCTAAATCGGTCCAACCTTCGCCCGCCGTTTTGATGCGCGAACTCACCGCGCCCGGCTTCACGGTCAAATCCACTTGTACCCAACTGGCGGAATCCACTGGGCACGCCACCCTGTTCCACAAAATACTTTTCCCGTGCCGCACCTCGCGCACTTCCGCGTGTTTGCCATCCAAGACGAACAAGACGTAATTGTTGTTGTCCTGAAAAGCGGCGTACCACTGCAGCTTGCCTTTCTTCAGAAGGCCGCCCACATGACCCTGTGTGCGAAACGAATAATGGCCCGCCGCTTTCGGCGTGTCGTAAGGAATGAAACCGCCGCCTTTTTGTACGTGCACACCTTCGGCTTGATTTTCACCGCCCACAGGCGCAGTGCCGGGCTTGGTTTTGTCGTCAGTGACAGCAGGCGACGCCACAGTTGCAGCTGGTTTGCCAGCGTCCAGCGAAGTTTTCTCAAGCGCCACATCTGCGCCGGCGAGCGTTAGCACTTCACCGGGCTTAAACGTCTTCTGCATGCGCTTAGTAATGGCTTGCTCATGCCGCAGCTCAATGATATGTTCGCCTGGTTTGATGTTCGAAATTTTCGCTGCTCCGTCAGGGCCAATCGCTGCGACAAAATTTTGATCCACATAGGTCGTGGTGCCCGGCGCGGCTCCGCGAATTTGCAGCGACGCCACACCGCCCGCCGCCGAAAACTCAAACTGCGCTTGGGTTACTTCGGCTTTTTTCACCTCCACCCATTGCATGGGCGGATCAGTGAAGCCGTCTTTGTGAACGCGAATAGGATAGCGCCCCGCGCGGATTGAGATGCGCACTTGTCCGTGATCACTACGCCGCCGGAAGAGAACGTCGTCTATATAGACTTCCACTCCGTCTTCGCCCGCCGTCACCACCTGGATAATGCCGGTGTTGGGATCGGACTTTACATACACCGTGAGCACCGGGGCCGGCGTGTAGGTCATACGGAAGAGCTGGCTATCGCGTTCATGGACGACTTTCAAGTCGTGATCGGCCGAACCCAGCCCCACCAATTCCAATCCGCCGGCGGTGGCTTGGCCAACCATGGCGCCGTCGACCAACACGTCCGATGGTCCCGCGCTTGTCACTAACTGTCCATGTCCGTCTTGCTGCGACACCAAGACCACTAATGCATTGCTGGCTTGCGGAGCGCCCAACACTTTTGGTGCATTCTTGCCCACCACGTCGAATTGAAACGATGCCGAACCGCCTGGCGCCGTCAGTTTGAACGAATGCTGACCCGCCGGTAAGTTATCGAGCATCAATTCGCCGTCTACCAGCGCGCGTGTTGCCTGCCCGTCAACGGTCACCACTCCCGCCGTCAGATCTGTATAGAGCCGAAGCGTGGGCGAAATAGAGACTGCTAGCGGAGAACTGGTGTCTTTCGGCTTACCCGCTTGTTCGGTCTTGGCCCGATTTTCGTCGGGGAAATTCAACTTGCGAGCAGTTTGGATCAAGTAAAATGCGACGGCCAACGCAATGACGCTCAGAAACACCGCCAAACCAACGATAGTTTGCCAACTCTTCGGATCGATTCTCGTTACTTCGGGCGGAATCTCGGCGGCGTCGGTTCTATCCACCACTGGCCGCGGCGGGGTTACCGTCATTGGCGCAGGTGCAGGCGGCGGCGATGGTGCTGAGG
The DNA here is from genome assembly GCA_003169195.1 of Bryobacterales bacterium. Taxonomy (GTDB): domain Bacteria; phylum Acidobacteriota; class Terriglobia; order Bryobacterales; family Bryobacteraceae; genus Bog-105. The sequence continues at coordinate 2,821 of PMQB01000609.1, forward strand.
CCACTGGCGGCATAGCTATGGGAGCAGCCGGCGGTGGTGCCGACAACGGTCCGATCTCTTTGGGCGCGGAAACAGGCGCCTGAAAAATGACGGAGTGATCGTCCTTTGGCGCGGAAGGCGAAGGCGCGGGCGCATCGCCGCGCAGATACCGCGCGCGGTCGACGATCTCCTGATGAATGTCGCCAATCATCACCTGCAGATCAAAATCGTCCATCGATTGCCGACGGAGATTCTGCAACTGCTCGAATTGCTGGCGCAGCGTGTCAAGCGATCTGGTCTGGCGCGTGTCCTGTCTGATCTTTCTCAGGGCCTCGCGCGTCGAATTGGTTTGCTGGGATCGATCCACCGAAAGGATTTGCTCTTCAGTGAATTATATCGAGACGGGGAGGAGGCTAGCTGACGCGCTGCGAATAGTTGAGCTCGTAAAATCGCCGGTACTCGCCGCTCTTGATGTGTTCTACCCAAGCTTTGTGCTGAACGTACCAGTCCACCGTGGCCTGCAGCCCTCGTGTGAAATCCATCTGTGGCGCCCAACCTGTTTCGCCGGTGAGTTTAGAGTTGGTCAGAGCGTAGCGCCGGTCATGCCCCGGCCGGTCTGTGACACGCGTGATCAGGCTCGTGGGTTTGCCCGTCGCCTTCAAAATGCGCTGGACTACCTCTAAATTCGGCAGCGAACAGTTGCCGCCCACGTTGTATACATTACCCGCTCGCCCTTTTTGCAGAACAGCGCGAATCGCCCGACAATGGTCCTCTACATAAAGCCAATCGCGCACCTGCTGCCCATCGCCATACACCGGCAATGGCTTGTCTTCCAAGGCATTCGAAATCATCAGCGGAATGAGCTTCTCGGGAAACTGATACGGCCCGTAGTTGTTCGACGCGCGCGTCACACAGACATTCATCTTGTACGTCGTGTGATACGAGAGCGCCAATAAATCGGAACCCGCTTTCGATGCTGAATACGGACTGCTCGCGCGCAGCGGATAATTTTCGTCCGCATCGTGCGGCTCTTCAATACTGCCGTACACTTCGTCGGTAGACACGTGAACAAAGCGCGCAATGTTCAAACGCCGCGCTGCTTCCAGCAAGGTGAATGTGCCGTTGAAATTGGTCTGAATTACCGGGGCAGGGGAGTGAATGCTGCGGTCGACATGTGATTCCGCCGCGAAATGCACAACTGCATCGGGCGCTTCCTCGCGCAGCGCTTTCTCTACCGCCTGGGCGTCGCAAATATCGGCTTGTATAAAACGATAGCCCGCGTGCCCGGCGATCGGGGCCACGTTTTCCAAATTGCCTGCATAGGTCAGCTTGTCGAAATTAACAACCTGCTTCGCCCAGCCTTCCGCCAGTGCGGTTCTCACAAAGCATGAGCCAATGAAGCCAGCCCCTCCGGTTACGAACAGCTTCATTTATGTTGCAGCTCCCAATCGTAAGCAATCTGTGGATCGTTGTAAGGAATGCGCCCCTCGTCTTTTGGATCGTAGGTGCGGTTTGTGATGTAGACCAGCACCGAGGGTTGCTCGCCAATCACTTTGTAGCCATGTCCCACGCCCGGCGGAATCAACAACTGCCAAGGCCGTAGTGCGCCTACATACAGAGTGTTCTTCTTGCCGTACGTCTTCGAATCGCAGCGCAAATCCACCAATACCACTTGCAGCAAACCGGCGGCAGCCACCCAGTAATCGGTCTGAAACTTGTGGTAGTGAAACGCTTTGATGATGCCTGGGTAGTTTAGTGCTGCCGAAACCTGGCTGCCTTCCGCCGGAAAACCGGCCACTAAGCCTTGCCCCAAGCGCGCAATCTCTAGAAAGTATCCGCGGTCATCCGGCCAAAGCGAAAACGGTTTGATCTCTACCCCGGCAATCAACTCCGCATCGGTGGGAGAAAGAATCACTTTCCCGATTCCCGGCTCCGCTTTGGGAACAACTAATTCCATACCAGCGTCTGTCACCCCTAATGCTGTCGCCGCGGCGCTCATTCGCAGTCCCGTCCGGCAGCCGCAGCCATTGCTGGTGATCGCAGCTTCTGCGTCTCCTCCACCAAGTTCGCGGCGCGTAACAGAGATTCGAAGGTGCCCGCATCGGTCCACCAGCCGTCCAAATAGTTGAACGTCATGGTGCCTTCGCGGATGTAAGCATTGTTCACGTCGGTAATTTCCAACTCACCGCGCGCCGAAGGCTTCAGCGTGCGCGTTTTGTCGAACACGGAGCCGTCATACATATAGATACCGGTGACGGCGTACTTCGATTTCGGCTTGACCGGCTTTTCTTCAATCCCGACAATCTTGCTGCCCACGATTTCAGCCACACCGAAGCGCTCTGCGTCGTGTACTTCTTTCAACAGGATCTTGGCGCCGCGCTGCTGCTTCTTGAAATCGGCTACGGCACTGGCAATCGAGCCTTCAATGATGTTGTCGCCGAGGATGACGCAAATCTGGTCGCCATCCGAGAAGTGCTCGGCCAGCGCCAACGCCTCGGCAATCCCGCCTTCGCCTTCCTGGTAGGTGTAGTTAATGTGCTTCAGGCCGAATTCCTTGCCATTGGCCAGCAACCGCAAAAAGTCGCCCGAATTCCGTCCGCCCGTCACAATGAGCAGGTCTTGGATGCCAGCTTCCACGAGCGTCTGGATCGGGTAATAAATCATCGGCTTGTCGTAAATCGGCAGCAGATGCTTGTTGGTGACTTTGGTCAGCGGGCGCAGACGCGAGCCCAATCCGCCGGCGAGAATGATACCCTTCATGCGTCCTATCTTGAGGCGTACTGTGTCTTGTAGTATTCGCGAAACTCGCCGGACTTGATGCCCTCCGCCAGCAGGCGGCGATGGAAATCCAGCAGGGGCGCGACGAAGAATTTCGAGACCTCGTCGGCGGCGTCCGCGCTGCTCTCGTGCAGCAGGTAATGAATCAGCCGGTTCATATAGGGGAACTGGTAATAGGCCCGGATGATGCCGGCAATATGCAGCTTCAGTTTCGCGGTCGGCGCCATCTTCTGCGCCAGGAGATATTCGAGCTGGGCCATTTCGGTCGCGGCATCCCGCGCCAACAGCGCCAGCAGCAGGCCGTCCTTGTTGCCAAAATGATATTTCACCAGGGCGGCGTTGACGCCCGATTTCTGCGCGATGTCGCTCAGGGATACCTCGATCGAGGAACGCTCGATCATCAGCTCGCTCGCCGCGACGAGGAGCTTTTCGGCGGTGGCGTTTCTGCCGCCCGGAAGCCTGGTCGGTACGCTGGTATTCAACGGTGATCCCATGCCTGCCTGTCGAGGAGTTGCGCGGGGGCAGATAACCCGATGCCGGGTCGGCACTCAAGAGTTAATTGATTGATTGACTAAATCACCCGTCGCCACTTAAATCCCGCCCGTCATTCCAACAGCACCCATAACAATCAGGGAGAACAGTCATGGCCGAGGCCTATATCGTCGCCGCCGCACGCACCGCAGGCGGCCGCAAGGGAGGACGTCTCGCCGGCTGGCATCCAGCCGATCTCGCCGCTTCCGTGCTGGATGCGCTGGTCGAGCGCAGCGGCGCCGCGCCCGACCAGATCGAGGACGTGATCATGGGCTGCGTGATGCAGGTCGGCGAGCAGTC
>PMQB01000163.1 GCA_003169195.1 Bryobacterales bacterium
TGACGCCGCGGGAGGTGGAGGTGCTGGGGCTGGTGGCGAAGGGGTTGGGGAATAAGGAAGTAGGCGATGTTTTGGGAACGGCGCCGGGGACGGTGAAGGCGCATGTGCAGAGTATTTTGGCGAAGTTGGGGGCGAAGGACCGGACACATGCGGTGACGATTGCGTTGCGTCGGGGGATTATTCATTTGCATGCGCCGGGGATTTCTTCGTCGTTGCTGAATCACTGAAGCTGAAAAACGGGGCGAAGAAAAAGCGTTTTTTGCGAAACGGAATGGTGTAAGCGGTTTTGTTTGCTTTGTTTGTTAGCGTGGTTGTGCGAGTTAGTGGCGCTGTTTGCGGGACTTATTCTTAGGTCGCACGAGGGCGAAGAAATGGTGTTTGGGCGAAACGAAGCCAATTCTTCGCCGACGATTGGTGAACGATATTCGGATTTCAAATAACTGTTGAACAAGCGGTGCGATTCGAGTGGGCGAAAAGCAGGGCTGCTCTTTTGTCTGAAGGCTAGCGCAGCCCGGGTGCGGTTTGGTGGGCGTGTTTTTGAGTTGGGCTTGTGGTTTCAATGGGTTGGAGGGTGAAAATAAAGCTGCAGGAATTGTGACCGGTTTGGCGCGTTCCACGTCCCTCAGCTTTCACACTCTGCAACGGTTGAGATGTCAGCGGAGATTCGATGTTGGACGGCAAGCAAATCCAATTCGAGTGGGACGAGAATAAGGCCGCCACTAACGTTCGCAAGCATGGAGTGACGTTCGAGGCTGCGTCGACAGTCTTTCGTGACCCGCGACTAGTGACTCTCGCAGATGTTAGGCATAGCGAGACGGAAGAACGTTGGTTTTCTATCGGCTGGGCGAACAACGGTACGATTCTTGCGGTGGCGTATCTTTGGTCGGACTCTGGCCCCGGGGTCACGACGGTTCGTCTCATCTCTGCCCGACAGGCGACACAAAATGAGATCCGCAGTTATGTTAATAATAGGGAATATGAGTGACAGACCCGTCGAGGATGACGAGATGCCGGCTGAGATCGATTTCAGCACCGGCGTGCGAGGTCTGCATCACATACCGCCGGGTGCAAAGGTTTTCTTGCCTACGTCGATCGAACAGGCGGTTTGGGAATATTTTTCGCGCAGGGCGGCGGAAAAGGGTATTGGTCTGCCTGAACTTTTGACCGATGTGCTGAAGCATGGTATTGAGATTAATGAAGCGCTGAAATAGCTGGCTCGGACTGCGCCCGCTTATCCCTTTGCATTCGATTCAGTGGGCGTCGTCGCTGATGAGTAATTGAGACGGAAATCTGTCCGCTTGTGGTCAGTGCGGGTAAGCAGAAGCAAGGCATGGTCTCCGGGAGACAAGACAAAACGCAACGTCGCTCATTGCGAAAGATTCGGCCCTGTATTCCGAGCCGGCTTCGTTGTGATACGGCTTCGCCAGAGCGCTCGTGTCGAGAAAATATTTAGGCAATCAACGCTCTTGCCGTTGCTCGTCTAGGGCGTCGGCGAGCGAGCCGGAAATTCCGGCCAGTGCTTGCCGGACTTCGGTCCATGTGACGGGGTCTCGCTGCGCGTCGAGCCACTCTGCGGGAGTGAAGAATCCGGCCAGATCTTCGTCGATGGCGGAGGAGGGATCGGAGATGGTTAGTGTTACCTGCTGCATGTCTTGTAAAGGCAGCGGTTCAAGCGGGTGGAGCGCTCCTTGTTTATAGATTGCTGAAGGCGTTTCTCCATGACTTTTAGTTTAGCGGAGTTGCGGGCCTGACCCGGGTAGGAGCGCCACGCTGCGCCATGGCCGTTGCTATTTTAGGTCGCCTGGCTCGAACAAGCGGATGGGGCCTAACTTGCGATTGAGTTCTTCGTCTGTAGGGACGATTCTGAGTTTCTCACCCAGCCACATGGTGAAACCGCCGCAGGCGACAGCAATCCAAAGCCAGAATATCCAGAGCTTGGCGTAGAACAACAGCCAAGGCGCGTGCATTACTGCTAAACCTGTCAAAATCAGCGCGACGCCGAGGATCCCGCCCAGTGCTGCCGTTAGCATTCTTCGAATCATGAATGGACCTTTCATTTGGTATAGCGCAAAAGTCTGGAGATTCGGGACAGCGGGCGTAGCTGCGAGACGTGTGGACCCGCGTTCAGTACCAATTGATCGTTCTGTGCGTTTTAGTAACTTTTGTACTTGTAGCAAAGGAAACGCTCTCGTTTTCATAGGCTTGGGATTAGATGCCGATTCTGTTTGGCCGGCCACTGGCATTGCTAGTTTTCAGAAAGTGTGATTACCCTCACGGAGTGGCCGTCTCCTCGGGTGGCCCATAGATAGAGGGGGCATTTTTCCTTTACAAGCGCGACGGTGACAAGTTCCGGAACCATCACGGCGGTTCTTGTGGGGAGCAATACGTCTGGCGCGGCTGCGGTCGAGACTTTTGAAATCACCGGAATCACGGGAACGTTTAAAGATACAACCGCTGGTTTCTCGGGGAACATCACCGGGTTGTACGGACCCATTTCCTATGTAACACCAGCCACTGGAACATCGGCAAGCCCGGTTGCGTATACCCCGTCTACTTCGACGGCCACGCCGGGACTGTCCTACGATGATTTGTTTTTCCCGCTTGGCAATTCTCCGGATGATTGCCCGGGTTATCCGTTCTCGGGTGGAGATTTTGACAGTTTGGGGGTGGCGTTCAATGTGGCGGGCACGGATGGGAAGGCTTATATCGGTGAGTTTTTCAGCAACGGCGCGCTGCCGAATGCAGGGATTCTGATGGCGGCGGCTGATGCTAACGCGAATGGGATACTGGACGACCCGAATGCTTTGACGGAAACTGCGCCAGAGGGGGTGGTGGGTGGTTTCGTTGCGACAGCGCCGGAACCGAGCACGGTTCTGCAGGTTGGAGGCGGGTTGGCGGGGCTGTTAGCGATGCGACGCCGCAAGCACGCGCGCAACAGTTAGCTCAACTTTACCGGAAGTGAAACGATGCCGCGCTGTGCCTGTGCCTGCGCGGCATCGTACTTTGCGCAAAGGTCACCCAGCCCTATTGGAGCGGGGCTAGATGAATAGTTCGATGGAAACGCCGAAGTATTTGGCGAGGGCCTTTGCTTGCGTTTTGCTGATGCCTCGTTTGCCGTTCACGAGGTCGGAGACTTGGGCCCGGGAGCCGAGGACGGGGACCAGGTCGGCTTGTTTGAGGCCGCGCTGTTGCATTAAGTGCTTGACGGTTTCGTGAGGGGGAACTTCGGGGAGGTGATGATGCGAATCATCATAAACTTCGATGAGAGCCGCTAAGAGTTCGCGGAGGGCTTTCTCTTCGGGGGTGAGCGGATGCTGGGCGAAATCGAGTTCTTCGAGACGGGAGACGACACGCTCAAAGTCGCGGTCGTTTTGAATGGGTCGGGGCAGTTCGATGGCGAGCAATTTTCCGTAAGAGACGGGGTTTAGTGTTTTTGCGCCCATTTCATCCACTCCTGGCGATCGTATTCTCTATGGTTCAATAATGCTTTTACGAAAATGCGTTGCACGTTGTAGTTGACCCTGGTGATTAGGCGGAAGTTTCCACCTAAGACATCGAAAATGAGAACGGCACCGACTTGATCGGCGGAGGGTTAGTCGCGCCGAACCGAATGTAAGCCATGCCATTCTGCTTTCATTGCCACTTTCTACCAAAGGGTTAAGCCTGGCACGGTTTCCGGATGCTTCTTGTTGCTTACGTTTGGCGCTGGGGGAGAGGTAAAGCAAAAAGGCCGCCGAGGTATCGGCGGCCTAGTGGAGGATTGAATACAAACTACGCCGCGCATGGCGCCGCGCCACTATACACCGGGATTTATCCGCGTTTTACGCGGCGACTTGCAGCAGCAGCGAGCGTGGCGATCCCTAAACCGCAGAGAGCAGTGGTGGCAGGTTCCGGAGCTGACGGCGCTGACGGCGGATTCGTAGTGACGCTACTTTGAGGAACGCCATAAAACCAGCCTGTTTGATAGCCAGCCAGCGTATACCCAGCAGCGTCGACAAGGTCGCTGCCTGTATAAACTCCGCAAGTGTAGCCCAGCGTTGAACAAGGGACGAATGTCGGGGCCAATGGATTTGTGACATTGAACGCGACGACAATGTCGTTGGTATTGGAGTAGACGAGATCAGCGTCGTTGGCGATGCCGCCGAATTCCAAAAAGCCACTTTGATAAGTGAAGCCGAACGCGGAAGAAACCGTGGTACCGCTGAAAGAGTGGACCACCAGGTCGGCGGTATCGTTGTCGTAGGTCAATGCAGGATCGTAGGTGACGCTGATGAAACCCGAAACCACGGCATTCGGCGGGGCAATGCTGGCGCCGGAGATGTCAACGAAGCCGCTCAACGTGAAGTTGAGATTTTCGGTGATGACGGCCGCGGATGCGGATGCCGGCAAAAAGGTCAGGGCTGCAAAAGCAGCCGCAAAGGCTGACGTAAGATTACGCATAAATTATTTTCCTCCAATTATGATGTAAGACGAGCCCACCCTCGGCTTTGAATCGCTTCGGGTCGTACATGCTAGGAACAAGGTGGTTTTGAGCATGCGTCGATTTTGGCATTGTGAAGTTCGAAAGACAAGGGTACTTTTGTACGCGCAGGTAGCGGAGAGAGATAGGCCGTCGGGGGTATCGGCGGCCTGTTGCAGGATTGTGTATCAGCTACGCAGCGCATGGCGCCGAGCCACGGTTACGCGGTGACGGGGGCTTCTTCGGGGACGCCGGCTTCTTTGCGCTTCTTTAAGAAGGGCATCATGGCGCGGAGTTCGGCGCCCACCTTTTCGATGGGTTGATTCTTGGCGGCTTCGCGCATGGCGAGGAATTTGTGGCGGCCGTCGCGGTTTTCTTTCAGCCAGGTGCGGGCGAATTCGCCGGATTGGATTTCGCTGAGGATCTTCTTCATCTCGGCGCGGGTTTGGGTGTTCACGATGCGTGGGCCGCGGGTGTAGTCGCCGTACTCGGCGGTGTCGGAGACGGAGTAGCGCATGTAGCCGAGGCCGCCTTCATAGATGAGATCGACGATCAGTTTGAGTTCGTGCAGGCATTCGAAGTAGGCGATTTCGGGAGCGTAGCCAGCTTCGGTGAGAGTTTCGAAACCGGCGCGGATGAGTTCGCTCACGCCGCCGCAGAGGACGGCTTGCTCGCCGAAGAGATCGCTTTCGGTTTCTTCTTTGAAGGTGGTTTCGATGACGCCGGCTTTGAGACAGCCGATGCCGAATGCGTACGACAGGGCATTCTCCATCGCCTTACCGGACGCGTCTTGCGCAATGGCGACTAAGCCGGGAACGCCAACACCTTCGGTGAAGAGTTCGCGCACACGATGGCCGGGGGCTTTGGG
>PMQB01000442.1 GCA_003169195.1 Bryobacterales bacterium
GCGAACATGAGCGTCTTGCCTTTGGTCATGTGCGGGGCGATTTCGTTCTTGTAGGTATCGCCTTGGACGTGGTCGGGGACGAGGATCATGATGGTGTCGGCGATCTTGGCGGCGTCGGCGACGCTGAGAACTTCGAGACCGGCGGCTTTGGCTTTCGCGATGCTTTTGCTGGTGGAGGGGAGGCCGACCACAACGTGCAGGCCGGAATCGCGCAGGTTGAGCGCGTGCGCGTGGCCTTGGCTACCGTAACCGATGATGGCGATGGTCTTTTTCTGGAGCGGCGCGAGGCTGCCGTCTTTTTCATAGAATCTACGTGGCATAGTGTCCTTTAGTTGGGTATGGAGAAATGAGAAAAGATGTGTTCTTCGTGGGGAAAGAAAAAGGGGGACACGCCTGCCGGGTTGGTGCTAGCAGAGATGTGCTCAGAGCCCGGAGTGTCCCCCTTTTTCTTTCGGGGCTCGGCGAAAAAGAGGGGACACGCCTGCTGGGTTGGTGTAAGAGGAGATCTGCGAAGGGCCCGGAGTGTCCCCCCTTTTTCTTGAGCACTAGTCGGCTCCTTGGAGTTCGAGCACTTCTTCGGCGGAGGCGCCGAGAGGCACGGGGGCGGAGAGGCGGAGTTTTTTGTTGTCGAGCGACATGGAGACCATGCCGGAGCGGGTGACTTCGATATCGCCGTAGCCGCGCATGACGTCGACGAATTCGTCAAGCTTTTCGGAGTCGCCGGTGGCTTCGAGGCAGAAACCTTCGGTGGTGGAATCAACAACGCGGGCGTGGAAGATTTCGGCTTCCTTCAAGACGGCGGTGCGGTTTTGCTGGGTGGTCTTGACTCGAACCAGCATGAGTTCGCGGCTGACGGCGGGGCCATCGGTGACGTCGGTGGCTTGAAGAACGTTGACGAGCTTCGACATCTGCTTGATGACTTGCGCGCGGGTGCTGGGTTCGACGTCGACCGCGATGGTCATGCGGGAAAGTGTTGGGTCAAAGGTGCGGGCGACGGTGAGCGTTTCAATGTTGTAGCCGCGCTGGCTGAGCAACCCGGTGACACGCATGAGCGCGCCGGGTTTGTTTTCCATGAGGATCGAAATAATTTGTTGCATTGGTTATGCCTGAACCTCTACTGGTTGTGGTGGACGTAACACCATTTCATTGATAGCGCCGCCGGCTGGCACCATGGGGAAGACGTTTTCGAACGGCGTGACTTTGACGTTCAAGAGAAAAGGGCCGGGTTCATCGACTGCAGCTTTAAGGGCGGCGGGCATTTCATCGACTGAACTGACGGTGCGGCCTTTGAAACCGTATGCGCCCGCGAGCTTTTCGACATCGGGGAAGGATGTGAGTGCCACTTCGCTCAGGCGGTTGTTGTAGAACAATTCCTGCCACTGGCGNNATGGTGGCGAGTTCGGGGATGGACATTTGGAAGCCGCCGTCGCCGACGATGGCGAACACGAGTTTATCGGGGCGGGCGAATTGCGCGCCGATAGCGGCAGGCAGACCGAAGCCCATGGAACCGAGGCCGCCGGAGTTGATCCACAAGCGTGGTTCGTTGAAGCGAATCAATTGAGCCGACCACATTTGATGCTGGCCGACGTCGCTAGCGACGATGGCGCGGCCGCCGGAGAGGCGATCGATTTCTTCCATTAAATGCTGCGGTTTGATTTCGGTGTCGGACTTGATGGGGACGAGGGGATTCTCTTCTTTCCACTCTTGAATTTGTTTCCACCAGGCTTGGCGGGCGCCGGCGTTCTTGGCTTTCATGGTGGGCGCGAGATCGTTTAGCTCGTTGAGGAGCTTGGGCATGACCTTCTTGACGTCGCCCACGATAGGGAGATCGGCGGTGCGGTTCTTGCTGATTTCGGCGGGGTCGATGTCGACGTGAATGACTTTGGCGTGCGGGGCGAAGGCGGCAAGACGGCCGGTGACGCGATCGTCAAAACGAACGCCGAGGGCGATGATGAGATCTGTGCCGGACATGCCCATGTTGGCGGCATAGCTGCCGTGCATGCCGGGCATGCTGATGAAGTTGCGATGTTCGGAAGGCAGAGCGCCGAGACCCATGAGGGTGCAGACGGTGGGTGCATCGAGCGCTTCGACCAAGGCGCGGAGTTCAGCGCTGGCATTGGCGGCGATGACGCCACCACCGGCATAGATGAAGGGCCGTTCGGCTTCCCACATCATTTGCGCTGCACGCTTGATCTGTCCGGCGTGGCCTTCGCTATAGACTTTGTAACCGGGCAGATGGATTTCGCTGACGGGCGTGTAGTGAGCCTGTGCTTGGAAGGCGTCTTTGGTGATATCGACGAGCACGGGGCCGGGACGTCCGGAAGCCGCCAGGTAGAAGGCTTCGTGAATAACCTGCGGAAGATCTGCGATGTTCTTGACGAGGAAGTTGTGTTTGGTGGCGGAGCGCGTGATGCCGAAAGTGTCGGCTTCCTGGAACGCGTCGGTGCCCATGAGCTTGCTGGAAACTTGTCCGGTGAGGGCGACGATCGGAATGGAATCCATCATGGCGTCGACCAGGCCAGTGACCAAGTTGGTGGCGCCGGGGCCGGAGGTGGCGCAGCAGACGCCGACTTTGCCAGTGGTGCGCGCATAGCCTTGGGCGGCGAAGGCGGCATTCTGTTCGTGGCGAACGAGGATGTGCTTGATGGGGTAATCGTAGAGCGCGTCATATAAAGGAAGCGTGACGCCGCCGGGATAACCGAAAATGCATTCGACGTTTTCAGCGGTCAAGCAATGCAGCAGGATTTTGGCACCGGATAACAAGTTGGTTGGGGGCATAAGCGTTTGTTCGAATGAGTGATTTAAACTCCGACTTCCTATTTTCTAATTTTGCACTTCTGAGAAGCGCAAATAAAAAGGGCCACTTGGCTGATTTTGTTCTCTGCCAGGTGGCCCTCGATTCTAACTCGTGAGGCGTTCCTAGGCAGAGCCTGTAACGACTAGGCCGAGGAGCGCGACGACTGTGGAAAGCCGATTCATATCACGAAGTACACGGACATGCCGACTCTGGTAAGAGGCAGGCGTGAACCGTATGAAGACAGCTTAGCCTAGAAGGGATTTTTATGCAAGAGAATTGGAATATAAAAAAGATATATAGTTGGGCGGGTTGAGGGGGCGGTTTTGGTTGGAAGTTTCGCGTTAGTGACCCCTCCCTTCGGTCAGGGTTCCGTTTCAGAATTCGCGACGGCTAGATCACGGCTCCGTTTCGGGATTCGGGACGGCTGAAGGGCGCCGGGAGGCGAGAGGCGATCCCGGCGCTGTTTCGATGTTAGCGACCGAACGGCTTTTCGATGGCTCGCACTTGTTCGGGCGTGAGCAGGCCGGGAACGAACATGGCTCCCTTGGGGAGTGAGGCGGCGGCCTTATTGACGCAGCCGACGAAGTAGCCGGGGATGTAGGAGAATTCCAGATCCAGTTCGAATACTTGAGCGAGCGGTTTGGCGGGCGCTTTCACGTCGGGGCTGTCCATGACGAAGGCGTCGATCTGGAGCAAGCCGCCGACTGCGATGCCGCGGTCCACTAAGTTTTTTACGGTGGATAGCATTGGTCCAAAATAGTTGCCGTAGCGCGCCCTTTGATGCTGGCGCGCGGTGCCATACCGGGCGTTGAATAGGATAGCGGCGCGCGTCTCATCGGGAGCAACAAGCGTGCGGTTGTGGTATTGTCTGTCGAGCAGTGTTTCTAATGCTTTTTCGGCGAAGAACCCGGCGACGTTGATGTCGGGGAAGTGCGCAAGTACGGTATGCCTCAAGCTGATGGCTTTCGCGGCGTCGCGCGGGTCGTAATCAAGTATTTGCGAAATGCGATGCGCGATGTAAGCAACGCGATCTTCGTCGTCCAATAGCAGGGACGATTTGGTGTCTGGCTCTTGACCTACCAGCGCTAAGTACCGTTCCAACGGAATGGTTACTTTTCCCGAGGCCCCTAAAGGAACGGGGTTCGGTAAAACGGTGAGTGCTTTCTTTNNTTCGCGTTGCGGTAGGCTTCGATGACTTGGTGGAAGTCTAAAATCTCTTCGGTGAGCTCATACTGAGCGTCTTGGAGCTTCCAGTAGTGGGCGTATTCGTCAAATGTAAAATCGAACCCAAATTCGGCCGGGCGGAAAGGTTTATTCAGCTTGTAACAATTGGCTGAGATTTTCTCGGCGCGCTTGACGATGGCTTCGCGTTGCTCTTTGAGCGCTTGTTCGGCT
>PMQB01000524.1 GCA_003169195.1 Bryobacterales bacterium
CCGCCGACGATGAGGGCATCGGGATCGAAGGTGGCGACCATCTGGTCAAAGAAGAGCGCGAGGGCGTGCGCTTGTGCAGCGAAGACTTGGCGGGCGAGGGGATCGCCTTTTTCGGCAAGACCGCGCACGAGGCGGGCGGCTTTGCGGAGATCGCCGAGTTTGGCGAGGTCGTGATCGGGATAGTGGGGCAGGTAGGCAGGCAGCAGGGTTTTTTCGATGGCGGTGAGAGAGCAGACGGATTCGAGATCGCCGGTGCGGCCGCAGTTGCAGGGCGGGCTGGATTTTTCGAGACCGGGAATGTGCTGATAGGGGAGCAGNNCCGCCGCCGAGGCCGGTGCCGATGATGGCGGAGATAGAGGTTGCTTGATTCTGTGCACCGAAAAGAACGTAATGGCCCCAGAGAGCGCCGGCGTTGCCATCGTTAATATAGACAACGGGCAAACCTAGTTTCTTCTCAAGCTCGCCGCGAATATCAAAGCCGGCCCACAAAGCGTGGACAAAGTTGGTGGACCCGGTGGCGCTGAGGACACCGGTGGCGGACGCGGGACCGGGCGTGCCGAGGCCGATGACTTTGATGTGGTTGAGCGGGATGTGGTGGAGGTCGGCGGAGATTTTCAGACCGTCGGCCATTTGCTGAAGGCAAGTGCCGGGACCTTGGGTGGCGAGCGAAGGGTGTTCGCAGAGACGTTCAATCAGGAACTGGTTGCCGTCGAAGAATGTGTAATTGACGGCGGTACCGCCGAGGTCAATACCTGCGACAAGGTTAGGAGAGTTTGGCTGCATCAATTCTGGGACGCACTTTGCCATTTAAGACTAGCAAGAGCATTGCGATAGGATTTCTAACAGTACTGAATTTCCATGAACAAAATAACGAACCGACATAGCCGCGTCATTACGGAACCGAAGTCGCAGGGCGCGTCGCAAGCCATGCTGTATGCCACCGGGCTGCGCGAAGACGATATGAAGAAAGCGCAGGTGGGCATCTCGAGCATGTGGTTTGAGGGGAACCCTTGCAACATGCACTTGTTGCAACTTGGCGAGAAGGTAAAGGAAGGCGTAGAGGCTGCCGGTATGGTGGGCATGCGCTTCAACACGATTGGCGTGAGCGATGGCATCTCTATGGGGACGGATGGGATGAGCTATTCGCTGCAATCGCGCGATTTGATTGCCGATTCGATTGAGACGGTGATGGCGGCGCAGTGGTATGACGCGAACATTTCGATTCCTGGCTGCGATAAGAACATGCCGGGGTGCTTGATTGCGATGGGGCGGCTGAATAGGCCGTCGATTATGGTGTACGGCGGCACGATTCGTGCGGGGCATGCGGGATCGGAGAAGCTGGATATTGTTTCGGCGTTTCAGAGTTACGGCGAATTTTTGAGCCAGAAGATTGACGAGCCGAAGCGGCAGCAGATTGTGCGGCATGCTTGTCCGGGCGCGGGTGCTTGCGGCGGCATGTATACGGCGAACACGATGGCGTCGGCGATTGAGGCGTTGGGGATGTCGCTGCCGTATAGTTCATCAACGCCGGCGGAAGATCCGGCGAAACACGAAGAGTGCGTGCGGGCGGGTGCGGCGATTCGGACGTTGTTGGAGATGGATTTGAAGCCGCGCGACATTATGACGCGAGCGGCTTTTGAGAATGCCTTTACGGTGGTGTGCGCGCTGGGTGGTTCGACGAATGCGGTGTTGCATTTGATTGCGATGGCGCGGTCGGTGGGTGTGTCGTTGGTGATTGATGATTTCCAGGCGATTAGCAATCGTACTCCACTGCTGGCGGATTTCAAGCCGAGCGGCCAGTATGTGATGGAAGATCTACAGGCGGCGGGCGGTGTGCCGGCCGTGTGTAAGTTGCTTTTGGAGCATAAGATGCTGAACGGCGATTGCCTGACTGTGACGGGCAAGACGCTGGCGGAGAATTTGAAGGACTTGCCGGGGTTGAGTGCGGGCCAGCAGATTGTGCGGCCACTTTCGAATCCGTTGAAGGCTTCCTCGCATTTGCAGATTTTGAAAGGGAACTTGGCGCCGGAGGGTGCGGTTGCGAAGATCACGGGGAAAGAGGGATTGCGGTTTTCGGGTCCGGCGAAAGTGTTCGATTCGGAAGAGGACATGCTGCACTCGCTGGAACGCAAAGAGATTGCCAAGGGTGATGTGGTGGTGATTCGTTATGAAGGGCCGAAGGGAGGGCCGGGGATGCCGGAGATGTTAACTCCCACGTCGGCGATTATGGGTGCGGGCTTAGGGAAGGATGTGGCTCTCATTACCGATGGGAGGTTTTCTGGAGGTTCGCACGGCTTTATCGTAGGTCACATCACACCGGAGGCGCAAGAAGGCGGACCGATTGCGCTGGTGCGCACGGGCGAGACGATTACGATTGATGCGCAGAAGAACGAAATCTCTGTGGATGTGGCAGCGGATGAGTTAGGGCGGAGGCGGGCGGCATGGAAGATGCCTCCTTATAAGGCAGAGCGGGGGACGCTGGCGAAGTACATACGGCTGGTGAAGAACGCGAGCGCGGGCTGTGTGACGGACGAACTCTAGTAGCAATGCCGCGCCTGATGTTGGTGTGTTTGTGGCTGGCGTTGGGTGTGGATTACTGCGCGGCCGCGGGTCCGATCCTGCGGCCGAAAGTCGTAATTGTCATTTACTTTGAAGTTGGAGAAGACAGAGGTGACAAGCCGGGCGAGTTGCAATTCTGGGTAGAGCGAGATCATCTGGAACGCAAGATTGAAGTGCCGGGGATGACCCGGGCGGTGCGCGTGAATTCGAGTGGGACGGAGATTGCGGTGGCGGTGGGCCCGGGCAACATAAAGCCTGGTTTGAATCTGATGGCGCTCGGTTCCGACTCACGGTTTGATTTGCGAGCGAGCTACTGGTTGATCAATGGGATTGCGGGTATCTCTCCGCAAGACGGCA
>PMQB01000099.1 GCA_003169195.1 Bryobacterales bacterium
AAGGCAAACGCTCGGCGCGCGCGGCGGAGAGGGCGAGCTCGGCAGCCTTGACGCCCGCTTCGAGAGCTTGGAGATCGGAGCGGTGCTGCCAGGCTGCTTGAATGGCTTGATTGGCTTCGGGCATGTTGATGGCTTTGGCGGATAAGGGTTCGGCAAGGATGAGTTCGCGGTCTTGGGGCAGACCGATGAGGCGGGCCAGCCCGATTTTTTCTTTGCGCAATTCGGCTTCGAGCGAACTGAGGCGCTGCTGTTCAGTTTGGAGTTCGACGGCGCTGCGGGTGACGTCGATGCGGGCGTTGGTGCCGGCCTCTTTGCGAACTTGCGCTTGACGGTTGATGGCTTCGGCGTTGGTGACTTGGGCGCGTTGTGAATCGACGCGGGCGGCGGTGGCGACTGTTTGCAGGTAACTTCCGCCGACGGCAAGAACGACGAGTTCACGGGCGTCTTTGGCGTTGAGTTCGGAAGCCTTTTGCGTTTCTTGACTGGCGCGCCAGTTGCGCCGCGCGACGGTGTCATATATGGATTGGCTGAGGGTGCCTTGCAGCGAGGAATAGTTGTAAGGTCCGACGACGGAAGGGATGGAGAAGCCCACAGAGGCGGGCACATTGAATTGGAAGCCGAAAGCGGCGAGGTTGACTTGGGTGACGGTGTCGCTGGCGTTGGCGGCGATGTTGGGCAGGAGGGAACTGAGAGCTTGGATTCGCTCGGCGCGGGAGGCGCGTGCGCCGTTGTCGGCAGTGATGGGTCCCAAGTTGGCGGCGAGGCCACGTTTCACGGCGTCGGCCAGAGTGAGGGTGATTGGTCCGGTGGGCAAATCCTTGGCGGGGAGGCTGCCGGTGAAATTTCCGCCAATTTGGATGCTGCTGTTGACAGTAGCGGGTCCGCTGCCGGCTACTGGAGTTTGCTGTGTGGTCACGACGCCGGATTGAGGGCTTTCAGCAGACAACGGCAGCGGTGTGGCGCGCGAGCTGGGCGTTGCGCCGGAGCTGGCGGTCTGAGCTGGCGTGCGAAGTGCGCCACAACTAAGAAGGACAAAGGAAAAAACGACGGCACGTTTCATGAGGAAGGAATACGTACATAAATGTATCATATTGCATACATCCGTGTATATAATTATTTCAGTGAGCAGATGGCGGTAAACAAGCACCAGCAAAAATCCGAGGAGACGCGGCGCAAGTTGCTAGAGTCTGCCTTGCGGATTTTTGCGCGCGATGGATTTGAGGCAGCGCGGTTGGAAGACATTGCGAAAGAATCGGGCCACACGCGCGGGGCGTTTTACGCGAATTTTGAGAGTAAAGACGATTTGTTCTTTGCGCTGCTAGAGGAAGGTGCGAGCCGTCGGTTAAAGAGCTTGCAGCAACGGCTGGAGAAATGTTCGAGTCTGCAAGACCGGGTGAAGGTGCTGCGGGCGTTCTATCTGGAGCGGGCCGCTGATCCACAGTCAATGCTGCTGGGGTTGGAATTCAAATTGTTTGCGCTCCGCCATCCGAAGATGCGCGCGCGGCTGGCTGCGGCGCACCAACGAATAAGAGCGTCGCTGAACTATGAGGCATTGGTGAAGCTGCTGCCGTCGAGCTGGCAACCCGAGCAGAATGAAACAAACAAGGTTCTGCTGGAAGTGATTTTAACTGGCTTAGTCTTGGAACACGCCTACGACCCGAAGCGCATTTCGGCGAAGCAGACGGTGGATACGATGGGGCGGGCCTTTGATTTGTTGATGGCGCCGCAGCCTAACTCAAACAAAAGATAGCGATTGACCCGAAAAACGCCGAGCAGATCCTTGGCATGTTCCGGCGCTTGCATGGAAACGAGATACCAGGTACGGGCATCGGACTGGCTCTTTGTAAGAAAATTGTTGAACGTCACGGGGGACGCATTTGGGTGGAGCGGGCCGCGGTAAGAGGTGCGGCTTTTCGGTTTACGATTCCAATTTCGCTGGAGTCTTTAAGGCGTTAATTACGGCCTGTTGAAATCGAGCAATCGCCTTAGGCACTCACTCCAAATGCCCGGCCCAGCAGAATGTCTGACCAAGGCTCGCGTACCAAGGCTGGGTTCTGCACACTGAAACGAAAGTCGCAACTCACCCGCGTCCGGTCGGTTTCATTCCGCAGGGTGCCGTGTTCGAGAAACCCGCCATCCCAGATCAGCGCCTGGCCATATTTCAAATTGATGGGCTGATAGTCCTTTAACCCATAAGAACTCTCAACCCACAACGTGTTGCTTTCGAACACATCCGTAAACGGTAAATAGACATTGATTTGATCCGCGCGTCCTGTGACATCGGCGTCGCGGTGGAAATCGCTGACACACCCGGTGCCGGCTAAATGGACCCGCATTTTTGGATGCGCTGAGTAACTAATCTTTTTCCCAAACTTCGGCGCCACCATCTCCGCAATCCAGCGATGATAGATTGCATAAAACAGCGCATCGTCCGGCATTTTTTGCATCAACTCGCGCAGCTTCAAGTTGTCGTCGTACGTGCCGTGCGCCTTGCCTGTCTTCTTCGCCCAGTAAACGTGCAGCCGATCCAGTCGCGGCACGCGAAAAACCTGCGCTGCCACTACCTTGTCGAACGGATATCTCTCCGTCGGAAACGAAACCACCTGTGCATACTTCAGCATCGAAAATCAGTAACTAAACACACTATCCGAAGTTTTTCTCGCGCCGGCAATTGACTCCGCCACCACCACGGCCCCGCTTGGCTTACCGCCGACCATCGACACTTTAGACAAATCGACATTGTAAATTCTCTCTATCGTCTTGCCATCAGTATCGTAGTGCGTCACCACGGCGGATGCCGGAACTCCCTTCACCAACGTTGTCTCAACCGATTCTTCCAGCGTCCCATCCTTGCGGAAGGTCTTCTTGGCTGTGGGCGACGGAGGCGGCACTTGTTTTGTCGGCAACGGTGCCGGAGCCGGCCTCGTTGGAAGGTTTGTCCATACCTTAGCGGCAATGTCTGGTAAGCCCTTCGGCGCAGCCGGTGCGGTCGACGGTGGGACCTTTTGCGTCTGCTTATTCGCTACCCCACCCTTTCCGTCGTACGTCACATTGCTCGTCGCCAGCGGATTGTCGCTGGCATCAAAAACATTCACTTTGATGGCACCACTCACCACTCGATTATGATTATCGAATTGCGCGCCGCTGTAATCCGTCGTCACTCTGGCCAATTGGGTGTTCCCATCAAAGCGCCAGGTCTGCGCGCTCTGTGGTACGGAGTTGGCAAAAGTCACTACCGCATGTGAGATCGGGGTCTTGTCGGGCGCCGTGACATGAATATGAACATCTCCGGCGGTAACCACGTTGCGCGCGTCATAAGTAACGTTGCTATAGTCGGTCGCTACTTGTGATTTAACGCCGCCCGACTTTGGGTCCATATTCGTCGTCTGGATATTTGCCACCCGTCCCGACGCGTCTGGTTGGAAGCTCACCTGTGACGTCGAGGAAACACTCTGATCGGGCTGCTTTCGCGTCACTTTGAGTTGCCCGCCCGCCACCTTGGTCCCTAAGAAACTCAGACCGCTGTAGTCCATCTCTGTCAACGACTCCACCGCCTTTGGGTCCTGCGCGGAATAGTGCGTCACGGTGCCCGAAACCAGCTTTTCATTCTGAAAAACCATCGTTCCGGCAGCCGTTTGCGCTCCCGTCACGGGGTGGGTTGATTTAAGGTTGATCGTTCCCGTATGAATCTTCCCCGAATCCGTCCACTGCACGCCTGAGAGATCCGCCGCAAGCACGTTCGCCACTCCGGCATCATTATGGTTATGGATTGTTGTTTGCGCCTGCGCAACCTTCCCGCCGGCCGTGAGTTGTAGAGTGGATTCGTGCACCGGCTGGCCCTCCGGTGTCGTGACCGTATGAGTGATCTGTCCGCCCGTGATTGAACCGTCCGCGCCAACCTGTACGGCCGCAAACGACATAATCCCCTTAGTGGCCGGCTGCACTCCATCGGGCCCATAGTGAGTCACCGTCGCGCTCTTAAATATGGCGGCCGCCGGACCTGCCCCTTTTTGGGCGGTCGCGGTGGCCGCCAAGCTTACGGTTGAAAGATGAGTGATGCTATCCGCTACAGTCATTGCCTGCTATTCCTTCTCAATTGAGTCTTGAAATCACCGTATTCACAAACCTGCTGGTGTAATTCTGCTGTTCCCACCGATGCCACAGCATCAGGCCGCCGTGTGCGCTGTGGTGACGCACGATGCCCGCCAGGTGCTCTTGTGCCCAAGCGGGGATTGTGGGGCCGCTATAGCCGGCATCCCCGGCCACGAGCGAACTGCCATAGCATTTCACTGCCTCATGCCTGTCTCCCAGCGAAACCACCCCAAATAATTCCACCGTCCGCAAGATGGGGTCCAGCAAAAAGCGAATCTCTCCCGCGCGGTAAATCCGGGGCCCGCCATCCCAACTCAGCACGCCATTCGAAAAGCGCTCCTGCTGCAGCGCCTCGCCATCAATCGTCAAACCCTGTGACGATAGCTGCAACACGCACACTTTGCCGTTCGCTTGTCCGTTCAGCTTGATCGCATATTCCTTAGGAATCTCTGCAAGATCGCGGATCTTCGCAAATTTCGTCACTTCCCCAAACAGCGATTCCCGGTCCGGATCAACTTCGTAAGCGCTAAAGCTGCTCTGCGCCGGCGCCTGTTCATTCTTTTGCCACACCTTCCCAAGAATCCGCCGGTTGCCCTGCACGTCCACATCCGGTCTCAAAAATCCGCCAAGCGAATTCCCTATGCCCGCACTCCAGCGGAGGCATCCGCCGTCGTAGGAGAAATTGCCGATTCGCTCGCCATTCACATAAATCAAGCTATCTGTGCGCCGCTTCCGGCTCCCCATAATTGTGAATAGCAGTTTCATCTCCGGCTCTAGGAACACGCCAGTCCACGGATACAGCGCGTGCCGCTGCACATAGTCGATGGACCGGCTAATCTGCCTTCGGTCAATCCTCATCCCACGCTGCGCCAGCCAACTATCCAAAGCTGTCTGCTCCCGTCCGCGTTCCACCTGCAATGCGCCCATCAACGAACGTGCCGATTTCTTGCTGCTGAGTAACTCCGCAACAAATTGTTCCGTCTGAACCGACCGCTCCTGCAATCCTTTACACGCAATCTGAATCGCGCTGGGATCGCGCGTCGTTAGCATGGCCCGCTCTTTGTCGGTCAAGTAGCTAAACCGGGGGTCGTTCAACGCACTGGCGGGATCACGTTCGTATCGCTCTTGCAAACTGGGATCAAGCCGCAACTCAATCAAAAATTTGCTCGCCCCCGTCTCCTCCTGCCATACATACGACGGCGGAATTCGGAAATGGGCAAAGTCCTCGAAAGCCTTCATCTCTTTCGGCCCATATGCCCCAATCTCCCGGAGTGGAGACGCCGGCTTCACCACCTTGAGCCCGGGACCCAACAATCCCAGATGCCGTAAAATCTCGGGATCGGACTGCGTCACATCTCGAGGCGGAATATAGAACGTCGATAGCCCCGCGATCTTCTTCTGTTTCTCCGGATCATGCAACTCACTCAACTTGTAGTTCTCGATCAGCGGCGGAATCGTGGGATAGCGCGACCCAACATAGTGCACAATTTCGTATTCTTCGCCGTAAATGCTTTGCAACCAGCTGATGAAATACGAGAAGTGATTGTTGAGATACCCTTGCCTTCGATAACCAAGTTCCCCAATCACTCCCACCTGCCAAAGCACTACGTGCAAACTCGGGTCAGGCTTTCGCTGCCGGATGAGCGCATCGGTTGCTTCATGCGTCTGCAATCCGGGATGCGACGGATCCACTCCAAGATCCGCGCACAGTGTATCGAGCGCGCTCACACTCGCCCGCATCACCGCCGCGTGCCCCTCCCGTCGCGCTATCTTAATCGCCCGGTGTGGTGAAAGCACGAAAATGCCCGGGTGCCCATAAAACACCACCACCACTTTCAATCCCTGGCGCACCCAGTAAAGCTGCGCTTCCGTCATCTGCATGTAAGTTGTATAGCGGAGCTTGTCCTCCCCGTACAACACATACAAATCCAGCGCATCGGGCCGAAGCTGTTTTATCCAAACAATGGTTGCCGGATCGGCCACGCAAAACAAAACCTTATCCGCCGATTCGATCAACTGCCGGTCACCAAGCGTAAAGCCCACCGTCTCAATGCCGGAGCCAATGACGATGAGCTTGCCGGGGCGAAAAGATGCGTCCGTATCCGGAGATGACCCATCGCCCCGCACTTTCTTTCTCAGCGACGCAATCCCCCGCGCCAGTTGTTTCCACGAATCGCGGTGTTCCTCGTACGTCGGAAATTTATGATTTTGTTGCATTGCTGAGTTTTGACACATACTGCTGCGCCACGGTTGCCCCAATCTTCACCGGAAGAGTTTTTCCTTTGTATGTATACTCACCAAGCGCCTGATAGGACTGCCCGGCAGGCGCTTTAGTCATCGCCTGCACGGCGGCCGCCTTATCCGCCGGAGTCCATCGCCAGGCAGTCACGGCCGCATCCTCCTTTTTGTTCTTTATCGTGAGCAGCGCAACCAAAGTTGTGCTCTGGTCACTCGGCGCGACTCCACTTTGCGACGCGTACTCCCCAAACGTATTCCAGCGGGCTTGCACGGTATTTTGCGGATTCAACATGTAGTCAAGCAGCATCCCCGTGGGCGATCCCGGTTGTGGAGTTGCATCCGACGCGTTCTGTCCCGCCTGCTTATACCAGTATTGATTCAACTCGCTCCATCCCTCCATTGCGCCCATGATGACCACATTCTTAAGTATTTCCTTGGCGATCTTCGCCCGCTGTGCCCACATCGCCGAGGCCATCCTCTTCAGTAAGTCTTTCAACGCCGAGGGATGGACATCTACGTCGGTGTCGATATCCGTGTCTACGTCGTCATCCGTATCCGTCACGTTGTCAACGTCGGTATCGACGTCTGTATCGATATCAATGTCGATATCGACGTCAATATCTACTATGACGAAGAAATCGATATCGACATCGATATCAACGTCGATATCCACATCCACATCCACGTCAACGTCAACGTCTACATCTACGTCCACATCGACGTCTGTATCTACGTCGGTTTCCACGTCGATGTTGGTATTGACCAGATCTTCCACATCGTCGGCCGCATCTTCGGCTTTGGAGGTCGCATCTTCGACTTTGGATGCCGCATCCGAACCCTTGCTGGCATTTTCCGCTGCCTGCGTGCCCTTGCTGGCGTTGCCCGCCGCTTCCGTACCCTTGGCTGCGTTTTGCGCTACTTCGGTACCTTTGCTGGCGCTCTCGGCCGCTTCCTCGCTTGCTTCCTCACCCGCTTCCTCGGTTGCTTCTTCGCTTGCTTCCTCACCCGCCTCCGAAGCGTCTTCGGCAGCATCCTCGGCCGCGTCCGAAGCCTTGTTGACAAAATTTTGCAGATCGGTCTTGACTGCTTCCACGAACTCCGTCCATGCAGATCGGATCGCCGAAACCATACTCGGAATGGCCCTGACAAAGGAGATGAGCCCATCCGCCATCATCGCTATGTTGACGGCCTGATTTGCTACGTACGATGCGTCATATGCGTAGGCCCACCACACAATGCTCGGTTTGGGATAGGGCTGGACTATAACCTCTCCACCGTCGATCGTGCCTGTGAAAAACATTTGAACCGCGCCCGGGTCAGTGTCCGAATGGAGAACCATGTCCTGCAGGAGCGCATCCAGCGCGACGCCCGCGGTAGGTGTGGCTCCCTTCGAGCTAAGGGAATTGGCGGAATAAGTCAGTTCCACCGCGGGCTTCTGGACGCTACGCGTTTCCCGGCCCACAGTTTGAGTGGTGGGCGGAACACTATAGCTAGCTTTTCCCGCCGCTGTAATCGTTAACGTTCCAAGTTGAGTTTGCGGCACGACGAACGGCACCCCCGGCGGAGGAGTTTGCGACGCAAAACAATAATAGGTCCCGGGCCAGGCGCGCGCATCGTTCTTGGCCCAGCGAGACACCGCTATGAAAAGTCCGTAATTTGTTTTCTGGTTGCTTTTCAGCCAATCGTCCACACTTTCCTGAAACTGGACCACCGCGCCGGTTGCTGAACTGGTTTGGCTGGTAGAGCCACTCGGCGAGCCCGAATTTTGTAAAACTATTTCCGTGAAGTCCAGCGATGATGGGGCGTACGGATTGGAGATGTACGACTGATAGAAAGTGAAAGCATTGTTCGCCGCAGTCACATCGCTTGCGCTGATTTGAACCTTAGTATTTACAGGCGGCGGAGGGGGCGGCGGCGGAGGCGGTCCGGGAGCATTTGGATCGCTGCTAGGTGCCGGCACATCGACGACAATGGGGTCCGAAAGATCAATTGGCACCGGCGCCCTCGCCACCGGAAATCCATTCGACTGCTTGACGAATTCCAGGTCGGAGGCATAGGCTGGCGGCGTGAAGTTTAGGGTCGCCGCCGCGGTAACGGTTCCGATCTTTACATAGCTCGGCGAATCGGTCGGCTTAGCGTTGGGCTGAACCTGATATGTATAAATGTCTAGCGCTTCTTGAAGAGAATTCTGGATGGTCAGCTGCACAGTTTCGAGTCGCTCCTGCTTCTTTTCTTGTTTAGTAATGCAGTTAGGCTGCCATGCTTCCGGCGGCCATCATTCTCCGCCACCAGTTTTCACGTCAAACCAAAATCTGGTTGGTGCCGCCAAGTGAAGATTTCGCACTTATTCGAAATGCACTTCGTCGACAACGTCGGCACTGTCACCTCCAACCTTGGTGTCGGCGTCTGCCTCTTTCATATCGTTCATCACTTTTTCGCTATACGCTTTGTACGTTGCCACTTGCGCCTGCGCCTCCGTGCTCAAGCTGTTGCCCAGTTCTTTCGATAACGCATCGTTACTGGCCATTAAGTCGGCCACCGCGCTCTTCTGTGCTGTGATCACCTTGGCGTCGGCTGTCGCCGTCGCCTCCGTGCCGCCCACTTTGCTCAGTTCTGAGTTGATTGTTNNGAACGACATCCTGTAAAGACGCTTTCTGGGCCATGATCTTGCTGCTCGCCGATTCCGGGGCAGGAGAAGCTTTCGGAGCTGTCCCCGAGGTTGCTGAAGATTTGGGAGCATCGGCAGCGCTGGGGCCGGTGGTCGCTTTAGGAGCATCGACAGCTTTGGGAGGGTCGGCCGGTTTGGGCGCGTCAGCAGGATTGGGCGCGTCGGCCGCTTTCGGAGCGTCGGCCGC
>PMQB01000458.1 GCA_003169195.1 Bryobacterales bacterium
AAACCATGATAGGTTGCCTTTTCAATCTGTCCTTCTTCTTCCGCGTCCAAACCGGCATTCAATTCACGATCTTTGCTTAAAGTAATTGCGTGCGCCGAAGGCGCAAGCGTGTTCTTGTGTTTTGAATTGGGAAAGAGAGAGTAGTCGTCGCCGTGCGGTGGGAATGTGGAAATCGCCTGCGATTTCCAAGGGCGGTGGGAACGTTGGAAAACCGGTGTTTGGTTTTCCAAGGTTTCCACCGTCCGTCATTTCCACGGGGGAGTTTTGTCCGGCAGTCGTTTCTCCGCATGAACGACAGATCCTCGGCGTTGCTCAATGTATATACGTCGCGATACACTAGCGATGTGGCCCAGGATATTGAATTTGAGTGGGACGAGGAAAACAGAAAGCACCTCGCGGCGCATAAGGTCACGCCCGCCGAGTTCGAGTACGTGCTCACCAACAATCCAGTAGATCTAGGTTATGAATTGGTCGATGATGAAGATCGCTATCGCGCGGTAGGCCTGACGGGCACCGGTCGTTTGTTAACGGTGGTGTGGACACCGCGCAATGGCAGCGTCCGGGCGGTGACTGCGTTTCCAGCAACCGTTTCAGACAAGAAGGCTTTTCTGGAGATATCTCGATGAAGAAACAAATAAAGAAGCAAACGAAGCGCCTCGTGCCGACTTTCGCGACCGAAGCGGAAGAAGCTCAGTGGTGGTACAAGAATCGTGACGCCCACGGCAAGGAATTGCTGGCGGCGGTCAAGAGCGGTGAAGCGCAGGTTCTAACAAAGGAGAAGTTGCTTGCCCGGTTGGCGGCGTCGAAGAAAGCGCCGGCGCCGGTCGTCGCGTTGCGCATTCCAGCTGCAGATCTCGCTTTAGCGCGAAAGCAGGCCGAACAAAAGGGTCTGCCGTATCAAACTTACATCAAGTCGCTGTTACATGAAACTCTCGCCGAACGCGAAAAGCGTAAGGCGGGGTAGCGAAACTGTCCGGTGTGTGCGAACATCAATAGCCGAATCAAATCTAGTCTGAGTTCAGCATAGGGTCACGCCGGGCGGAGTGTCCTCTATACGAAAAGTTGTACGGATCACATCCCGCTGTTCGTGCGGCGCATGAGCGCCGCGGAGGCATACAGTGCGGATCGTGCGAGCGCTCGCGGGATATCCAGAGATCCCGGTAGATTTTCCCATTCTGGTCTCGAATGCTATGGCAATCAACGAACCGACATTCGCTTGGCTCATCGAGCTGGCAACCATTCCCGGCCGATCTCATTCTGTTGAAACAATCAGGACCTATAACGAGCATTTGTACGATTGGTTTGACGCCTTAGAGCAATCCAGCTTGGATTGGCGCATGGTCGGCGAAACCGAGATCGCCTATTGGCGTAACCGGATGCTCGCGCAAGCGAGTCCACATACGAAGAGACCATATGCGCGATCGACCATCAATGATCGCGTACACACGGTATGCCGCTTCTACTCATGGGCTCACCAGCGTGGGTGGATCGATGCCTTGCCGTTTCACTTCGTGGATGTGCGGGTCAAGCAGCGGCGCAAATCGTTCTTGGCCCACGTCGATCCCCGGCCTGGCGTGGTCGCGGCCAATGTGCTCACGGTGGCACAAAGCGAGCGGCTACCCCGTGCGCTGCGAGTTGATCAGTTGCGAAGATTTTCCGCCCAATTGAAGATGCCCTATCGGCTCATCGCCGAATGGGCGCTTACCACCGGCATGCGCCGCAAGGAGCTCTGCGGCCTCCACGCGTCCCAGGTCCCTGCAACCGCCCATCTGGAAGCAGAGGAACATCCATTGATGGGTGTGGCCCTTAAGATCACCAAGGGTGATTCGCCGCGCACCACTTATCCTCCGATTCAACTACTGGATCGCACACATCGATATATCAATGAAGAACGAGAGCCTTTAGTGCGGCGCCTGCGGGCAAAACGACCAGACTACCGAGCCCCAGCCGAACTGTTCTTAACACGAAGCGGACGCGCTATCAGCAAAGCGCAACTGACGCGCGTGTTTTCTGCGGCATTCCATGCAGCGGGCGTGGAAGGTTCCGGTCACTGGCTACGGCATACGTTTGCCATGACGATGCTCATCAGGTTGCAACAGCAGTCCCGCGAGACTCCGGACATCAACCCACTGAAGATCGTTCAGCTCCTGTTGGGTCACAGTTCGATTCAGAGCACATCGATCTATCTTCGTTGCGCAGAAATGAACGCGCCAGAACTGAGCGAGAGCATCGCCTGGCTTTACGGCGCATTGGTCGGCGATGGCCGCTAAGCGGACGCCCATCGATCGACGAATCGTCCCAACGCCAGAGAATACCCGAGTGGTCATTTTCCGACGAGACACCAGACGGTATGACCTGACCAAACTCGCAACGCCAGCAGATATAACAACATTTTTATACAGGGCCTTCATTGGTCACTACACAACAAAGCAGACTTGCAGTCAGCGCAACGGCTGGGATGCTCTGAAATCCTTCGGTCGATTCACAGCGCAAGACGGGTCCGTCCGCTCCATGCATGACATGACAACCGCCATGGTCAGCCGCTATAAGATCTGGCTTGATGCGCAGCAGAATCGGCGCGGTGAACCCTTCACCCCGGTTACCAAACACCACCAGATGTCGGTACTCCGGCAGTTGGTCGATTGGACGAAGCGCAATTATCCAAAGAGCCTTCCCGCTCGCATCGATTTTCCTTATAATCCTTTTCCAGACCGGCAGTGCAAGCCGCGGCCCTGCCTTTCCGCAGCGCAACTCAAAGTGATCCTGCGAGCTTGCTATGAGGAGGTCGATGACGCCTGGACCCGATTCCAAACCGGACAAAAGATTTTAGCGTCGGCCGGACCGGTCGAAGGCTGCCATCCGAGCCTGTGTGAATGCGTCCGCATCATGGCGGCCGTGGGCGGTGGTGTGATGCCGACGACGCTAGAACTCCTTGCTAAGAAAGTCAACGTAACGACGGTCAATCGCAACGGTGGGCTGCGGATTGCGGCCTCTTACCTCCATCTAACGCCAGAGAAGCTTGCATCATTCTTCATTGCCATCGCTATACAGACGGCCGGCAATCCGGAGGCGCTTCGTCAACTGCGACACAACTGCCAAGTGCCCCATCCGCTCGACGAAAACCGGATCACGATCGACTGGAGCAAAGGCCGAGCGGGTGGGAACAAGAAGCGTGCACAGCGTCGATCTTTTGATCGAAGGCTCCCCTATGCAGCTCCCATCTTGATCGAACGTGTACTCGCTATGACCGAGCCGCTACGCGCGCACGCTGAATCCGAATCCCGGGACAGCCTCTTTCTGGTAAAGAGCGAAAAGACGGGCCAGGTGATCGANNGCGTTTCTTCGTGGCAGTGTGGCCACCGAGCACTACAAGTCTTCGGGCGGTGACATCCTGGCAGTCCAGGAAATCCTCAATCATCAGAACGTACATACAACCGATGCCTATGTTCGTGGTCCGGAGGTACTGCGAATCCAGACGGAAACCATTGCGCGCTTGCAAGGATTAATGATCGCTTGGGTAACCGGTGCAGACAGCCCGCCTCCAAAACTGGATGCCGTTGTCGGCGAACGAGCCACTGCCCCTTTCGGCCATGACTGTCTCAATCCCCTAGCCGGTATCGCCAGCGGCTCGCAAGAGGGAAAAGTTTGCCCGCGCTTCGGTGGTTGCCTGCGCTGTCCTTGCCTTGTGATTCCCCTCGACGCCGTGCATCTTGCTCGTATCCTGCAGGCCAAAGCCGCCTTCGAAGTCGCGCGTCTGCAACTCGATCCACAGCGGTGGACATTGCTCTATGCACCGAGCTATCGCATTCTCGTCGAAGAAATCCTGCCTGATTTTGCCGCCGGACTTTATCCGAAGGCACAAGCCTTAATCCCCACGCTCCCCCATCTGCCGGTGATCGAATGAAAACAGCGGCGGCCAATGCGGCAGCGTTGCAAAATGATGTTCGAATCTCATCGCGCTCTTGTTGGAAGGATACGATCTGGCATCTCGATGGCATCCGGCCAGGGGTTGCGCCAAGCAACTTCTCTATAAACTGGGACTTTTCCTTCTGCGAAGATCGTTTTACTGACGCCAAGTGGTCCGCTTGGTGTAGAGCGGCGAAGACGTTCTTGTGGAGCCTGAAGATCGATCCGGCTCCGGGAAGACCCACGGTGGAAGATACGTCGCTTGTGAGATATTTTCGCACGCTTCGGGTGCTAGTGCGCTGGATGGTAAGCCAAGGACACCGGAGATTCTCAGACCTCGACTATCAAGCGAGCCAGGAGTTTCTGACCTCCGTCGCTACACGGAAAACTAAGAGCGGCCAACTAGTGAAAGTGGTAACCCAGCAGCATTACCATCAACTCTTGGCGTTGCTGTATCTACAAAGTGCACGCTATCCCGAACTCGCGATCGCTGATCCCTTACCTGGTATCGGCACCGGCGGGCGCGCGATGAATAAGGGATGGATAGCTTACACGCCCGATGCGATTGCAACTGTATTGGTATCGAAGGCACTCCGTTTGTTGGGACCCCCGGCAGACGACGTGATCGCGCTGCAAAGAAAAGCGCAGGGGCTATATGACGATGGGCTGGCCAGCGGACGAACTCAAACAAAGGTCGGCTTTGACGTTGTAGATGAGATCGTATGGTTCTCATTCTCGACACTCCCGGGCGAAGACGCCCCTTGGCGGACGACGCCGGTGACCAGTACCAAAGACGTACGCACGCTGATTCAGCGGATTTACGAAGCGTGTTTCGTAACCGTCGCCTACCTGGTTGGCGCACGCTTGTCGGAAATCCTCGGGCTACAGGTTGGCTGCATTGAGCATCATCCTAACGCGGCCGGTGACGAGCAGTTCGCGTATCTCATCGGTCGAATATATAAGACATCCAAGGGACGCGCAGGCAAGGCGCATCGCTGGGTTGCGCCACCGGCAGTGGAGCGTGCGGTCGCCGTGATGGAGCAGCTAACCGAACCTCTGCGCCGCCGCACCGGACGAACTGATCTATGGCTCGCAATGGCAAGTTGCGGTCTAGTTGGTCCACGTCCTCGCATCTCGGTGCCTTGCGGCGGAACGATTATTCTTCGTTTGAACGAAAGCTTTGCTCCGTTTATCGACCTGCCACAACATGAAGGCAAACCTTGGCATCTCAACACGCATCAAGGACGAAAAACGTTTGCCCGGTTCGTTGCCAAACGCGACCGCACCGGCTTGCACGCACTGCAAAAGCATTTTGGTCATGTTAGCTTGGCCATGACTGACCGCGGTTACGTCGGTACTGACTTCGCCCTGGGAGATCTCATCGATCGGCATGCCCGTGACGAAACGCGTGCTGCGTTGGAGGAACTGTTGACCGCGTCGGCACTCGGCGGCAAAGCTGGGCGTACCATTGCTGGCCGATCACAGTTCCGTGGCCGCACCCGCGATGGAGAAGTGCAAGCTTATGTGGACTTCCTCATGGCTGAGACAGACCTGCGCCTCGGGACGTGTGACTGGGGTTATTGCGTCTATCGCGAAGAGACCTCAGCTTGCCATGGGAATGAGACAGGTCCGAATCCTGTTCTGAGAACCGAGAGTGTCTGTGCGACTTGCGCGAACTTTGCCGTGACTGGAAAGCATCGCCCTGTCTGGGAAGGGCGGCGCGCGCAAAATGCGGAGTTGCTAAAGCAGCCCGCACTCGATCCGAAAAGCCGTGAACTAGCGCAGGCCCGCATCACCGAGTGCGACCGCATCTTAGTGCAGCTCGATCAGGACATCGTGAAGCATGGCAAAAAATGACCTGGTGGGCAAAGCGGTCAGCCAGTATGACAAACGTCTGGGCGACACCCACAGAAGACTCTCAGATGCGCTCGAACGGCTTATCAACGGGCGCTCGAACGATCCAGCGTTACAGAAAACGCAAAATCGCTTCACAGTAGCGACACTCGCTCGCGAAGCCGGTGTCGGCCGCAACGCCATCTATACCAATCATCGCGCCTTGCTTGAAGAGCTTCGTCAAGCGGCCTTGAAAGTAAGTCCCAAAGCGGCTCAGCGCGAAGACAAACTCGTCGAACAGCGCATGACGATTGAAACGTTGAAACTTAACGAGCGCCGCATGATTACCGAGAACGCGGTGCTTCTCAAGCGTGCCCTCGACTCCGAAGCCCAAGCAGATCGCCATTGCAAACAGAATGCTCGACTCATCGCCGAGCGTGATGCCGGCCTTCGGCCGGTCTCAATCGCTTCAAAAAAACGCCGGTAAAAACTGTCCTTTAGCGTGGAATACACCTCGAATGGCAAAGAGGCAGCGAAACTGCTTTGCCTAAAGGAGTTATGTCAAAGAGGACACATCGGCAACGCAACCTAAGACATGGACGCCTTAGACGAGTGTCTGGCTTTTCAACGTCTCGCCTCGAACGGGAAATCCATCGCGGATATAGCCGCCCGTTTCGGCTATTCCGAGATGCTCATCGAGCGCCGCCTCGCACTCGCGCGACTCAGCCCTGCACTGATTGGGCACTACCGCAAAGGTAGCGCCAACCTCGACTTGCTGCAAGCCTTCACACTCACGAGCGATCATTCCCTTCAAGAACAGGTTTGGAACCAACTCCCCGAATGGAATCGCAATCCCGGTACCGTCCGCCGTCTCTTGTCTGACAAAGATATCCCGGCGTCCGATCCGCAAGTTCGCTTTGTCACCCTCGCCGCCTATGAAGCCGCAGGAGGCAAGACCAGGCGCGACCTGTTCGCCGACGAAGATGGCAACGGCATTTTCATCACCGACGCCGACCTGCTCACGCGTCTGGTAAACGAGAAGCTGCAACAAACTGCTGCCGCCACCCAGACAGAAGGCTGGCGGTGGGTCGAGATCCATCCAGACGCCGATTACAGCACCCTCGCCAAGTTCCGCCGCATCCCCGGTGAACCCGAGCCTCTGCCGCGCAAACTCGAAGCCAAGCGCAAGGCGCTTCAAAAGGAACTCGATACTCTAACCGGGCAGCTTGACGGCCAGGAAGAAGAAACCGAGGAATGCGAACGCG
>PMQB01000326.1 GCA_003169195.1 Bryobacterales bacterium
TTTGGCGTTTTGCAAGTGGTTCTCGTGACCGGATCGTGAGGGGGCAGAATTTCGCAAAAGGAGAGTTGGAAATTGGGGCGATATTTGACGCACAAGAGAAAAGCCCGCTATGTCCCCCCATTTTCTTTTGGTTCGGAGAGATTTGGAAATGAATTACATTCGAGCGTTGAGGGAGATGGGGAAGGTGAGTTCGAAGGAAGTTCCGGGAGATGGCTTGAGTGAGATGGTGCCGTCGATCTGAGTGGTTAATAGGTTAACGATTTGTAAGCCCAAGGATTTGGACTGCTGCCAGTTCACGCTATCGGGAAGGCCAACGCCTTGATCGCTGACGGTCAGGGTAACGGTATCGCGGGAGGGTTGCCGTAAGGTAATAGAGACTTCTCCTTTGCGGTCGGCAGGGTATGCATATTTAAAGGCGTTGGTGAGTAGTTCGTTTACGATGAGGCCGCAGGGAATGGCTTGCTCTACGGGAAGGCGGATGGGGACCAGTTGGTAACGAATGGTGATGCGGGCGGGATCTTCGTTGTAGGATGCCAGAAGATCATTGCCGAGCATTTGACAGTATTCGTCGAAATCGACAGCACTCATAACGCTGTTACCGCCATAGAGCCGCTCATGAATCAGCGCCATCGACAACACGCGGCGTTCGCTATCCTGCAGAGCTGCGATCGCCTTGCTGTCATCCAAAGAGTTAGCTTGCATGCGGAGCAGGGACGACATGACAAAGAGGTTGTTCTTGACGCGATGGTGCATTTCCTTTAGCAAAGTTTCCTGCTGCAGCAGAGACTGCCGCAACTCCTCATCTGTCTTACCGAGTTTGGAGACGGTGTGCTGGAGACGGCTTTCTTGTTCGCGCATCTGTTCGATCAAGGTACGCTCGCGAGCTAGCTGCTCTTCCAGACGCAGATTGAGACGATTCGATTCGGCTGTTCGCTCTTCTGAGAGAGCCAGATCTTGGCGAGAGGGAATCTGCAGGAGAGTGGGAAGCAGACGGAAAAGGTAGATGGCAGTGACGATTGAGGCAACAGCCGTGAGCGCTTTAATGATTCCATCGAGGCGATAGACGGGCTGCCAAAGCGTGACGATGCCCATAAGGTGAGTGGCACCGCAACTTAAGATAAACGCGGCGAAGCAAATAAACATCCAGTGGAAGGGCACGTCTTTGCGCCGGCGAACGAAATAAAAAAGAGCCAAGGGTATGCAGAAGTAAGCGATGGCGATGAGCGCATCGGAGACAACGTGGAGGCCGATGAGCCCGGGTTGCCACCGCATGCAATAGCCATGGGGAAAGAAATCTGAGTTGACGACACTTTCTGCAAAAGGCAATGCTGTACTCCCTGAATCAATGACTGTCTATTGCGTTGCTGAAGTGTTTTCGATTTGGCGATTATCCAGAGCAGTCTGGATGGCGGTCACCAGGGCACCGCGAGCGATTGGCTTAACAAGATAACCAGCGGCCCCGGCGGCTTTGGCGCGATCGAGAGTTTTTGTATCGGCATGAGCGCTCATGAAAATAACAGGGATGCCGAGGCTCTTGGGAATCTGCTGCGCAGCTTCAATGCCGTCAACCGGGCCGCGGATGCGAATATCCATCAAGACGAGTTCGGGCAAACTTTGGGATATGGCGGCCAGCGCCTGTTCCGCGGATGTGGCGATGCCGATCACCTCAAACCCAGACTTTTGCAGCTCTTGCGCAATAGAGGCAGCGATGATGAGCTCGTCTTCGACAAGAATGATTTTGACGCGTGAATTCATTTCGGCAATGACTCCCTATTGCAGGCAGAGTGATCCCGCAGGACAAACAAATCGACAAAGATTAAGAAGGCTGGGACTGCCCCGACGGCGTACGAGTTTGACACATGCGTACACTTAAACCGCTTCACTCATCAGGAGTGTCTTGCCGCGCAACGAACACACCAGCGCTATTCCTTGATAGCACAAAATGGCCCAAAGCGTAACTGCTGCGCCTACGGGCATACGCGTGGCGCTCTAGCGAAGAGAAGCAATG
This sequence comes from Bryobacterales bacterium, assembly GCA_003169195.1. Classification (GTDB taxonomy): domain Bacteria; phylum Acidobacteriota; class Terriglobia; order Bryobacterales; family Bryobacteraceae; genus Bog-105. The sequence goes on from PMQB01000326.1 coordinate 2,009, forward strand.
AGGATCTCGGAAAGCGAGGAGATCAGCAGTTCGCCGGGATTATCGGGAGACCAATCGGGCGTCGGCATGCCATCGACAGTAATGGCGATGGCAATGGGACCTTGTTTGGAAAATGCAATACCGACATCGGAGCGGAGAGCATCGAGGGCACCGGATTTGTTGGCGATGACGATATCTTTGAGGTCGCGAGCGATGCCGGAGTGGTCGCGCTGCTTTTTGAGAATTTCGAGCATTTCGGCAGAGGCGGTTTTGTTGACGAGTTCGCCGTGGTATAGCTTTTCGAGCAAAATGCCCATCTCATGTGGGGAACTGCGGCCAATACCCCACTTTTTGTTTTCAGGCTTAGCGCCTTCGTCGCTGATGCCGCTGGGGACTGATTTGAGATTGTTGCCGTCGCCGAGGATTTTGCGCATGGAGCGGGTTTGTTCGAGGCCGATTTTGGCCATGCGGGCATTGACGGCGTTGGCGGTAATGCGATTGATGATGAGATTGGTAGCGGTGTTGTCACTGAGGGTGATCATGAGCATGATCAGGTCATGAAGACGATATTCGCGGCCGCTGGATAGATCTTGCAGAATGCCGGAGCCGGAGACCTTTTCTTCTTCGCGGAGGGGAATGAATTCGGCGAGGTCGAGTTTGCCTTCGGCGGCTTCGGCGAAGCATTCGACCATGATGGGGAACTTGATGGTGCTGGCAGTGCGCACGGGTTCGTCGGCAGCGAGGGCATAGGTTGCGCCGGTTTCTAAATTCTTGGCATAGATGCTGACATGGGCGGGGAAGCCGGAGATTTTCGCTTTGATTTTGGAATCAATGAGGGCGTTGGCGCTGGGTTCCTGAGAGAAGGCGAAAGCACAGAGGCAAAGGGAGGTGAGGATGAGCTTCATTAGGGTGATTGTAGCGAGGGAGAACGCGGTGTCTTGCTAACGCAAGTGTGGTTGGCCCAGATGAAGCGAAGGGGCCAGTCGACGCACTGGCTGATACCGATGCGGGGAGTGGTGGCGACTGGAAATTCGGGGCGGCTGCGCCACTGACGGATGGTGAGCGGACCTTGATCGAGTCGAAGGCCGTATTGTGCGCGCGTGATGGCGAGGGCTTGCGTGAGCTTGCCGGGTCCGTTGGTGAGGCCCTTGGGCGACCCGCGCCATTGACGGCGCTTCTGCATGATAGGGATGCCGGCGAGCGGTTCCAGCGCACGGATCAAAACGCAGCCCGGTGTTCCGACGATATCCGCTACAACGTTCAGACATTCGTGCATGCCGTAGATCAAGTAAATGTACGCGTGGCCTGCGGGTCCGAAGATGACTTTAGTGCGCGGCGTCACACCGCGGGAAGAGTGAGCGGCCAGATCATCGGCACCGAGGTAGGCTTCCGTTTCGACAATCATGCCGGCGGTGTGTTCGTGGAAAATGACGGTGCTTAGGAGGAACTGCGCGAGTTGCGGCGCAGGAACGGCGAAAGCGCTTAGAGAAATGGGTAGGGTGGCCTTCCAAAGGGTGGAATAGGTCCAACTTAATTTGTCAAGGACAGGCACTCGAAGATAAGCTAGAACATTAGCACGGCTTTTATATGCGACTGTTTACCGCGATCGATCTCCCTGCCGAGATGCTCTTACGAATGGAGCGGCTGCTGAGCGCGCTTAGACCTGAGGCTTTGATCAAGTGGAGTCCGTTGGACAATCTACACATCACGACGAAGTTTATTGGAGAATGGCCGGAGCGACGGCTGGAAGAATTGCATGAAGCGCTGAACGGGTTGACGCCGCGCGAAACGTTCGATGTAGAAGTGCGGGACTTGGGATGGTTTCCGAATGAGAGGTCACCGCGCGTGTTGTGGGCAGGCGTGCATGCCGGGCCAGCGCTGCAGCAACTGATGGCGGAGACGGAAGAGCGATTGCTGGCGCTAGGCGTCGCGAAAGAAGAGAAGGCGAATAATCCACATTTGACGCTGGCGCGGATTAAGAATCCGGCACCTTTGCGTAATTTGCGGAAGGCGGTAGACGAATTGCAACCGGCGGAGATGGGCACGTTTTGCGTTCAGCATTTTTGCCTGTTTCGCAGTGATCCGGGGTCGAATGCGAGCGTGTATCGAAGGTTGCGAGATTACCGCTTTGAAGTGGCGATGGCGGCGGGGTAATTCGGAGAAGTGGTGACGGTCGCACATCTGTGGCAAGTACTATAGACGAAGTGCTTTCACAACAACCTTTCTGGATGCAGGCCGCGGTGGCGGCGTTGGTGGCATATCTTATTGGCGGACTTCCTTTTGGGTATTGGTTTGTGCGGTTCTCGTTGGGCAAAGATATTCGCACGATGGGCAGCGGGAATATAGGCGCGACGAACGTTCACCGATCGGCGGGAGGGAAGGCCGGGGCGATCGTTTTGGCGCTGGATATTTTGAAAGGATTTCTCGCGCTTTGGATCGCGGCGGTCATCACAGACAACAGCACGTTGGGGTTGGCGCTGGCTACTGTGGCGGTGATGCTAGGGCATTGCTATCCGGTGTTCCTGCGATTCAAGGGCGGCAAAGCGGTTGCGTGCTACGTGGGCGCGGCACTGTATCTGGCGCCGTTCGCATTGCTGGTGACAGTTGTGGTGTTTGTCGCGGTTGTGGCGTTGAGCAAATATATTTCGCTGGCATCGATTGTAGCGGCGCTGGTTTTTCCTTTCATCTATTGGGCGATTTACCGCCCGGTTCCGGAATTGCTGGTGGCCACGGTTGCGGCGGGATTGCTGGTGGTGTACCGCCATAAAGGGAACATTGAACGACTGCGCGCGGGCAAGGAGAATGTGTTTTCGCTGAAGGGCGGCAAGGCACGGTGAAGCGGCTGTGCGTTTTGGGCGCGGGCAGTTGGGGCACTGCCCTGGCAATTGCCTTAGCACCGCGGTTTGAAGAAGTTCGCTTGTGGGCACGGGATGAAAGGCAGGCAGAGCGGATTGCCGCGGACAGGGAGAATGCCCGGTATCTGAGCGGATTCCATTTGCCGGATGCGGTGAGCGTTTCGCACGATCTGGCGGTTTGTTTGGGTGACGCCGATGTGGTTTTGAGTGTGGTGCCTTCGCGCTATCTGCGGGCGGTGTTGAGTGAAGCTGCTGCTTTGGTTCAAGCGGGCACGCCGGTGGTGAGTGCAACGAAGGGGATTGAAGAAGCCAGCTTGCGGCGGATGTCGGAAGTGATTCGCGAGGTGCTGGTTGCACGGAATCCGGTGGCGGTACTCTCGGGACCTACGTTCGCAAGAGAGATTGCGGCAGGGGAACCGGCGGCGATTGTGATTGCGGCCGACGATCCGGCGCTGACAGAGGCGATGCAGCAGGCGTTTTCGACACGGGCGCTGCGGCTCTATGCAAGTCAAGATGTAGCCGGAGTGGAGATTGGCGCGGCGCTAAAAAATGTGATTGCGCTGGGAGCGGGCATTTGTAGCGGACTCGGTTTAGGGAGCAATAGTGTGGCGGCGCTCGTGACGCGGGGATTGGCCGAGATCACGCGGTTGGCCGTTTCGTTGGGTGGCAAAGAGCGGACTTTGAGTGGTTTGGCGGGACTGGGCGATCTGGTTTTGACGGCGACGGGAAGTCTTTCGCGCAACCGCGCCGTGGGTCTGCAACTAGGGCAAGGGAAGAAGCTGCCTGAGATTTTGGCGCAAACCACGATGGTGGCGGAAGGCGTCTCCACCTGTCGCGCGGCTTATCAGTTAGGGCTGCGCGGGAAGGTGGAATTACCCATTATTGAGAAGATGCACGAAGTGTTATATGAGGACAAAGATCCGCGGCTGGCGATTCGTGAATTGATGGAGCGGCGGCTGACGAGCGAGTAGTTACTTGGCTTTCTTGGCCTTTTTGGCGTTCTTGCGGTGCGCGAGCCACATGAAGTAGCCGACAAGCGTCTTACCGTCTTCGAGCTTACCGCCGTCGATCATTTTAGCGATTTTCTTGCGGGAGAACCACTCGGTTTCGATGCGTTCGTCCCCCATTGGGTGTGGTTTGCCAGCAGTTAAATTTTGCGCAAGAAACAGGTTCATTTTTTCGGCCACATAGCCGGGGCTGGCCCAATACGAAATCAGCTTGACCCATTTTTTGGCTTCGTAGCCGGTCTCCTCGCGCAGTTCGCGTTTGGCGGCCTGGAGGGCGTTCTCGCCTTTGTCAATGCGTCCGGCGGGCAGTTCCCAAAGATCTTTTTCGGCTGGCAAGCGAAATTGCTTAACGAGCAGTATGCGGTCTTTTTCGTCGACAGCGATCATCACGGCAGACCCTGGGTGCCGAACGATGTTGCGATGGATTTCGAAACCGCTGTTGTCGTGCGCCACTTCATCCACTACGGTGAAGATTTTGTTCTTGAGAATTTCTTTGGAGGAAATGATCTTCATGCTTTTGACTAGGTTACCTTGAGGCTTGGAGACAATGAGCGCCAACCCACCGTGCCGGATTGAAAAGCCCGTGATGACGCAAATTTGGCAGAGTCTGACATTTTTGCACTGGCGCTATGAGGCGGCCGCTATTGCGCGCACTTTGCCGAAGGGATTGACACTGGATACTTTCGATGGATCGGCGTGGGTTGGACTGGTGCCGTTTACCCTGGCCGGCGTGCGGCCGTACGGCTTCCCTGCCCTACCCTGGATTTCGGAGTTTCCGGAAACGAATGTACGGACCTATGTGCGAGGAGCGGATGGTGAGCGCGGTGTTTGGTTTTTTACGCTGGAGGCGGATCGACTGGCGGCGGTGATGCTGGCGCGCTGGTGGTATCACTTGCCGTATCGCTGGGCGGCGATGCGGGTGGAACGGACGGATTCGCTGGTGACTTATCGGAGTGAGCGCAGCCGGATGTTTGGGAAGGGGCACACCGATCTTGGAATTGAGGTAGGCGGAATGAGAGCCTCCAACGAGTTAGACAATTTTCTGACAGCACGTTTCCGCCTCTATGCAGCGGCGCATGGGCGGATTGCTTATGCGCAGATTACGCATGAACCTTGGCCGCTACAAGAGGCGCGCGTGACAAAGCTGGATGAGAACTTAATGGAGAATTCGGGAGTGACTCGACCGATGGGAGAACCGCTGGTTCACTANNGCCATTCTTTTTGATATGGACGGCACGCTGGTGGATTCGACGCCAGTGGTAGAGAGACAGTGGAAACGTTTTGCGCAACGGCATGGACTGGACTATGCGCACATTATGCGGGTGTCGCACGGGCGAAGGAATGAAGAAACGATTCGGGAGGTGGCGCCGCATTTGGCTAGGCCTGAGATCTTCGCGGAGTTTGATGCCGAGGAAATTGAGGATCTGGGCGGAGTGACGGCGGTGAGAGGTTCGGCGGATTTTCTGGCGAGCCTGGCACAGGCAGAGTGGGCGGTGGTGACATCTGCTTCGCGGGCGCTGGCACGGACGCGGCTGCAGAGTGTGAGTTTGCCGGTGCCGCATGTTTTAATTGGCGCAGACGATGTGGAATATGGCAAGCCTGATCCAGAGGGATATCTCAACGCGGCCCGACGACTGGGTGCGGAGCAAGCGGCATGTGTGGTGTTTGAAGATACGCTGCCGGGTTTGGCAGCGGCACGTGCGGCAGGGATGCGGGGGATTGGCATTTCCACGACCTATACATATGCGGAGCTCGGGCACGTAGAATGTTTGGCGAGTTTCGAAGGCGTGGTGGTTGAGCGAGTGCGCGACGGACGGCTGCGACTCACGCTACCCTGCTATTGATGATGAAATGCGTTTTTTTCGGACTTGTGATTGGACTAGCAGTGACTAGTGCGCAAGGCGTACCGAGCGATAAGCCGGGGCCGACTTTCACGATCAAGGATTCTGAGATACGCTTGCCGCTGACGCTGATTCTCTATGGCGACCAGCGCTTCATGGACCCCAAAGACAATGCACAAAGCAGCCCGACCATGCGCCAGTTGCTGGTGAAACAGATTGCGAAGGAGAAGCCTACAGCAATTGTGCTGAACGGGGATGTGCCGAACGGAGGTCTGTCGAAAGACGACTACGCGGTATTTCAGAGCGAGACCCAGGTTTGGCAGGATGAGCGAATACCGGTGATCGCCTCGCTCGGAAATCACGAGATGAATGGCGGTGAAAAGGAGTGTTTGGAGAACTGGTGGGAGGCGTTTCCGAGTCTGCGGAACAGGCGCTGGTATTCGACGCAGCTCGGTTCGCGGGTTTATGTAATTTCGCTTGATAGTACGAGTTCGTTGTTGGCGGGAAGCGACCAGGCCAAGTGGCTGGCGCGGCAGGTGGACGGAATGAGCAGGACCGTTGATTTCTTAGTGATCACGATGCATCATCCACCGGTGGCAGATGTACAGACGCATATTCTGGTGAACCATAACCCACGGCCGAATGAGTTTGCGCTGCGCGATTATTTGGCAGAGAAGGCGAAGACTATTCATGCCAGGATTTTGGTGAGTGCGGGACACATTCATAATTACGAACGGCATGAACAGGCGGGGATTACTTATTTGGTTTCGGGCGGCGGAGGCGCATTCCCTTATATTGTGGAGCGAACGCCGGATGATTTGTATCAAGACAAAGAGTTTCCGAACTATCACTATGTGAAGTGTGTTTTGGAAGGGCAGGTTTTGAAGGGTGTGATGTACCGAGTGAGCCAGCCGGAGAATGCGGAATCGGGGTTTGAGGCCAAGGATTCGTTTACGATTGTGGCGAAGGAGCGCAAGCCCAAATAGCCATCTCAATGGTGGAGATTGTGCGTAAGACACAGGATGCGCGGCACAAACGCGTGTTTGGTTGGTGTTCTGGGCGACAAAAAAGTTATCATCGACCCTAATTGGGCCCGTCCGCAGGGGGAGTAGAAGCCTGGTGAAATTCTTGAAAATCCAAACGTCGATTTATTGTTGAGTGTCGTTTCGGCTGCTGAAATTGCAATTAAGAACGGTATCGGAAAATTGGCGCTTCAAAGGGAGGATCTGGATCTCATTTGCAGTAAAGCGTCGATCGCTTCGTATCCGCTTCAATCGCAGCACACCGCTCAACTGTGGTTTGCCGTGGCACCACAAGGATGCGTTTGATCGACTGATCATCGCCACGGCACTCAGTGACGACTTACCGCTTATTTCAATTGACGGCGAGTTCCGGAAGTACAAGGGATTGAAAGTGATCTGGCAGGAAAAGGGCAAGTCAATCTGCCCTTCCTTGGCGCAGTGGCTACGGGCTATAAAGCGAGGCCTTCGTGGCCGCCCTGGCATTTCGGACACTTGTGATCGTGGATGTCTGAGCCGTTCGAGCCGTAGACGTGGCCGCACTTGCTGCATCCCACTTGATAAATCGTTTGACCGTGATCGGTGCCGGGCTTACCTGTGCCGCGGATTACGACTTGGCCACGCTTGCTGACGAACCCAATTTTGGTGGTGCCTTTCGGGCTGGTTTTCTTGACTGCCTTTTTAACGGGACTCTTTTTGGCGACGGTCTTTTTGGCCGCGACTTTCTTCTTTGTTACTGTTGCCATTGGTTTCTGATTCTCCTTAACTGAGGCTTTACGCCTTCGCTTATGATAGCGGATTGCGGAAACAATTAGCAGTAAAAATGTTTTAGTCGATTTTAGTCGATCAGGGCTTTGACACGCATGCCGGAGCGAATTTCGGCGTCACTGGGGTCCACGACGCGATCAACAAGTCTGTCACCCGGCTCCACGCCTGAGACGATCTGAACATTGTTGACGTCGCTGATACCCGCGACAACAGGGACCCAGACGATGGAATCAGCGGTTAGCTTGTAGACGCCGGTAGCACCGTTCAAGGTGCGCAGAGCCGAGCGGGGGATGCTGACGGCGTCGTTCACCACTTTGGAAATGATAGAAGCGTTGACGGAAACTCCCGGCAGAAGATCGTGATTCGGATTGTCGACAATGGTGGTCACTTCGCCGACGGTTCGAGTTCCGAGGGCGACCACCTCGGTTGGCAGTTTGTTTACGCGACCGGACCATTTCTGTCCTGGGCGAGCGTCCCAGGTGATGTTGACCGGCATGTCGAGTGCAATGCGCCCGAGATCTGGTTCGTCCACATAGACCGTGACCTTGACCTGATCCAGTTTGCCGACCAATCCGGCCAAATCGCCGGGTTGGAGATAGGCGCCGACTTTCAGATCGAACTGATAGAGGGTGCCGGCGATGGGAGCAACCACAGTCGCGACATTCAATCTGTGGCGCGCCAAAGCAACGGCCGATTGGGCGTCGCGCAATTTTGCGTCAGCAACAGATTTGTCGCTGGCCGTGACCAATGTGTCTTTCTGATCTTTGAGAGCGCTGAGGTGGAGGGTGGCCCGTTCGACAGCGTCTTTGGCGTCGAGAAGTTGTAATTTGGTGGCAGCCTGTTTTTCTGCGAGGCGCTGCATGGCGTCATAGTTGCGCTGGGCAACGGTGACGGCTGCCTGGGCACTGGCAATGGAATCGTTGAGATCGGCCAACGTTTGAGCTTTACCACCTTGGCCCAAAGTGGCAGTCTCGGCGCGAGCTTCATGTTCTTTGGCGAGGGCGGCCTCGAGCTCAGAGCGGGCTGACGTTGCGTCCAGTAGAACGAGTTGCTGACCGGCGGTAACTTGCTGGCCGCGCTGGACGGCGACGGACCGAACCACGCCGGCCGTTTCAGCGCGAGCGGCCGCCCATTCCACGGGCTCGACTTTGCCGTTTGTGGAGACAGTGCTCACAATCGTGCCGCGATGAGCGGTATTGAAATGGAGGGTAACGGAAGATTCTCGCCGGCTCAAACCCCACCAAAGGAGGAGAAGTGTAAGGAAGGCTACTAGCAGCCAATATTTTTTCATCGCGCGAGCTTGAAGAAGGTCTCCGACAACATTGTGACAGACGGATTTAGGCAACCGGGGTGTTTCCAGAACGGGTTTGCCAAAACAGGAAAAGGATTTTATGATTTTTTCCGGTTGATTTGTTTTCTTTCTGCGAAGGTCGCGATAGACTGAGACCTTAATGGCGTGCTATCGAATCCATCGCATTCGGGAAACGATGAGAGAACAGTTCCGCTGGCAAGCGCACACCGGAGGAACTGCGGTTGTAAAACCGAAGGATTACGAAGTTGACGGCGACGTGGAAGCTGCTACGCCCTATGCTTTGTGGAGTGCGATGAAAGCAGACGGCAGAGATCTCTGCCCGGGCGACGTATTGGAGACGGTCAAGGAAGACGGAACACACGGGGAATTGCAAATCTTCAAATACATCGGCTTTGAACCAGCCAAATGGTGGATCGCAGAGCCGAAGACAGAAAACAAGGGCAAATTTGAAGGGTTCGCCCCGCCAGCGGCAGACACCCTTGATTCGCAATCCAGTTAGGGCGATTTAACAAGCACTACCTCGATGAAAACCAAACTCTCTGACTTGCCAGAGTGGGGATCTTTCGCACTGGTTGCCTATATACCGGAACCTTTGGGGGCCTTTTTAAACTCGTTACGGCGCGCTTTGCCCGGGGAAGACAATCCGCAGGCGCACATCACGGTTTTACCGCCACGTCCGCTGAAGGCTGGAGTGGATCTCGTCTCACGCGAGGCACAGGCGATCTTGAGCGGATTCTCACCTTTTTTTGTTGAACTATCCGACGTGAAGGTATTTCCGGAGACCAACATTCTGTATTTGGACATTGCCAGCGGCAATGAAGCCCTGCATGCATTACACGACGCCTTGAACATAGGACTGCTGGCGCATGAAGAGAATTTCGATTTCTTGCCCCATTTGACGATTAGCGGTACTGTTCCGTTGAAGCAACTGACCCGGGTGCGCGCGCAGGCCAAGCAGGCTTGGAATCAACACCGGGGAAAAACAAAGTTCGAGATCAACGAAGTGGTGGCATTGTGGCAGCCCCTGCATGGTTCGCCTGATGACTGGGATCGTGTTTGGAGCCAGCGACTGGGTGACAGCGGCAGTTCCGCGAGTGCGGGTTCGAGACGATAACACGGCCGCTAATCGAACATCGACAACTGACGAGCGCGATCAACTTCGACTTTTTTCCCAATTTTGCTTTCGAGCGGTGTTGCTTTACCCACCAAGCCTAAGAGAGCCGTTTCGCGGATTGCCTGGCGGGGGAGGAAAACGCGCTGGCGGAATGCATTGGAACGGGGCGGGGTCAAGAAATAACCTTGGGTTGGCCAGTCCAGCAGATTGTGCGGTAAGATGCCTTCGAGCACGTCGTCATCCCGAAATCGAAAACTCGTCCAGAGACCGGCCGTTTTTGGACGGCGTTCGAAGGAGATCTGCGCGGTGAAGAGATCGGCCGGGGCACCTTCGGCCGCGAAGCACAGCGCTTTAACGCTATTGTAATCAATTATTTGCAAGTTACCCCCCAGCAGCATTAGCTCAATGCCGGCGGCCAGCAAATAGGCGTCCGCATGTACCGTGGCTTCCACTGGCGGGCGGTCAAAGCGGTATAAAATCAGGCGTTTAGCAGTGCTGGAGGACACAAAAAGGAGAGAAACTGCTTAGTTTGTTTCAAACAATTTCGTAAATATTGTATCATTGACAGAATGGCGGAAGTAGACACATTCGAACTGAAAGTGCGCTCCTTTCTGCATTTCTGCCGGGCAGAGAAGGGTCTGTCTGTCGATACTTTAGAGGCGTATAGGCGAGATTTGGCGGGGCTGGGGCAATGGCTGGCCCGGACGGCAGAAAAGCATATGCTGGCGAGTATATCGTTGGATGATTTGCGGCAATATCTGGATCATTTACGACAGCGGAAGATGGCAAACCGCTCGATTGCGCGACAAGTGACGACGCTGCGCGGGTTGTTTGGATTCTTATTGGAAGAAGGGGACCTCAGCCAAAATCCAGCCGAACTGCTGGTGGCGCCGAAGATTGGCGCGTCGTTGCCGAAGTATCTGGATCATGAACGAATTGAGCAATTGATTGACGCGCCGGATGGAGCAACGCCGACAGGGTTACGCGATCACGCCATGTTAGAACTGCTCTACGCCACGGGTCTGCGGGTGAGCGAGCTTATCAAGGTGCGGGTGGCTGACTTGGATGAATACCAGGGCATTGTGCGAGTGATGGGCAAAGGCGGCAAGCAGCGCCTGGTTCCTGTTGGGAAAGCTGCATTGAGCGCGATTGAAGAGTATCGCGAGCAGCAACGTGGAAAGCTGTTGGGCGGACGAGTGAGTCCGTATTTGTTCGTGACGGCGCGCGGCACGGCGATGACGCGGCAAGGCTTTTGGAAGCTGCTGCGTGGGCATGGCAAGCAGGCAGGTATTTTTCGTTCGTTAAGTCCGCACGTGTTGCGGCACACGTTTGCCACACACCTGTTAGAGGGTGGAGCAGACTTGCGCAGCGTTCAGACCATGCTGGGCCACGCCGATATTGGCACCACGCAAATCTATACGCACGTGATGCGCTCGCGTTTGCGGCAGACGGTAGATCAGCACCATCCGAGATCCGCCGGGGCAAAAGCCAAAGCGCGCAAAGTAGCGGGGGGGCTCACGCTAAGCGGAGACAAAGCCGTGGAGGGGAATAACAAGCAATGAGCGACTACATGTTCATGCTGGACAGTCACCTGAATGGTGATCAGAGCAAAGTGTTGGCCGAGGTTCGCGACGCGGCAGAACAGGCGAACCTGAACCTATTTCTCACCGGCGGCGCGATGCGCGACATGATGGGAGGCTATCCCATCCGCGATCTGGATTTTACGGTTGAGGGCGGCTCCATCAAGTTTGCCAAAGCGGTGGCACACAAAGCGAAAGCGGAAGTTGTGTCGGTGGATGAGTTGCGGAAATCGGTGGAGCTTCTTTTCCCGGGGCATGTATCGGCGAGCATCGCCATGGCGCGGGTAGAAAAATTCGCGAAGGCTGGCGGCAAACCACAAGTGCAGCCGGCTACGATTCACGAGGATTTGCGGGGACGCGATTTCACGGTGAATGCGATTGCGCTTTCGTTGGGCAAGGCGTCGCGTGGATTGCTGCTCGATCCGGCGAATGGCTTGGGCGATCTGGCAAGGCGCGAACTGCGGGCGATTCACAACTATGCGTTGTATGACGATCCGTCGCGAATGCTGCGCATGATCCGGCTGAAGACGCGTTTTAGTTTTGCGATTGATGAGCGCACTATGTTGCAGTACCAGAATGTGCGCGAGGCGAAACTGGAATCTTTGATTTCGGGCGCTTCGATGGAGCAGGAATTGCGGCAGATGGCGCTTGATCCGCTAGCCGGGGAGATACTAAAAGCGTTGGAAGATGAGAAGCTGTTGCAGTTGTTTTCGCCGGCTCTGGCGGGAGCTAAGCTAAATCTGCCGGGATTTCAGAAATGGCAGAAGGCCCGGCAGTCTCTGCCACAAGATGTTGAGGTTGCTTCGCATTCCTATGCGTTGTTCTTGTTTTTGCTGCTAGAAAAGCTGAACGCCAAAGAACGCACGCAGTTGATTAAAGCACTGGATATTCCCCGCACGGAACTTGACGCGGCCGGCAAGCTGGAAGCGCGTGCCAAGAAAGTAGAGAAGGAATTGACGGCGGCCAAATTGCAGCGGCCGTCGGCATTGTATGCCATTCTTTCGAAAGTACCCGGGGAGATTCTTTCGTTCTTGCTGATGCGCTCGAGCCAGCGAATTGTCATTGACCGGGTGAAGAACTATTTGCAGAAGTACTTACCCATGGCGCAGGAAGTGACGGAGCAAGACGTGGTAGGCGCGGAACCTGGCACGCCAAAGTTCGCCAAGCTTTACCAGAAGTTAGTGGCGGAACGTTTGGATGCCCGGCCGAAGAAAGTTGTGGTGGAAGAGCCGCCGCCACCGCCGCCGCCGGGGCCCAGCAGACGATCGGCCAGTTTCGGGCGTTAGTACTGCCGTCACGCAACCGAAATTCAAACGCAACTACTCCGTAATTTCACACAAGTATTCTGATCCAGGTGGGCAGGCTTTCACTGCCCGTCTGGCCTGACGCGCCTTAGCGCAGGCCATCGACGATCACTTGAGACTTGGAGAAATCATTTGACACTGTTATCTCGGAACGTGTTCAAACGTGCAGCGCTTTTGTGCATCGCGTCTGCCGGCACACTTACGATACCTGCTTTCGGCACCACCATTGCGAATATCTTCACGCCCGATAACCTGTTGCTGAGCCGCAGCGTTTACGCGGGCGACGCCACTACGGTTACGATTGGCGAGTCTTTACCACCTATCTGTCCGGCGACCGCCGCGTGCGGGACAGCGAAGGCCATTGCTAATGGCGCTTATCCCACAATCGGAAGCGCCAACAACGTTTGGAATAACAACACAGTTGACGGCAGTTTCGGCATCACGTCACCCATTTTTCTAGATCAGATCACACCGCTGGGCGCCACGGTGAGCACGTTCGCCGTTCCCACCACCACCCTGACGACCAGCTTTAGCTCTAAATCGGAATTGGCCTTAAACTTGTCGCTCGATCGCCAATACATCACATTTATGGGATATGTTGCCGACAAGAACACGCTGGATGTTTCTAACTCGAACACGCCAGGTGTTTATGATCCAACAAACCCAGCTGGGGGCAGTTACTACCGCGCGGTTTTGCAAATCGATGCAACTGGCGCAATCCAAGTCACTGAAACCAACGCATACAGCGGCAACAATGGTCGAGCGGCCATTGAGGCAAATGGCGTCTATTACCTGGTAGGCAATTCGAACAACGGTTCCGGCACGCCGGCGAACGTTGTGGCGTCGGCAGGTGTGCAAATTGCGGTACCCGCGAATGGGGCGGTTCCCGGATCTCCCACCGAATTGGGAACCTTTAACATCACTCAGTATGGATACACGGCCGACAAGGCAGGCAAGGACAATAATTTTCGCGGCTTGACCCTATTTAACAACGCCGTGTACGTTTCAAAAGGAAGCGGCAGCAATGGCATCAACACCGTTTATCAGGTAGGCAACGGGACTACCTTGCCGGCATTGACGGATGCGCCGAATGCGCCCATCACGATTCTTCCCGGCTTTCCGACTACACTGGCGAAGGCAGCCGGTGCGGCGAACCCTTTCGGTTTGTGGTTCGCCGATGCCGATACGCTTTATGTTGCAGACGAGGGTGATGGCACCGCTGCTGATGCCGCTACCAGCACGATTGCAGGTCTGCAAAAGTGGATTCGAGCCAGCGGCACATGGAAGCGTGTCTATGTCTTACAAAGTGGCTTGAATCTGGGCGTTTCTTACGGAATCGCAAATTATCCCCCGGCGCTGAATCCGGTCACCGATGGAATCCGCAACATCACGGGTCGTGTAAATGCGGACGGCACTGTGACGGTTTGGGGACTTACCTCCACGGTGAGCGCCAATGGAGACCAGGGAGCTGATCCGAACAAGCTGGTTGCTATCACCGACGTGCTTGCGAATACCGATCCGACGGTGGCAGCGGGTGAATCGTTCGTTACGCTGCGCACGGCAGTGGCAGGTGAAGTGCTGCGCGGTATTTCGTTCACTCCCAACAGCCTCGTGCCGCTACCGGTTTCGGTAACAACAAGCGGACTGCTCTTCAACAGACACACGCAGACGTTTAGCGGCACTCTGACGGTCACAAACAACCGCCCCAGTACAATCAGCGGTCCGTTAACAGTTGTTCTAACGGGGCTAAACTCAAGCATCACATTGGTAGGTGGAACAACAGTAAACGGAACGCCGGCCCTGGTAATTCCTGGAACCGCGACGCTGGCTAGCGGTCAATCGGTTAGCGTTCCTCTGCAGTTCCAAGATCCCACCGTTGCCGCAGTAGCCTTTACGCCTGCGGTGATTCACTAGCCCTTAACTCGAATCGGAGAAAATTTAATGAAAACAATTTTAAGCTCGATCGCGATCGCACTTGCCTTTGGAGCGCTTTCTGCTCACGCGGATGTGATTTTGTACGCAGTGGTTGACACGCATACGCTGGCCGGCACAACCGGCTATGTAGACTTCCAATTCAACCCTGGTCCGCTCACCACGCAAAGCGCATCTCTCAAAATTGAGAATTTCGCTGGAGCGACCTATGTCGCCGGCTCACAGGTTGATACGGGGGGCGCTAGCGGCGGACCTCTTCCTTCGACCGTGACGTTGAACAACTCAACTTCCTATAACGACGACTACGAAAGTGTGAAGTTCGGAAACACGCTGACGTTCGCTCTTGATTTCGGGGGCAACGCCATCAATGCGCCGAATGGCACGGCGGTGTCGGGTAGCAGTTTTGCCTTTTCGCTGTCTGACGCCGGGGGCAATCCTCTACTGACGAATGATCCGAACGGATTTGATGCGGTTGTCAACATCAATACGAAGGGTATGGTGAGTTACACGCTTCCTTCCCCAAGTGTGACGTTCGCACCGGAGCCCACGTCGTGGCTGATGATGGGTGGAGGAGCGTTTGCGTTGCTCGGTTTGAAGCTTCGCTCGCGGAGCTAGTCTCTTTACCACTGGTGGTGCTAACAGAAAGGACCGCTTCCCGTGTTAGGGAGTGCGGTCCTTTTTTCTGATTGTGAACTTACGTTTTCTGCCCACTCCCAACTAGTTGCTTCACGTCTTCCAATTCTTTAGAAAGGCGGGCGCTACGGCGCGCTAGGCTCACCACGTATGCCAGAATAATCAACCACGCGGCTAAGAAGCCGTAGAACATGAATG
>PMQB01000123.1 GCA_003169195.1 Bryobacterales bacterium
AACATTACCTTAAACGGCGCGCTTCATCATGGCCACACAAGTGCCCTGTATCACACTTATGAAACCAAGCAACGAAGATCAAATCAAAGGCACCGCTCACGAAGTCAAAGGCACGTTGAAAGAGAAGGCAGGCCAACTCTTGCACAACCCTGACCTGCAGGCTGAGGGTCAGGACGAAGCATTGGCCGGGAAAGTCCAACAAAAAGTTGGGCAAATCGAGAAGGTATTCGAGAAATAGGCCGAGCGCCGAGAGACGAAAGCAATGTTGTTATTGATAATCGTTCTATTGCTAGTTTTTGGAGGCGGCGGTGGTTATTACGGGTACGGCCGATGGGGTTCGCGCGGGGGCGCCGGTATCGGGCTCGGCGGAGTTTTGCTGATTCTACTCCTCGCCTATCTGTTGGGCGGCTTCCGTGCATAGTGCGCTTATGTTGCATCAGTCGACCCACTAAGGCCGCTACCTCTATTTGCATTAGAAAAGTTGAGGTAAGGGATCGCGGTCTTTGACGCTCACGCTCCCTCTACCTCTTCTTATGTTTCTTATCCGACAGATCGCCAAGCACAGACTCTCGATCTTCATGCAGCCAGGCCGTTTTGATCTCGTCTTCACTCAGCCCTTCAATCCGACCCGCTAACACAAAAGCCGGCAAAGCGTGATCAAGCGTTTGCCACCGGGCCATCTCCACAATCGCGGGCAAGGCCCGCTCCCGAATCAGGTCGAGCGTCGCCTGGTTATCCTTCTCGGTGAGATTCACCAGAATCTCTGCCGCATTGCGCCGGTCCGACCACACCACCGAATTCAACATCTCCACCAGCCACGGCGAATCCACCGGCACATTCTGATCCGGATGGAGCTTGGCGCCCACAAACACCGCTCGCAAAGCACGCAACGCGTTCTTACGAACAATGTCTTCCTGATCGCGCAGAGCATATTGCAGCGCGTCGGTAATCAGCTTGTTTGACTTGCGCCCGCGCGGCCCGTATTGCAGCAAATAAGCCGCCGCCGCACGCTGTTCCGGATCGGAAGATTCGCGCACCACCTGGTCGAGATTCGCCAGATTTCCTTCCACCAGCGGCAGAAATCCTTGTTGGATGACGCGCGCGTACGGATCGGCCATGAGCGAGTAGCCATTCGTGAGATCCTCGTCGGCATTGCGGCCGCGGATGCTGCCTTCCACCGATTCCAGCAGGCTCAAGTAATCGTCGTAAAGAGCTGTAGCAAGACGCGCGTCGCCAGTAGGAGCAGGGTGAAACTCCAGATGTGGCGTATCCCGTTCTTCCACGCCCACGTAAAGAATCATCTTTCCACCGGCCGCGCAACAGGTGGCTTCCATCCGCGACGCCACAATGCCCGGCACTTTGTTGATGCGGTCTTCCGCCGTTTCTGAAGAAGGCAATGGGTCGCCCACTTTGGCGCCCACCGCGTTGCGAATCTTCTGCGGGGAGACTTTGCGCGTGCCAAACACTTCGATCACGCCGATGCGCGGCGACACATCCACCGCCGTCTGCGCTTGGCTCAGGCACGCGCCTAAAAGAACTAGTGCTATTTTTCTCACAATCTCAAGTATGAGACGTGAGCCGCCCGCTTTTGGTTAAGCTTGCTTTTCGGCCAGATCCCCAATGATAGGCAACTTCACCTTTTGATTGTTGAAAGCCGAGTACATCATGTACAGCCACAGGACAACCATAGCCAGCCACAGAATGAGGTGCCCGAAAAAGAAGTGAATAATCGTGAGCACAATTGAAAGCACCATCCAGGCTGCAAAAAGAAAAATGGATTGGAAGGCGTGGAAACGTACAAACTTGTTTTGGTTGTACGGAGCCAGAATCAAAAAGATGATTCCTGTCACAAACGAACCGAGATAGCACAATGCGCCCGCGACGTTATCGCTAATCCCTGGCGCACTTAACGGCTGCGCCGGTTGATATTGCGGGGGCGGCGGTTCGTTGACTCCCGGAGGCGGAGGCGCTGCGCTCGCTCCAGCAACGGCCACGCCACAATTCGGGCAAAAAGCACCGGGCGACTGAGTTCCACAATTTGGGCAAAACGCCATATCTGTTGTCTCCTGCTCTCAACGGAGCTTCAATAATCCCTTCGAGTCTAATCGAATGTGGCCTAAAATGCTAGACCGTTACAGGACTAGGCCGGTTTAGGGTAGACGGAAGTACCAGCACCTGCTGCGCGACGATGTCAACCGCCGCTTCGCACTCTTGCCGCGATACATCGCGATGAGTCAGCATGCGCATATGCGTAGAATTGATCCCATTCGCCAGCACGCCCTTCTCCTTAAGCGCGCGGCTGAAATCGGCGGTAGTAACTCCTAGCGCCGAAATGTCGAAGATCACAATATTCGTCTTAACGCTGCTGGCATCAAGCTTGATCAGCGGTATCTTGCTCAGCCTTTCCGCCAGATAGCGTGCATTGGCGTGATCGGCAGGCAAGTCAGCTGGCGATTCTTCTAGCGCAATTAGACCCGCCGCCGCCAGCACTCCAACTTGTCGCATGCCGCCGCCCAGCCGTTTGCGGTATAAACGCGCGCGATCCATCGCCTCTTGCGTCCCCACCAGCAAACTGCCCACCGGCGCACCCAGGCCTTTCGAGAGACAGAACATCACCGAATCCACATCGCGCGTGATGCGAGCCACGGTCGATTGCGTAGCCGCCGCCGCATTGAAGATACGTGCGCCATCCACGTGCACCTTTAAACCGCGCGTGTGCGCTTCGGCGCAAACTTCATCGATCGTCTCTTGCGGATAGACCGTGCCGCCCGACATGTTATGCGTATTTTCTAGCGTGATCAAAGTCGTCGGCGCGTTGTGCGGACCCTTGGGGCGCAACGCCGTGGCAATCTGCTTCCACGTAAGAACGCCATCGGGTGACGCAATCGCGCGCGCCTGGCAACCCGAGAACCAAGCCATCATCGACAGCTCCCAATCGAGCAAATGCGACCGTGCATCGGAGATCACTTCTTCGCCATGGTTCGTATGCAGCTTCACCGCAATCGTGTTGCCCATCGTGCCCGTAGGAACAAAAATCGCCGCCTCTTTCCCGAAGATTTCCGCCGCACGCTTTTCCAGCCGATTCAGCGTAGGGTCTTCGCCATAGACATCGTCACCCACTTCAGCCTGCGCCATGGCGGCGCGCATTTTGTCGCTCGGCTTGGTAACGGTATCGCTGCGAAGGTCAATCAATAGGCGTGAGTCAGACATTTAGAAACTCCTGGAAGATTTCGTTTGAGACTAACACTGCGGGCGGCGTAAGGCGTAAGCGTGTCCCCGCACGCTCCAGCATACCGGCGCTTTCCCACTTGGCAATCGGTTCAGCAAAACGCTGCCATTCCAAGGGCGTGGGCTCAATCCCGTCCAATAAACGCAGCCCCACGAAGAAATGTTCTTCGGCGGAATCGCTTGTGGTTTGCGGAGGTTTGGCAGACTGGAAATAAGCTTCGAAAGTATCGCCATTGCTGTAGCGCACGTGTCCGTCGAACGAGTGCGCATCCAAGCCGAAACCGACATAAGGTTCCAGCAGCCAATATTTCAGATTGTGCTTCGATTCGAATCCGGCGTGCGCATAATTCGAAATTTCGTAGTGATGATAGCCGAAGCCGCGCAACGCCTGCGACGCCTTTTCATAAAGCTGCGCCGTCAATTCGTCATTCGGGACACGCGGTGCGCCATAACGCTGGCCGCCTAAAAGAATTTCATTGCCCAGCCTGCTATCTTCATCGATTTCGAAAATGTACAGCGAGACATGCGGTGCACTCAAACTTTCAATCCAGCCGAGGGATTCATCCATCGAAGCAAGCGTTTGTTCCGGCAGTCCAGCAATCAGATCAATGTTGATATTCGAAAGCCCGCTGTGGCGCAGCATTTCAATTTCGCGCTCCACGATTTGCGCATCATGCCGCCTTCCCGTTTGCCGTAGTTCTTTCGTCACAAACGATTGCACACCCAAGCTAACGCGATTGATGCCGCACTCTTTCCAGAGCGCAATCGCTTCCGGCGTGACCGTACCCGGCGCACATTCAAGCGTGACTTCGGTCAGTCCCTCGCACGGAACCGCCGCCATCATCTCTCGCAGTAATTCACCCGTCATCAGACTAGGCGTGCCACCCCCGAAGTACAGCGTCTCAGGCTGCCAAGCCCATTCATGCGCTCGAATTTCCGCAAGCAGCGCACACCGGTACCGCGCAATCGTATCCGGCCCGCTCACGCCGGAGGCAAAATTGCAGAAGCTGCACTTCTGGCTGCAAAACGGATAAGAAATATAAACGCCTGGCACGGGTTGTTACAGATGGATGTCTTCGCCCAAGTGCTTCGAAATAGCCCCGGCGATCATCTGCTCCAAAGTTTGTGACGTTTCCGGCAGCACAAACGCGTTTTGCGCGGGCACCCAATCGAGCTTAAAACTCTTGGAATGAGCCGAAACCCAAATTTGACGAACCGGTGAATTTGGACTCACCACGAAGCGCGCCTTGGGCTCTTCAAACTCTATGGACAACGCGCCCGCATTAAAATCGGGCTCAAAGTCATACTTATCCGTTGCCGCGGAGAGCTTTTTGTAAAGCGACTCCAGCGCCGAGTCCGCTTGCTTCTTAAATTCCTGCTCGTCCATGTCTCCTCTATTGTCTCTAACTCTGCAAGCAGGAGATTCAGCGTATAAAAATTGAAATCAATCTAGCAGCATTTGGCGCTCTCGGATTCGACCCGCGCGATTCATTCGGAGCAGTCGAACTGTCGCTCGCCCTTTCGCCGTTACAGCTTTCATTTCTCCGTTGTGCAACTCAAAGTGTTCTATCCACTGGTAAAGCCGAGGATGGAATTAGCCGTGACCTGTCCAGTATCTGGATCAACAGATGCGATGTCACTACCCTTGAATCGATTGCACACCGTACAGCAAAGTGCCAGATTGTCGATCGACGTTTGACCGCCGTGCTTGGTGGCAATTACGTGATCATCTCATGTTCCGCAAGAGTGAATTTTTCCGAAATCCGACAGTACTCGCACAAACCTCCGGCCCGCTGTCGCACTCGCTCCCGCAAAGTCGCGTCAAGATCAGCCATCGTGAGAAGACGATGCCAGCTTTAGTCGCGCTGCCGCCTTCGCCATTCGTACCAAATGCTCCAAATATTCATATTTCTCCCAATCTTCTTCATCGTCGGGAGACATCTCAAAAGCGCGGCTCTTCTCCACTAGCTCCGCCACCCTTACGGCTAGCCGTGGCGACGGTCGCAACTGCAGAATTTCTTCAGGAGCCGGCAGCGCCGCAAGAAATTCGAGCACGTCGGCAGCACCGTCAAAACCAGATTGCGCTCCGGCATTGAGTTCCCGCAAACCGAGTGCAAGGATACGAGGAAGCTCTTTCTCCTGTGCCCGAATTTGCGACGCCAGATCGTCCGGTAAGCTGACTGTCAAAGACGCCATCTGCCAAAAGTATACGACTTTCGATTACCATCCGCTTTCCCGCCTCACATTTGTCGTAACTTTAGCCCGTTGGCTATCATCTGGTAGAAGCGGCCTTTAGAGCTATGGAGCCTTCGTGTGTTCGCCAAGATCAAATCCCGGGAACGAGTGCATTATTTGCCGACTATTTATACCAGTTCGGCAAGCTAAGCACTTTTTTTCCCTATAGTTCCTGGCACACCGAGGGTGTACTATCCACCGCCAGTACAGTGAATTTTCCGGCCGATCGGCGCGCGAAAATCGTCGCGGCGCTCGCCGCCCAAAACAGTGATTCAGCAGCCCTGAACAAACTAGCTCAACCGAACACGGTTGCCGTCATCACCGGCCAGCAGGTGGGTTTTCTACTCGGTCCCGCCTACACCATCTTCAAAGCCCTCACAGCCGTGCGCTTGGCCGCCCAGTTAAACGAACAGGGCATTCCCGCCGTACCCATCTTTTGGCTCGCCACCGAAGACCACGATCTCGCGGAAGTGGATCACGCATGGGTCTTCAACCAGGATGCCACCCCCGCCAAGGTAAGCTTGGCCGGCAGCGTCATCAATGGCGGTCCGGTCGGCGATGTTGTTCTCAACGAAATCCCGCTCGCTGACCTCCGTGCCGCGCTCGGCGATTTGCCCTTTGCCGATGACGTAATAAAAGAAGTGGCCGCCGCTTACCAGCCCGGAGCCACGCTGGGCGGAGCGTTTCGCCAGTTGCTGGAACAAACGCTCAAGGGTTTAGGTCTGCTGTTCCTTGATCCGCTCGCACCCGCCATTCGTGAAGTAGCAGCCCCATTCTTAAGCGAAGCCGTGCAGCGCGTTCCCGAATTGCTCGCTGCCTTGCGTGCCCGAAACGCCGCAATCGCCAAAGCTGGCTATCACACCCAAGTGCACATTGATGATGATTCGTCCCTCTTCTTTCTGCTGAAGAACGGCCGCCGCTGGCCAGTGCGTTGGAAAGATGGCCGCTTCATTACCAGAGACGGCTCTTTCAGTGCCGCTGAGATGGGTGCCATGGCGGCCCAGCTTTCCCCCAACGCGCTGCTACGTCCCGTAATGCAAGACTACATGCTGCCCACCGCAGCGTATGTGGGCGGCCCTGCCGAGATTGCCTACTTTGCCCAAGGCGCCGCGTTGTATGAAAAGCTGTTGGGCCGAATGCCCGTGATTTATCCGCGCAACAGCTTTACGCTTCTGGACGCGCGCGCCAGCAAGCTTTTGACAAAATATGCCCTGCGCGTCACCGATCTGCTCGATTATCACGAAAATGTCAAAGGCGTACTGGCTGCCAAGCTAGTGCCGCCCGCGCTTAGTGAGCAAATCAAGAATGCGCAGACATCCGCCAGCCAAGCTCTATCGCAGTTGCAAGGAAGCCTACTGCATTTTGATCCCACTCTCGAAGCCGCATCGCGCAAAAGCACCGCCAAGATCACCTATCAGTTCGCAAAGCTCGAGCGCAAAATCGCCCGCGAAACGATGCGCCGCGATGAGCACGCTACCAAAGACGCGCAATACCTGGTAAACCTCATTTATCCCCAAAAGCATTTGCAGGAACGCTTCTTTTCCATCCTGCCCTTTTTGGCAAAGCATGGCTTGGATTTGCCCCAGCAGTTGTTAGGGCAGATCCAGTTGAGTTGCCCCGATCATATGCTGCGGCCGTTTTAAACTGAGGATTGCCCTCCCGCCGCTCATTCGTCAGGTCTTTGTGCGCTTCCCTGCCCGTGTTCTCGTTGCAGCAATTGCTCGCCGCCACTCCACTGGGTGTGCAGTTTGTCAACGTTGCTCAGCAAGCCGGGCTGAACGCAAAGACCATCTTCGGAGCGGAACAAAGCAATAAATATTTGTTAGAAACCACCGGCTGTGGCGTCGCGTTTGTCGACTACGATGACGATGGCTGGCTCGACATCTTCTTCGTAAATGGCACGCGCTTTGAGACCACCTTTCCCAAAGGCTCTGAGCCCGTCAGCCGCTTGTACAAAAACAATCGCGACGGCACGTTTACCGATGTCACAGCAAAGGCTGGCATAGCGCGCACCGGCTGGGGACAAGCCGTCTGCGCTGGCGATTACAACAACGATGGCCACGTGGATCTGTTCGTGAGCTATTGGGGCGATTGCGCGCTATTTCACAACAATGGCAATGGCACGTTCACCGATGTCGCTGAAAAAGCCGGCGTCACCACGCGAACGAAATCTGGGCTGAAGCGTTGGAACACGGGCTGCGCGTTTTTGGATTACGATCGCGACGGGCATTTGGATCTCTACGTTGGCAACTACATCGATTTCGATTTGAAGACTGCGCCTCTGCCTGAGAGCGGGCCCTGTCTGTACGAGGGATTGTTGGTCGCGTGTGGCCCTCCCGGATTGCAGGGCGGCAAAGACATTCTGTTTCACAACAATGGCGACGGCACGTTCACCGATGTCTCTGAAAAAGCCGGCATTCTGAAGAAACAGGGAACCTACAGCTTAGGCGTGCTCGTGGGCGATTTCGATAACGATGGCTGGCCCGACATCTACGTCGCCGACGATTCAGCCCCCTCCGCTTTGTTCAAAAACAATCACGACGGTACGTTCAGCGACATTGCCTTAGAAGCCGGCGTTGCCTTCGGCGCCGATGGAAAAACCCAAGCAGGCATGGGTGTGACGGCGGCGGATGTATTCGGCAATGGTCGGCTGGAAATCTTCAAAACGAATTTCGCTGGTGACACCTCAACGCTTTACCGCAACTTAGGCAACAACAATTTCGAAGACATGACCTTCCAATCAGGCATGGGCCGCAACACCCGTTTCCTCGGTTGGGGTGCAAGCTTCCTAGACTTCGATAATGACGGTTGGCCCGATGTGCTGACGTGCAACGGGCACGTATATCCAGAGGTGCGCGAGAAGGCGAGCGAATCCGGCTATCGCGAGCGCAAGGTGCTCTATCACAACCTAGGCAACGGCAAGTTTCAAGATGTTTCGCTGGAAGCCGGGCCCGGAATTACGGAGACGGTGCCAGCCCGCGGCTGTGCCGTGGGCGATTTCGACAACGACGGCAACCTCGACGTTGTAGTCAACTGCGTCAACGACGTACCGCAGCTACTGCATTGCGAATCAACGCTGAAGAACAACTGGCTAGCGGTGAAGACCGTAGGCGTGAAATCAAACCGCTCCGGCATCGGCGCGCGCGTTTTCTGCAAGCCCGAAGGCGAGCACCAGCAAATGGATGAAGTCCGCAGCGGCGGCAGCTATTTTTCGCAGAGTGACCTGCGCGTACACTTTGGCTTGAGTAAAGCGAAGACCGCAGATGTGGAAGTCCATTGGCCTAGCGGCGTTGTGGACAAGCTCGCGGGCGTGAAGGCGAATCAGGTAGTGACCGTCGTGGAGGGGAAATAGAGTGAAGCTTCTTTTCCTGGCTTTCGCCGCTGTCTCCCTAACCGCCCAGCAACAAACCCCCGCTGAAATGGCAAACCAAGCCGAACAAGTCCTGCGCGCCGGCGACACCAACAACGGCGTCACCCTGCTCAATCAAGCCGCACAAGCTCCCGGCGCCACCGCCGAATCCGAAGATCACATCGGCTTCTTGTTCGCCGCCATCGGCCGCAGTCCCGATGCGCTACCCCATTTCCAAAAAGCCATCTCGCTGAACGCCGACTTCGCCCCCGCGCACTATCATCTCGGCGTCGCTTTATGGCTGGCGAAAGACCACGAACACGGCTTACCCGAATTGCAAGCCGCCGCGCGCTTAGTGCCCGCGAATTTCGATTANNCCGCAAGATGACGCCATGCGCAACACCTACGCGGCGCTGCTCGTGCAAACCCGCCAACCCGACCGCGCCATCGAAGAATCGCAAAAAGTCCTGGCGCGCGAAGGTTCTACAGACGCAGCAAAAGCTGGTGCGCAGATGACCATCGGCTACGCGTATCTAAAAACCGGAGAATTCGAAAAATCAGAAACCGCCTATCGCGCCGCAGTCGCGTTTGATCCCAAGTCGCCCGCCGCCCATTATGATCTGGCCATCGCACTAAAGATGAAAGATCAGATTGAAGCATCGCAAGTGGAGTTTCAAAAGGCACTCGATTTGGATCCAACCTTGGCAGAGGCGCATTATTCTCTCGGCATCGCCAGTTGGCAGTTAGGCGATTTCGCGGCAGCCATTTCTCACATGAAAGCTGCCATCGCCATCCGTCCCGCCTATGCCGAAGCGCATTACATGCTCGGCATTACCTTGAAGCAAAGCGGCGAGTTGGACGCCGCCATCCCCGAGTTGAAAGAAGCCATCCGGCTCGATCCCACCACACCTGGCCCGTTCAACACGCTCGGGCAGATCCTCCGCATCAAAGGCGACAAGGCCGGCAGCGAAGAGATGTTCGCGCAAGGTGCAAAGCTCAAGAAAGAAAAAGACGCCGAACTCACCAACAATCTCGAACAAGGCATGCGCGGCGGCATGTTCCCCAAACCAATGCAGTAGCGCGTGTCGCTCACACCCCACTAGTGATGAGCGTGTTGCGTATGCGGATAAGCAAACGCCTTGATATTACGCACCGTAGCCGCCGCTTCACCCTCCCGCACTTGATAGAGATGATCCACCAACAGCCCACTCAGCGTTTGCTTCCCCCCCGCCGGCCACTGAATCTCAATCCGTTCAATCGCACTCGCCTCCCCTACGCCAACGTGCAACTCAAACGGCATATCACCAAAACTCGAACCCGAATTCACCGTCCGATAAACACTCCGCCCCGCCAAAACTACCCGAACCCGCGCCCCCATAGCCGGCCGGTTCGATTTCACACCAATCAGCTTCAACCCAATCCAATGATTGTCATGTCCCGGATTCTCAAGCAACACACTCGGATACGTATCCCCCGGAACCGCACCCCCTAACACTTCAAACACATCTTCATT
>PMQB01000271.1 GCA_003169195.1 Bryobacterales bacterium
GGCTTTCAACTCGTTAATCTGTTCCACATGACGGGCGGGATGGAAGGTAAGAATCCGCAAGCAATCCTGCGCATTCAGCAAGCCGGCGGGGTGCTGAATGAGGCGCAGGCGCAGGTCATCATGGCAATTTTGCACTAACTCAATGGTGCGCTGACGGTTTTCGAGAAACTGGATAAGGGCGGCGCTCAGAGTGCCAAATCTTCCTTTGGGTAGAGCACGTGGCGGGGCGGCCAAGGGCCTTTTCTTGCGATCGGTAGTGCGGGCCAGGGACGCGGCGCTTTCCGCTTCGTGCGGATCTGTGGACACTTCGTGCAGTTCGGTAATGAAGCGGTACATGCCATGTTCGGCTACTGCGACGTGCTCGACAATCTCTTCCACGTTCCAGCGATCGGGCGCGGATTTGAAACGGGCTTGACTTTCCGATAGCCCAGACACGGCGGATTGGAACGCGTCGCGCGTGGCCTGGAGGTTCGCAACGGCTGACGTGCGAGCGGCTTCGTCCATGGCGACTAGCTCTTGGTGATGTCGTTATAGAGCACGAAGACCACTACCATCATGAGCAAAACGAAACCGAGTTTGAGGACGGTTTCTTTGATAGACATGCTGACTTCGCGCTGGAGCAGCATTTCAATGAGCAACAACAACAGCGTGCCGCCATCAAGGATGGGGATGGGGAGCAGGTTGAAGATGGCGAGGTTGAGGCTGACGAACGACATGAAGCTGAGATAGGTGCGGGGGCCTCGTTTAAAGGCTTCGCCTGAGCCTTGGGCCATACGGATGGGGCCGGAGACGGAGGTAGGCGACACGCGCCGCTGCAGGATGCTGCCCAGGGTTTGCAATACCAGAACGCTGTTGTCCTTGTTTTCCTTGATGGATTCGGCGAAAGCTTCAGGGAAACTGAGTTTCACCATCTCAACGGGAAACGGCAACGATTCGCCATAGAGAACGCCTATGCGGAAGGCCTTATCGTTGACTTTGTAGGGAGTGACGTTGAGGGTTACGTTCTGCCCGGCGCGCCTGACTTGCACGTCCATGGGTTTGCCGCCGGAGTGAGCAACGGCATCGGCCACGACAGAGCGGTTAGCGACAAGCTGCCCGTTGATGCTGACGAAGACGTCGCCGGGTTTGATGCCAGCGGCTTGGGCTGGTGAATTCGGCTCGACTTCTTTGACTTCGATGTTTTGATAATCCCAACCGATGGTGCCGATGCCTTCTTTGGGGTCAATGCGCGGGGTGACCCAGAGCTTTAGCTTCTGGCCATTGCGCAGAACCGTAACATCCATGGTGTGATTGCCATTCAACATTTCCTGCTTGGCCAGAAAATCCCATTTGGGATTGGTTTGTCCGGCGAACTGCAGGACGCGGTCGCCCACTTGCAGGCCCGCTTGTTGCGCGGCGGAGCCTGGTTCGATTTCGGTAATGACGGCGGGGCCGCTGTCGTCCACCTTCGGAAACTTGTACATGTACAACCCGGTGAGGATGAGGACGGCCAAGATGATGTTCATCAAAGGTCCGGCAACAATGACGATAGCTCTTTGCCAGCGCGCCTTGCCTTGGAAGGAGGCCGGGTCGACGGCTTGCTCATCGCCAGGTTGTTCACCGAGCATACGAACATAGCCGCCCAGAGGGATGAGTGAGAGGCGGAAGTCTGTATCGCCACGCTTGAAGCCGAACAGACGCGGGCCGAAACCAATGCTGAAAGTTTCTACCCGAATGCCCACTGCCAGCGCTGCCCAAAAGTGTCCTAATTCATGGACAATAATCATG
Source organism: Bryobacterales bacterium (assembly GCA_003169195.1). GTDB lineage: Bacteria > Acidobacteriota > Terriglobia > Bryobacterales > Bryobacteraceae > Bog-105. The sequence goes on from PMQB01000271.1 coordinate 1,768, forward strand.
ACAGCGAGCAGAAGTACAAACGCAACGATTTTCTGCAGATCCAACGCTTCTGTTACCTTTCTTCCTTACCGCAACCGAACACTCTGAGTTCCAGTTTAGTTGATTCGACGCCTGTTGATTGGACGCAATCGCGAACCGGACGCTTCACAACTTGCCTGACGAAGCTTGCCAAGGCGCCTCGGCGATGATTTGCCGGGCGGTTTCCCGAGAAGCCAAGTCAATGGAAATGACCTCCTCTATTGTCGTAGGTTTTCGCGGAGTTTGTCTCTGCAGTGTTTCCTCTACTACGCTGGCGATGGACGGGAAGGGAATTCGGCCTTCGAGGAAGGCTTCGACGGCGATCTCATCGGCCGCATTCAGGGTGCAAGTGGACGAGCCGCCTTGTTCCTGGGCTTGGTAGGCAAGTTTCAAAAGGCGGAATTTATCGAGGTCGGGCGCGGAGAAGTTCCAGGTGCGCGGTTGCGTCCAATCCAAACGGGCAACGGGGGCGCGGTGCCGTTCGGGAAACGTCATGGCGTATTGGATTGGCATGCGCATGTCGGTGGCCGAGACTTGGGCGATGATGCTGCCGTCGTTGAATTCGACCATAGCGTGAATGGAGGATTGAGGATGGACTACCACATCAACCTTGCTGGGAGGGAGATCGAAGAGCCAGCAGGCTTCTATGACTTCGAAACCCTTGTTCATCATCGTGGCGGAATCAATCGTAATGCGACGACCCATCTTCCATGTCGGGTGGTTGAGAGCTTGTGCGGGTGTGACGTTCCATAGAGATTCCTTAGGAGTGTCCTTAAAGGGTCCACCGGACGCGGTGAGAAGCAGGCGGGTGACCTCCTCTTTAAGACCGGCCCGAAAACATTGGTGGGCACCATTGTGTTCGCTATCGACCGGGATGAGGTCGGTGCCGTACTGCCGGACCGCTTCCATGACAAGGGCGCCGCTGGCGACTAGTACCTCTTTGTTGGCGAGGCCGATGCGCTTTTTGGCCTTGACGGCGGCATAGGTGGCCTCCAGGCCGGCGACTCCGACTATGGCCGACATGACGAAATCGACTTCTGGGGCCACGGAGGCTTTTAGTCTGGCTTCAGGGCCGGCTGCCAGATCGGGCCAACCTTTCATAGGAATGGTGAGATCTTGCAGGCGGAGGCGAAGCTCGTCTAAAGTTGGGTCGTCCGCCACCACTACGACGTTGGGACGGAATTCCAAAATCTGGGAGCAAAGGACGTCTAAGTTCTTTCCGGCTACCAAAGCATGTATTTTGAACCGGTCCTGGTTCTGTCGTACCACATCCAAAGTACTGACGCCGATTGATCCGGTTGATCCTAAAACAGTGATGTTCATGTTTGATTTCTATTACTTAAAGGGTGGTTCGTGGCTGGCAAAAGTTCCTAGCGAAAATAATTTTGATTTTCGTATAGAAAACTCTTGCATTCCATAAAATCATATACTAATATTGGAATCAAGCCAGGGAGGCAACTCCCACCAAAGCGAGACTAACCTCATAGAAAGACCCCTGAAGCAACACCTCCCTGGCACCCGCAAGGGTCTTTCACAGTAACTTCAAACGATTTCCAAAGCTTTTCCCACAGTTTCTTCACAGTTGCAGTTAAACCCCAAACTTCAGCGCTACACACTTTATAGCGGTAAACTGAGGGCGGAGGTATTCCTTCTCCTTGTCCAAAGCCACCAAGCATCCGGCGAATCTGAAGCCTGAGACTGCCGTCCTTACACGCGGTTTTGATCCTAGCCTATCGGTAGGTTCAGCCCGACCAGCCGTTTTCCGCAGTTCGACATACGTATTCTCCAGCCCCGAGGCCGCCGAGCGCGCCTTTGACATTATGGGCGGCCGAGCGCAGCGAACGCCCGGCGAGAATGTTGATTTAGTCTATTCACGATTTAACCATCCCAACGCACAAATCCTAGAAGACCAGATTATCCCGCTCGAACCCGGGACGACGGTGGCCACGGTTTTCAATTCCGGCATGGCGGCGATAATGACCGCTCTGTTGGCGGTTTTGAAGCCAGGCGATAGCATCATCTATACTGTTCCGATTTACGGCGGAACGCAAACATTGATCCAGGGTTTCCTGGAACCGTTCGGCATACAAGGCATTGCGGTGCCTGGCGGCCGATCTGACTTGCTCGACCAGGCGATCCGGTCGGCGAAGAATTTGGGCGTGGTGCTGATTGAGACGCCCGCGAACCCGACGATTGTGATGACTGACATTCAGCGAGCTTGCCAGACGGTGGCGGGCTTGCCTACTGGTTCGAACGGCGGGAGTGCGCCGCAACGACCGCTGGTCATGATTGACAATACCTTTCTTGGGCCGGCGTTTCAACACCCGCTGGCGCTGGGTGCCGACCTCTCGATTTACTCGGCGACGAAATATCTGGGCGGTTTCAGCGACATCATCGGCGGCGTGTGCCTCGGCAAAGACGCGGCGCTGATGCAGAAGATTCGCAGCAAGCGCAGCTTGTTCGGCAATATTTTGCAGCCGGACGAATGTTGGATTCTGAATTCGCGGCTGCCGACTGTTTATCTGCGGATGAACCGGCAGAGTGAAAATGCGAAGCGGACGGCGGAGAGCTTGGTGGGGCATCCGAAGATTTCCAAGATTTACTATCCGACGCTGTTTAGTGATCCGGAACAGAAGCGGATTTATGAAAACCAGTGCAGCGAACCGGGAGGGCTGGTGTCGATTGATTTGAAAGGCGGCAAGGCGGCGGCGTTCGATTTTCTGCGGCATTTGCAGATTGCGCGCGATGCGGTGAGTCTGGGCGGCGTGGAAACGCTGGCATGCCATCCGAGGAGCACCACGCATTCGGCTTGGAGCGCGAAGGATTTGGACGAAGCCGGGATTGGTGATGGGTTAGTGCGCATATCGTTTGGGATCGAAGATTTTAGTGACTTACTTAGTGATTTTGAACAGGCGCTGGAGCAAGAGTAACAAGAAAACAGAAGCCGGAAGCCACAAGACCGGACTGCGACACACTTCGAGTGTGGTGCCTGAAAAGCAGTGACTGTTCGAGGCCTTTTAAGCGGCCATTTCGAGGCTTTCGGGCCTCGAATCGGCGGCGGTCGGCTTGATTTCGGGTTGTGCCGGCTGGGTTGACCTCGATTTCTTCATTTCGAACTGCTGTTTTTTCATTTCGAAGGCTTCTTGCTTGATGGCGTGGACTTCGGCGGAGCGCTTTTGCGAAACGAAGCCAATTTCTTCCTTTCTCTTTTCTTTTCTTAGCTTTTGTAGCTCGTTCACGGCTTTGTAGAAGGCGCGTTCGTGCATGGATTCGTAGCGGAGAAGGAGCGCGAATTGTTTTTCGTCGCCAATCATGCCGGTTTCGGAGTCATAACAGCGCATCTGCAGGCATAGGGCCCGGTTTCGCAACCATTCCGACTCCACCATGCGGCGGACAATGACGGATTCGGTGATGGTTTGCGGTTGGTGTTCGCTGATGAATTTAAATTCAAGAGCGATGAAGTCTTCTTCGCGTTCCAGGGGAAGAAAGAAAAAGAGGCCGCCGGTTTTGGAGATGCCAAAAGTGGAGCTGTTACGGGATGAGCGTTCGCGGCCTAGGCCGGAGGTCGGTCCCGTCGATTTTTGAGAGTTCGCCTGATTGGCATGAACTTGCGCTTGTGTAGACATGTGTTTCCTTTTAGTTAACTGAGAATTGGCTGCCAGCGCCTTATGAACGACTCGCAGTTATTTCAAAGTTATAGAACCCAACGAACGGAGAATGGATTTTTGGACTGGATGTCCTTGAAAATAGGACGAATTTAGTTAGTCGAATTNNGCGATGCCGAAGGGGGCATTGGCACAAGGTTCTAAGTCGAGGCAGGCAGAGTTAGGCAAGGTTCAGGAATTACTGGCTGATCCAGACCCGAATACACGGTTGGCGAATATGGAGCAGATTGTGAATTCGGGGGATGCGACTAAGTTTGATTTAGCGTTGCGATTGGCGTTTCATAGCGATGACCAGAGTATGCGGGCTTTGGGGATGCGAGCGTATATTGCGAGTTTGCATGGGCTGACGTTTGATATGCAGTTGCCGCCACCGACGCAACGCCAGTATGATGAGGCGCAAGGGGATCAAGAGAAGATGGCGGCGCTGGTTAAGCAGTATCCGTATTTCGTTTTGTACGCGCCAACCGGATTTCGAGTCCACCTCACCTTTGCCAAATACGACATGGCGCAGAGCACGGGTGTTATCGCCGATGGAAAGCGCACGCAGGGCTCGTTTACGATTTCCGGCGATAAGGTGGTAAGCACGTTTACCTCGCAATTCGGTAATGGTGGGGTGGCCTGCAGTCTCGACTTTAGGCCGACGAACGATATGTTGCTCAAGGGGTTCCTCATTTGCGAAGCCGGCCCGATGATGATTCCGCGTCTGGCGGTAACTGCGTCGATTTTCTGATGCTTTTCTCTCGCGTTTGTGCGGGAGTTGGCGCACAATCGGTGCATGAGTTTTTTGCGAGTACGGAAAGTCTTGGTTTTTATAGCGTTGTCTGGTACGTGCGGCAGTGGAGTTTTTGCGCAAGCAACTAAGAAGGCACCATCTCAGGAGGCAAGACGAGCGGAGTTAGCTCAGGTGCAGGAGTTGCTGGCTGATCCCGATCCGAATCTGCGACTGGCAAATATGGAAGCGATTGTGAACTCGCATGACACGACGAAGCTGCAACTGGCGTTGCGGATTGTGTTTCATAGCGATGATCCGAATATGCGGGCGTTGGGGGTGCGGGCTTATATCGCGAGTTTGAACGACATTACTTTTGATGTGCAGTTTCCGGCGGCCGTACAGCACCAGTATGAAGAGGCACAAGGAGATGAGGATAGGATGAACGCGTTGATCAAGCAGCATCCTTATGTGGGTGGTTTCATAAGTTCCGGACTTCGACTCCGCCTTATATTTAGCAAATACGACATGACGAAGAACACAGGTGTCCTCGCCGATGCAAAGGTTGTTAGTGTTCCTGGCGCATTCACTGTGTCAGGTGACAGGGTAACTGGAAGCTTCACGAGCGCGTTGAATACTCTAGGCATTGCGCCTTGTAGTGTCGACTTCAGGCCCACCACTGAGGCATCTTTAAGGGGAAGTCTGGTCTGTGATTTGCGAAGTCTGATTCCGAGGCTTTCTATTTCAGCGCCGATCTTCTAGCGTTACTCAATTGAAAGGCCGGAAAGTGAAACTGGTCCGCTGCCAGAAGTTTTCAGTGTGAGTTGGATTTGGGTTACGGATGCGGGAAGGATTGGGCAGACGATAGTTCCTGATGCACCGTCTGCCGGACAGGATTGCAGTGCTTCCCACCCGCTGTCGCCGCCGCTGCCTACAGCGATGTACAGGCCGACTACGGAGTTTGAGGCTGATTTGTAACTAAGTCGGATGCGTTGAAGTCGGATGGCGGTTTCTGGAACGATGACGAGGACAATTGCGGAGCCCTTCGGAAGTATGTTCCAACCGGGGCCGTCCACAGCGAAGAGCGAAGCTGTGGTGGAGGCGGCATCGGCCATGGAACCAAAAGTCAAAATGGCTGGCGGAAGAGTGTGGCCCGGAGAGATGGGCTTGCGCGTGCCGGTGGAAGCATCGATCAACTGGCGAATCACGTCCATTCTGACGGCGAGACCTGTTGCTTTGATTAACATGCCAACGGGGCCTTCTTGATCCTCGATCACGCTTCCGCTCCAGCCATCGACGACGCGGTCTTTGGTGTTTGTTGGCTGGACAATAAACTGTGAGCCTTGGTCGGTATCCATGAGTGCCTGACGTACGCGCACTGGAACTTTGACAATCGCGCCTGGTTCTGGTTTCTGACACTCATCATTTCCGTTGCTGCCCTCGGTGGTTTCCAGGACCAGGTCGCTTAGCGTGGCGATGCGCGTAGCGAGGTTTTCCACTCGATGCAGGCGGCTCACGCCGCAGATTTTCGGATCATCGGCGCCGCGGATCAAGAGCACCGCGACATCACGCTCGTTGC
>PMQB01000616.1:0-2177 GCA_003169195.1 Bryobacterales bacterium
GGCATTTCTTCGTTCCGGCTATTCAAGAGGCGGGACTAAGAGATTATCGTGCCGATCGTCGCCTTCGTCGGCACAAGCATGATTTGGCAATCGCATATGAGCCAGGATCGTGTGCCCTGTCCAAAGTCGCGAAGAGGTCAAGCCGCCCCGTAGGATTCTCACAAAACAACAGTAGCCTGAAATACCTGCTTTTCGAAGATCAACTCCGGCCCGAAAAGCTTCGGGATTAGTCCCCACAAACGCCCTTGTATCCCGGATCTATCCGTCCGCATATTCGGCAAACCGTCGCTTGAGACACAAATCGCGCCGATCGACTAGATAAGACATGAAAATAAACTCAGAAGACTTGTTGTGATCAACGTTTTGTCAGCAGCTTAGATCTGGGGGCGAAACAGTTGTCGGCGGGTGTGGAGATACCAAACTTGGGGGGCGTCGACGATTGTGGACAGGAGTAAGACCGCGATTCTGAGGGCTGTGAACCTCCCTGTGGGTGCGGGCGCATACAAGACCCACATCAGATTCTTCATGAGCGAAAGGATCAGAAAGGCGACGAGTAAGCGGCGGGCGGAATCGTTGAGGCGGTAGAGGCCGAGGCCGGCGTACACCATTACGAATACCGAGAGGATTGCGAATGACCAAACGGCGACGCTGTTGCTGGTCAAGCCAAAGAGTGGGTAGCGGGCGGGATCGAGTGGCTCCGCCAGGCAGCTCCCTGCGCTGAGCACAGAGCCCATGGCGATCAGGCGAATCCAGACGTTGGGAACGGGGTGGCCGCCGGGTTGGGCTTCTGCCGGCTCAAAGGCGCTTCGTACGTTGGGGCGAATGAGATAGCGAAGCAGGAGAAGAGGCGGAATGGTGAGCAAGAGGAAGAACACCAGTTCCACGATGGCGGTGGCTGGTTTGCTGTTTTTGGAATTGAGCAAGGCTGCGGGGAGAACGAGAAGGAAGAGCGTGACGGAGGCAATGCTGTAAACGGTGCCATCCCAGGCCCAATGGTTGCGGCGTTCTAGGCCGATGCCGAGGAAGACGAGGCAGATGGCGGTATATGTCCATAGAAAGACAAGAACTGGGTGTGCATCTGTGAGGATGGACGATGCGAGGCGGGGCAAGGCTTGGGAGGCGAGCAGGAGGCCGCCGATGGTCATGACGAAGGCGGTGACGCGGAGGCCGAGGAGTTTGGCGGGAGGTGGGAGGGCGTTGGTCACTTTTGGAAAGATAGCAGGAGGTCCGCAGGCGAAAGCGCCTGCGCCACCGTGCGGCAGGCTTCTTCGTGTCATGGGAAGTTTTTCGGGAGCGGACGGAGAGCTGTGGAACCATGTCGATTTTCGATGACACGGGAAAGACGGTCCGGCGCGCATTTGTTCACAAATGAGTATTTGCAAAATGACTCAGCCCCCAGGTTAGGCCGACGCGGGTTGGCTTTGTGCAGCAAACTGCGTCGGAGTGGCCCGAATTGCGACAGATGTCCAGCTGAAACCCCTCAAGGAGCCGAACGGTGTTCGGTACCATAGCTCTCCGTCCCCTCCGTCCCCCCCTCCGTCCCCCAGAAAGGCGCGGCGGTGATGCGGATACCTTTGAGTTGGTGGAACGAGGGAGGACGTTGGCCAAACTAGTTCGCTTACGCTCACGGCTCCGTTTCGGTATTTTCTGCATGATCGCTATTCAGAAAGTTTGACTGAAGTCAGTAAACACGGGCAGCTGTGAGATCATCGCACTGAATAACGAATGGACTCCGTTTTAGCAGAATTGTGGGCGCATGGGTACCGGGTGCTGTTCGTCCTGGTGCTGCTGGAGACGTTTGGGGTACCGGTGCCGGCGGCTGTGGCGCTGTTTATCGCGGGAGCGGCGGCGGCGCGGGGGACGTTTAATATTCCGGCCACGTTGGCTTCGGGGTTTGGGGCGATGCTGCTGGGCGATTCGGTGATGTATGTGTTGGGGCGCTACACGGGTTGGTGGCTGCTGGGGATTCTGTGCCGGTTGTCGTTGAATCCGGAGTCGTGCATTTTGCGGTCGGCGGATGCGTTTTTTAAGCGCGGGCGCATGCTGCTGATGTTTGCGAAGTTTGTGCCGGGGATTAATACGCTGGCGCCGCCAATGGCGGGCAGTATGCGGATGCGGTTCTTCATGTTTGTGCGCTATGACGCGGTGGGCGCGGCGCTTTACACGAGCGCGTACGT
>PMQB01000616.1:2321-3238 GCA_003169195.1 Bryobacterales bacterium
GATGCGCGGACGATGCGGATTCAGGGGTCGCGACGGCTTGATCCGAATGCGTTTCATCAGTGGTGCCAGCAGGTGCCGGGCGGAATTCATATCTTCCTTTACTGCACGTGCATTCGCGAGGCGACGAGTGCGCGCGTGGCTTTGCTGTTGTTGGAGCAGGGTGTGGCCTGCCGGGTGATCCGCGGAGGATTGCGCAAGTGGAAGGCTGCGGGGTTGCCGTTGGAGCGTGTGCCTTTGGAGGAAGTGGCGGATTTGCCGGTGTTTGCGTGATGCAGACGAATTCTCCGGTGAACAGATATTTGTGTTTGCACTGTGGGAGTCTGTTAGCCGCCGACGATGTCAATGCGAGTGAGGACACGGCCCTGTGCCGCAAATGTCACAGGTCATTTCGTTGCTCGGAGTGGGTCGATACGGAATTTTTGGCGAGCTTTGATCCGGCGAACATTCCGGCAGGGACTTCGTTCGAGATGCGGGACGACGGGTTTGTCGCAGAGGCGACGACGAAATCGGCTAAGGCGTGGTACCTGATTCCGTGCACGTTTCTGGCATTATTCGTCGTTTTGGAAGGCATTTACGGCACGCAGTTCCGCGCTGGCAAATTTGATTGGGCCAAATCGCTTGTCGGAATTTTGTTTATACCGGGCACGATGTCGCTTTGTTGGGACGCCGTGATGAGCGCATTCGGCCGAGTGATCATCACGCGGAATGGCGAAGAAGGGTGGGCCTTCCATGGTGTGGGCCGGCTAGGGCGAACGTGGCGATTTCGATGGGAAGATGTGGTTTCGGTTGAGCAAGCTTTGCGCAGAGGCAAGAAAGGTTTGGTTACCCATTTCATTCGTGTGGTGCTGCGGACGCCGACTCGCGCGCCGTTTGAGTTTGGGAGTTTGTTGAGTGTTGAGAGGAAGAGGTTTGTGATC
>PMQB01000699.1 GCA_003169195.1 Bryobacterales bacterium
CGATAACGATGGCTGGAAGGACCTCTTCGTCACGCGCGGCGATGTGTTGTCGCTGAACCTGTATCACACGGATATTGAGCAACACAATACGGTGTTCCGTAACCCCGGCGCGAAGGGCACGTGGCAGGCGCTGACGGAGGCGGCTGGCTTAGGGGCAGGTCCGGCCGCCCGTTTTCGCGGATGCGCCTTTGGCGATCTGGACGGTGATGGCAGAATCGACGTGGTCGTAACGGGCCTTGGACAGACCGCGCAGCTCTGGATGAACCGGAGCGCCGCCAGTGGCCACTGGCTCGACATTCAGTTGGAAGGCACCAAAAGCAACCGCGATGGGATCGGTGCCCATATCAAAGTTACCGGCAAAAGCGGCTTCGTCCAATACAACCACATGACCAGCAGCGTCGGCTATGCGTCTTCGAGCCTCGGCCCAGTCCACTTCGGTCTCGGAACGGATGCCGTCGCGAGCAGCATCGAGATCCGCTGGCCCTCGGGCACCGTACAAGCATTAAAGGACGTCCCCACGAACCAGTCGCTCAAGGTTCGCGAACCAAACTAACCCCAGAAAAACCCTCGTCAAAAACCGCGTCTGACCCCTTTATCGAAAAGGGGTCAGACGCAATTATTTGAGAACTCAGCGCCCTCCCCAGAACTATCAATTCATGCCACGCCGCCCTCGACTGGTCGTCCCCGGAGTGCCTCATCACGTCACCCAAAGGGGCAACAACCGCCAGCATGTCTTCTTCTCCGACCAAGACCGCACCCGCTACCTCTACCTGCTCCATCAATACGCCCAAAAGCACGACTTCCGAATCCTCGGTTGGTGCCTCATGACCAACCATGTCCACCTAATCGTAATTCCCGGCAACAAAAACTCACTAGCCCTAACGCTCGCCCAGACCCACTCGCAATACTCCATCGAACTGAACCGCACCCGCGATCGCGTCGGACACCTCTGGCATAACCGCTTCTTCTCTTGCCCCCTCGATTCCACCCACCTCCTGAACGCCCTCCGTTATGTCGACCTCAACCCCGTCCGCGCGGGCCTCACCCTCCACGCAAAAGACTGGCGATGGTCCAGCGCTCGCGCCCACCTGTCCCCGATCGCGCCTGACGCACTCCTCGATTCGTCCTGGACCGGCTGGATGAACGAAGCCCGCATCGGCTGGGATTATTTCGATTGGAACACCGCCCTCGCCGCTGTGAGCCCTACCACCGAATGGGACCGCCTCAGGCGCGCGACAAAACTTGGTGAACCCTTCGGTTCCGAAAACTTCCTGAGCCAACTAGAAACAGTCACCGGCCGTCCCCTACGCGTAAAGCCATCCGGCCGTCCATGCTTCACGAAAGTCATTGCCGCCGCCTCCTAGCGCCCTACCGTCTTCTGCCTCGCCTCCGCCGCCGTCAATCTATCCACAATCTCCCGCTCCCGCTGACCATCCTGCGGCCGCTTCAATTTGAAATACAGCGCCGCTAACTCCACATGCGGCAGCAGCCAATCCGGATTCGCCTTGATCACCTTCTCAAAATCCCCCGCCGCTTTCTCAAACTCATTCTGCGACCGCTCCACCCGCGCCAACTCATACCGCGCCAGCACCGACCCCGCATCCAATCGCACTGCCTCTTCCAAATGCTCCCGCGCCTTTGGCAAATCCCGCTGCGTATTCAGCATCGCCCCCAACGTCAAGTGCGCTTCAAAATCTTTCGGATTGGCCGCGAGTGCCGCCTCCAAAGCCGCTAACGCTCCCGCATCATCGCCTAAATAAACCAGCGTCCGCCCCCGCAAAGTCTGCACACCCGGCAACTGCGGATTCAGACGCAAGGCCGCATCTCCATCGGTCCGCGCGCGTTCAAACTCATTCAGCCGCAACGCCGTTTCCCCAGCGAGCAAATAAGCATCCGCGCTATTTCCGTGCTGCGCCACTTTCTCAATTTGTGCGCAGCCTTCTTTCAACTGCTCCGCTTGAATCAGCGCATGCCCATACGCCCAAGCCACATCCAGGTTGTCGGGTTGCGCCGCAGCCACTGGCCCCAGCAGCGCCAGCGCATCGGCATCGCGATGCAGATGCCCGTAGCAATCACCCAGCAACGTCGTCACCCGCACATTCCCAGGCTCGGCCTTGTGCAGTTGTTCGAACTCAGACGCAGCGCTTTTCCAGTCATTCTTTTTATAAAACGCCAGCCCCAGATTCAGCCGCAACGCACTATTGGTCGGCGCTTTTTCTAATGCCAGCCGGTACTCCGCAATCGCTTCATCGAAGCGCCCCGCATGCGCCAGCGCCGCACCCAAATTCGCGCGCGCCTCCAGCACATCCGGCCGCAGTTTGATCACCTCCCGGTAATGGCGAATCGCCGTCCCATCATCGCCGCGCTTCTGTGCCGCCACCGCATCGCGAAAAAGTTGTTCAGCATTCGGCGCCGTTTGCTGCGCCACAAGCAAGCAGGCAAGCGTCAGGAGGAAGAAGGCAACGCGCACAGTTTTAGTGTAATGTTTCAGGCTTTTCGGAGAAAACGTTGCGCTAACGTAAGAGATGGAATGCGCCTTCTCCTCTTGCTGTGCTGCCTGACCTCGCTTTACGCGCAAACCGACCNNTATTTCGGCGGCAGTTTGTATACGCTCGGACGCTATCAGGAAGCGCTCGCAGCCTTTGACCGAGGCATTGCCCTGACACCGCCCTTGGGCACCTCCTGGGCTTTTCGCGGCCTTTGCGAATTTGCATTGAAGCATTACGAAAAGTCGTTGGAGGATTTTCAGAAAGGCGAAACGTTGGGCTTGGGCGCGAATCATCAGTTTGAATCGGTCGTTCGGCAGCACGCAGCTCTGATCCTCATCCGTTCCTCGTTTTTCGATCAAGCCATGGCGCAGCTTGAGCCTCTCTCGAACTATGGCGACAACAGTCCGGATGTCATCGCCGCCGCCGGCCTATGCGCTCTCACCCAGACGCACTGGCCCGAAGAGCTTTCCGCTCAGAAACGCGCCGTCGTCGACCTCGCCGGCAAAGCCCAATGGGCCAGCATGAGCCGTCAACCGGATCAAGCCCAAGCCGCCTATCGTGAACTGCTCGCCACTTATCCCCAAGAACCCGGCGTCCACTACGCGCACGGTCTCTATCTCCTCGAAGCAGATCAAGACGCCGCCCTCGCCGATTTCGAACAAGAGCTGAAAACCAATCCAACGCACTGGCCGTCGCTGGTCGTTTCGGCGTCGCTGGAAAATAAGCGCGGTGAACCCCAGAAGGCCATGCAGTTAGCGCGCGCAGCCTTGAAAACAGTTCCGCCCAGTTATCTATGGCTGTGCCATGCAGAGTTAGGGCGGGGTTATCTGGCCACGCACGCACCGGAAAAAGCGATCCCGGAATTCCAAGCAGCTACGAAGCAAGCGCCCACCAATCCGCAGATGCATTTCTATTTGGAGCAAGCCTACCGCCTCTCAGGCAATGACGAAGCCGCCCGCAAAGAAAAAGCCGAATTCGTCCGCCTCAAGAAACTGCAAGACCCCGCCACCGTAGCTGTGAATGGTGCTAATTGATTCGTAATCTGGTCTGCCTCCTCTCATTCTGTGCTTGCGCCTATTCGCAGGAATCGTTCGCTACTCTGGCGGAAAAAGCCGCCGCCGCGCGCGACTCCAACGATCTACCCCGCGCCATGGAACTCTATCAGCAAGCCGTAAAGCTGAAGCCCGATTGGTCCGAGGGTTGGTGGTTCCTCGGCTCCCTCGCCTACGATGCCGATCAATATTCGGCCGGCCAAACGGCACTCACCCAGTTTGTGAAGTACGAAAACAAAGCAGCCGGCTGGTCTTTGTTGGGCCTGTGTGAATTCGAAACGGGTGACTACGGCCACTCGCTCGAACACATTCAGAAGGCTTTGGAAATGAACGACGGCGTGCCGCAAGAGATGATCCCCGCGCTCCGCTTTCACGAAGCCCAACTGCTCACCACCGCTGGCTTATTTGATCAAGCCCTCAGCAAGTACATCTGGTTCGCTCACCGAGGCACGTCGAATCCAGTGCTGTTCAGCGCCATCGGCCTCGCCGCGTTACGCACGGCGCTGCTGCCCAAAGATATTCCGCCCGACAAGCAAGATCTCTATACTCTGGCGGGCACAACCACCTACCATTGGATGGCTGCGGACTTTCAGGCAGCCGGCGCGGGGTTCCAGAATCTGTTAGAGCACTTCGCTTCTGCCCCAAATGTTCACTACCTGGCTGGCAGTTTTCTATTGCCGCTGCACCCTGACCAAGCCATGCAGGAGTTTATGCAGGAGTTGCGCTCAAACCCAACGAGCGCAGATGCTTTAGCAATGGTGGCATTGGAATATATTCAGCGTGACGATCTGAATGGTGCCTTGCCATATGCGCGCAAGGCAACGGCGAACACACCCGCGCCTCCCATGGCTCATTATGTGTACGGTCTGGTGTTGACGCGAACTGGAGATCTGAGCAACGGCGCGGAACACTTAGCGCAAGCGGCCAAATTAGACCCAGCGAACCTTGAATATCACATGGCGCTGGCGGGAGCCTACTCCAAGCTGGGACGCGCGTCCGATGCCTTACGCGAGCGGCAGAAATCCATTGCCATGGCGAGAGAGGAGGAAGTCAATGCGAGCCGCTAGCGTTTGCTTCCTGGTTCTCTGGACCGGCTCGTTGTTATCCCAGACCACCAAACCGCCGTTGACGTGCGCTACTTGCCACCACGAGCAAACGGAACATCAGCCCACCACGCCCATGGGCATCGGCATGCAGTTGCCCCCGAATCAAACCGTTCTCGCGGCGCACCCGAAGATGACCTTCGAAAAATTCGGTTACCGCTACACCGTGGAGACGAAGGACGGACAAAGCACCTACACGGTCACCGATGGCAACCAAACTCTGACTCTACCGATCCGCTACGCATTCGGCCTTCACACGCAGACTTATGTTCTGGAACACGACGGGCAGTTCTATGAAAGCTTGGTGAGCTACTATCCTGGCGTGGGCGGGATTACGATTACCATGGGCGACGAACACCTCGAACCCCACAGCTTGCTCGAAGCCATGGGTAGGCCAACTGCTACGCCGGAAATCACCGCTTGTTTCGGCTGCCACAGCAGCAACTCCATCAAAGACGGCAAGCTAAATTTGGAGACACTAACTCCCGGCCTTACCTGCGAACACTGTCACACCGGCGCGCAGGCGCACATGGATGCTTTAGCACACGGACAAAGCGGTGTAGTGCCCAAGAAGTTGGGGGCACTCGCGGCAGAGGATATGTCGAGCTTCTGCGGACAGTGTCACCGCACTTGGGAAACCGTGATTCGCACCCGCAAGTGGGGCGAACTTAACGTCCGTTTTCAACCATACCGACTGGCCAACAGCAAGTGCTTCAATGGCGCCGACAAACGCATCGCCTGCACCGCCTGTCACGACCCGCATCGCGACGTGGTTCGCAACACTGCAAGTTATGACGGCAACTGTCTAGCCTGTCATAGCTCCACGAACCCTTGCCCCGTTTCGAAAACGAACTGCGCGAGTTGCCACATGCCGAAAATGGAACTGCCCGGCAGCCATGCGCTGTTTACCGATCATCAAATCCGCATCGTGAAGGCCGGCGAACCCTACCCGAATTAGCGTTCAGTGATGGACACAATTCGGTCGCCTACCACGTCGCGCAACACCTGCTTGATTCCGCTGGGCCAGAGAATCTGGATCTCTTTCGCCGCCTTTGCACTGCCTAAACCAAAGTGCACTCGCACATCGCTCGAACTCGCATAGCCCACACTCGTTGTGACTTCGTTGTACTGCACCGCGCCATCGACACCAGTCAAACGAATGCGCGCGCCAATCCCCATCCGATTGCTCTTCACCCCATTGAGCTGCAGCAGAATCCAATGATTGGCATTTTGCGTAACGTTATGAAAAACCTTCGCTGGCCCATTCAGCACCGACACAACAGCATCCATCCGCCCATCATTATCCAGATCGCCCACCGCCGCACCTCGATGCGCAGCCGCCATCTGAAAACTCGCTCCAGCGGTAGCCGTCACATTCTGAAACTTGCCATTGCCCAAGTTACGGAACACCGCGTTCGGCTCCTCATATTGCCGGGGCGCAAACAGTGCCACATTATCCATCACATTTGAGCGCGTGACGAACAAATCTTTCCAACCATCGTTATCCAGATCGACCATCGCGTTTGACCAACCCGACATGCTCGCTGTCGGCAACCCAATCGCCGTAGTCGAAGTCGCTTCTTCAAACTGCCCTTTGCCCAGATTTCGATACAGCGGAAATGTTTGCTTCTCAATCGCCGTCAGCCAGATGTCCGGCATGCCGTGATTGAACAGATCGCGGAAGTCCGCACCCATCCCCGAGATCGCATTGCCACCCTCAGGCAACGCCACGCCCACATCCATCCCAACTTCCTCAAACCGTTTCCCTCCAATGTTATGGAACATCAAGTTCGGCATGTCGTCATTGGCAACGAAGATATCCATGAAGCCATCGCCGTCATATTCAGCAAT
>PMQB01000090.1:0-974 GCA_003169195.1 Bryobacterales bacterium
TCACAAAACCGCAACATATATTTTCACCCCGTAACCTCATGTAACTAAATAGATTCCCCAAATCACACCCGCAAAACCGTACCGCGTCGCGCTTGACAGCGTTCACAAAATAGAACCAAGTTCAGCCCTGAACCGAGTCACCAGCCCGTTGCGGCTGGCCATCTAATTTCCCTTTCAGGAGTAAGTCATGTCAGAACAAGTTCTTTCCGATGCAAAACTCGCGGCCAACCGGGAGAATGCTCAAAAATCGCGCGGCCCGGTCACCGATGCTGGCAAAGCCGCTGTTCGTCTCAATGCTTATAAAACGGGGTTGACCGGAGTCACCGTTGTGTTCCCCGGCGACGACTTCGCCTTCTACGCCGAGCACGTCCGTTCCTACGAAACGCAATTCGAGCCGGTCGGTCCCGAAGAAAGCGCGCTCGTGCAATCCATCGCTGACATACGTTGGAGGTTAAACCGCGTCCCGAGCCTCGAACAAGCCATCCTCACAACTGGCGCCATTGACGCCATCGCAGAAAATCAGTCGCTCTCCGAACCCGAAGCGCATATGGTTCTCGAACTCGTGGTTCGTCGCGCCCACGAAAAGGAACTGCGCAATCTGCACTTGCACGAAAATCGCCTCGCGCGTCGCCGCGAACGCGAAGTCGCTGAACTCAATCGCCTGCAGGAAGCGCGCAAAGCCAGAGAAGAAGAAAAACTGGCCGAAGCCGCGCAAGCTGACTTATTCGCGCAGCATACCAAACAAAAACTCACAGCTATCCCCGGAGTTGGGTTTGATTTTTCAACTACCCGTTATGCCAAGTTTATGAGCCGCCTCACCCCGGTACAAAAGGAGAAACTCCTCAACCAGGCCATAGCGGATGCGGCCAATCAATCACAAACGCAGCAGGCCACAGCGTAGAAACAGCAAAAGGTCACACGTGCGAGCGTCCCTGACCGCCGGCTCATTGCGTCGAAAATAATTTCCAAGTGCT
>PMQB01000090.1:1062-10279 GCA_003169195.1 Bryobacterales bacterium
AGGTTGACAACCGAATACTTCTCCACCATGCCAACACCCGTAGTGTCTCTAGACAGTGTAACGATGGCCATAAAAGTGCCACTAAACAGGCAGAAGGATGCCATTTATGTCCACTCTGTATGACCGACTGGATCGTTGCAATCAGCAATTACGCAAAGCGCTGGCCGAAAACAACCGCTTGCATACCGAATCGGAACGCGCGGGAATCCTGATTTGGGAACGGGACGAGCACTACCAACGCGAATCCATCCTGAGAGAGATTGCTAGTCAGCAGCAGTGGGGCGGTGCCCTGCGAGGCCAATGAGTTCTTCAACCGGCAGCTTGCAGAATCTCCGTCTCGGCCGTCGCGCCCGGCGAAAACTCCCCCAATAAGTCAATAAATTGCTGCGCCGCCGCCGTGGCCTCCGCTATTCCGAATGGCCGCAGACAATCAAATACAAAATATCCGCGCCGCGTTTCCGGTCTCACTGCCGTTCGCTCACATTGACGCCAATTCCAGCGCCGGCAGGTAACGCCCGTCGAATCCTTCCAAACAATCTCCCCTGCATCGGGATATTCTATGACGCTTTCGCCGCTACGTCGAGTATCAAACGGTTCCGTTCCACTAGCGACTAACAACGTAAGGTTGCTGGTCAACTTATCGCGATCTTCACCGCCGATCGGCATCACGTGATCCAGGCTTACCGCGTTATAGAGATTAACGATCGTGTTGATCGAAGGCAGCGCTTCCTGCTTGCCTACCCTGCTCAGAAGCGCCTCAATCGAGCATGGATATTTTTTCGGCTTGGCGCCAAAGCTCTGATAAGCGTTGCGCCAGGCCGCGATATGCGGATGTTCGCTAGCGCTGCCCGATCCCAAGCGAGCCGCCGCTTTCCGCTCAGCTTGTCGCAGCACTTCGGCCGAGCGCTCAGCTGGCCCAGTGTTCTCCATTCCGTCGGTATAGACGACAATACAGGTGTAGGCGGGGTAGCGCTGGATCAGTTCGGGCTGGATCGTCAATCGGAAATCGTTCATGGTCTTCTCTATTCTCTCTTCAAGAGCAGTTCACGAATACCTCACTGCCTTCCTGGACTTTGCACTTCCCCTCATCGTGAATAGGGCCGAAACGGAGCCCGGGGCATCACCGGCTTAATTTGGTGCGCTCGGTGCCTTTCAATTGTCCCGAACGCGGAAACAGAACCGTGAAGCGAGTGGACAGTCGCGACCAACGAAAAGTGCCGGGGCGCTAAGACTGCCGTCGAGCCACTTAAATCTCCCACTTGACATACAAGTGAAGCCGGTTCATAATCGAAGCCGAGACTACTTGAATGCCAAGTGAAGACAGTGACCGTATTGTTGTCCTACAGGGAACGCTCGATCTTATAGTTCTCCGTATGCTGCAAACCATGGGCCGTCAGCATGCCTACGCCATCGCCACCCGCCTCCAGCAGGTGTCCGAAGACTTGCTGCAATTCAACCAGGGAACGTTGTATCCCGCGCTGGTCCGCATGGAACAGGACGGCCGCATCAAAGGCACCTGGGGCAAAACCGAGAGCAACCGCGACGCCAAGTTCTACTCCATCACCAAAGCCGGAGAGAAGGCGCTCACGCAGGAAACCATCCGCTGGCGCCGCATGGCAGGCCTGGTCGAAAAATTGCTCACTGAGGGAGCTTGAGGAATGCGGCGATTCGTGGCAAGACTGGTAACTCTGTTTCGCGGCCGGAGCGCGGAGCATGATCTCGCACGCGAGATTGACGCCCACCTGGCACTTTTGCAAGAAGATTTCGAGAAGCAGGGCCTCCTGCCGGAGGATGCTCGACTCGCCGCTCGCCGCGCCTATGGCGGAGTGGATCAAGCCAAGGAACTGCATCGCGAAACCCGTTCGTTCCTCTGGATCGAACACCTTCTAAAAGATGTGAGTTACGGTGCCCGCAACCTGCTGCGCACGCCTGGTTTCACAGTCATCGCGGTCATCACGCTGGCTCTCGGCATAGGCGCAAACACCGCCATCTTCAGTGTGGTGAACGCAGTTCTGCTGCAACCCCTGGCCTATCGCGACGCCGATCGGTTAGTAACGCTTCTGCATAATGGCAACGGCCCTGTTGCTACCGCAAACTATCTCGACTGGCGCGAGCAAACATCATCGTTCACGGCCATGGCTGCCGCCGATCACTGGGATCCGAACTTGACCAGTAGCGACCCCGGCGATAACTCTGCCGCTGAACATCTGGCAGGCCTCAAGGTCACACAGAATTTGCTGCCCATGCTTGGGATTGATCCCATGTTAGGTCGGCTTTTCCGCAAAGGAGAAGACCAGATAGGCGCAGATCACGAAGCAGTTTTGAGTTATACGCTCTGGCAGAGGCGCTTCCACGGCGCTCGGGACGTGTTGGGCAAAATGATAACGCTCGACGGGGAGGCGTATTCCATTGTCGGCGTCATGCCGCCCACATTCCACTTCGCGCCTTTCTGGAGTACGCACGCGGAACTGTGGGTGCCGGCCACTTTGAGTGACACGCTGCACCAGCGCGGGGGCAACCATCTACGCGTGTTCGCCCGATTGAAAGATGGCGTCACGCTAGCGCAAGCGCGCGCCGAAATCGCCACCGTGACCGCACGCCTGGAGAAGCAGTACCCCGCCACGAACCGCAACGTGGTGGTTCGGCCGTTGAAAGACAATGTGGTCGGTAACATTAGGACGCCCTTGTTTATGATGTTGGGCGCAGTGGCGTTTGTGCTTTTGATCGCTTGCGCAAACGTTGCGCATATGTTGCTGGCGCGCACCTCCGACCGGCAAAGGGAGATCGCCGTCCGCGCCGCCTTGGGTGCCAGCAAGGCCCGCCTGGTAGCGCAGTTCCTCACCGAACATTTGTTGCTCGCAGCCATCGGTGCGGCGGCTGGGCTGGCGCTGGCTTGGGCTGGCATCAAAGCATTAGTCGCGCTCAGTCCCGAGTACATTCCCCGTGTAGAACTGGTCTCGCTCGACACCCGCGTCATTCTCTTCCTCGGTTGCGTCACGGTGTTGACGGCGCTGGCCTTTGGATTAACTCCGGCGCTGCACGCGGCGTCTGGTGTCTTGAGCAACACTCTCAAAGAAGGCGGCCGCGGTGATACCGGCGGCGTGCAACGCAACTGTTTACGGCGTTTCCTGGTGGCTTCGGAGTTCGGCCTCGCGTTCATGTTGTTGATGGGTGCGGGACTCATGGTTCGCAGCTTCTACGCACTCCAAGCTGTGGATACAGGATTCAACCCCCAACATGTTCTGAGCATGGTTATCTCAGTGGCCGGGACAAAGGAAGCCGAAGCGGGTCATCGCCGCATGTTTTACCGAGATCTGTTGGAAAAAGTAAAAGCTCTCCCCGGCGTGGAAGCCGTCGGAGCCATCAATCACTTACCGCTGGCCGGCGATCTCTGGGACCGCGGCTTTGAGATCGAGGGGCGGCCTCACTCCCGGCCAGGCGAAACGCCCGACGCGGTTTACCGCATTGTCATGCCGGGCTATTTCGCTACCATGCGATTACCTCTCAAACGAGGCCGCACCATTACCTACCATGACAATGCCAGCACGCCGCCTGTGGTCATCATCAACGACAAGGCAGCGCGCACTTTTTGGCCAGGAGAAGATCCCACGGGCAAGCGGATTTCCATTGCCGCCAAAAGCGATGGTCAGCCTAACTGGCTCACGGTCATCGGCGTAGTGGCCAATGCAAGTTTGGATGACATGGTTTCGCCGCCGTTCCCTGAAATGTATTTGGCTGCTCTGCAAACACCGGAGTTTTTGGGAGAGACCGCAGACGCCATTGCACCCCACATGAGTTATCTCACGCTTGTGGTACGCGGCTCGGGAGATCCCGCCGACTTAACGCCGGCATTGGAGCGGACCGTGCGATCGTTTGACCGCGACCTCCCGATCTCACAAGTGCTGACCATGGAACAAGCAGTGGCCCAATCGACAGCGCAGCCGCGCTTCGAAATGCTCTTGCTGGGTCTGTTCGGTACGGTGGCCCTGTTGCTAGCAGCAGTTGGCATTTACGGAGTGATGAACTACTCCGTCGCTCGGCGAACGCGCGAAATCGGCATTCGCATGTCGCTGGGTGCAAAGCGTAGCGACGTGCTGCGGATGGTAGTCCGGCAAGCCGTGACGCAGGCGTTAATTGGCATGGTTGCAGGTATAGTGGGGTCTTTCCTGCTGTCCAACCTGATCTCAAAACTACTGTTCGGCGTTCAGCCCACTGATGCCTGGACATTCGCTGGAGTCACCATCGCGCTCGGCATGACTGCCTTAATCGCGACCGCCTTCCCCGCGCGGAAAGCGATTCTGATCGAACCGATGACAGCGCTGCGCAGCGAGTGACTGGCGCTAGACTGGGACATGCGTTTTCGCCTATTACTGCCTATAGCTCTACTTTGCAGTTCCGCTTTGTTCGCACAAATCGCCGCGCCCGATTGGCAAAAAGTCAATGAAGAGGGCATGCGCCATTTCCAAGCCATCGTCCAGATCGATAGCACCGACCCTCCCGGCAACGAAACCCGCGTCGTGGAATATGTGAAGAAAGTTCTGGAAGCGGAAGGCATCCCCGTGATCGTCGCGGCCAAAGATCCGGCGCGCGCGAATCTGATTGCGCGCATCAAGGGCAATGGCGCAAAGCGTCCGCTGCTCATCATGGGCCACAGCGACACGGTCAAGGTTGATCCTTCGAAGTGGAGCTTCCCGCCTTTCGGCGCTGTCCGCAATGGCGGCTACGTATATGGCCGCGGCACTCTCGATGACAAGCCGAATCTCACCGCCGCCATGATGACTATGCTGCTCCTCAAACGTTCAGGCATCCCGCTTGACCGCGACGTGATCTTCGTTTCCGAAGCAGGCGAGGAAGCATCCACCGGACCCGGCATCGGCTACCTGACGCAAGAACGTTGGAGTGACATCGACGCCGAGATTTGTCTGGCCGAAGGCGGCGGCGTCAAACGCACCGGCGGCAAAATGCAATACGCAGCGATTCAAACTACCGAGAAGCAGCCGCGCGCGGCCAAACTCATCGTCACTGGACCTTCCGGCCACGGCTCGCGCCCCTTGCGCAATAGCGCCATTCTTCATCTTTCGCGCGCGGTGGAAACAATCGCCATGTGGGACCCGCCTATGCGCTTCAACGACACTACCCGTTACTACTTTGAGAAGTTAGCCAACATGAGCTCGCCCCAAGATGCAGCCCGCTACAAAGGTCTGTTTGATCCGGCGAAGTCCCCGGCCATTCGCGAGTACCTGGCAGAGAACGATCCGGGAACATACTCGATGCTGCATACGTCTATCTCTCCGAACATCATCCAAGCCGGGTTTCAAGTGAATGTGATTCCCTCTACGGCGGAAGCGACGCTCGACATACGCGCGCTTCCCGATGAAGACATCGACGCATTCTATGCACTTATGGAAAAAGTAATTAACGATCCCGCCGTGAAGGTGGTACCGGAGACGCGAAATCAGCGGCCAGGTGCGCCTCCATCAAGTATTGACTCGCCGGCGTTCCACGCGATTGAAGCAGCCTACGCCAAGGTCTACAGCGGTCTCCCGTCTCTTCCGGTAATGGCTACCGGCGCCACCGACATGGCATTCCTCCGCGCGAAGGGTGTGCAATGTTACGGAATCGGAGCCCTCCGCGATGACGAGGACGCGCTTAAAGGCTTCGGCGCGCATAGCGATCAGGAACGCATTTTGGAGGAATCGCTCTACAAGCATTTCCAGTTCATTTGGGAAGCGACAACAGGCATTGCAGCGTCCAAGAAGTAAGTCCTATTGCGAACAACTAACTCCGGCGGCGGCACCCGTCGGAGCCTCCATGCGCGCAGCAGCTTCGCTGAGTCTTTGAAATGCCAAATGCTGCACCTTCGGTGGCATGGTGGGAGCCATCGTAAAGAACACACCCACCGTGCCCTTAGTGCACGACAAATTGAACTGCCCGCGCAACCAGTTCTCAGGCATGACTGGTCCGGCAGCCGAACATTCGCCCACCTCTTCTTTCAGTTTTCGTATCTCCGTTTGCCGCTGCTCAGCAGGGGCATCCAGCAACAAGTTCATCGACGCAATCTTCTTCACCTCCGCATCGTCCCAATGGTTCCAGAGATTCCAGATATGCTCGCGCATCCGAGTCTGCAGCTCCGTTGGCGGTAGCTCGCGCTTACGAAGGCCGCCCGTTCGGAGTAATGCGTCGAAGGCCTTGCTGATTGGTTCCGCTGGCCCTGCATAAGTCAGAGTGGCCATCGCAAACAAGCCCACACCATAATCCGGCAGCCACGTCATAGATGATCCAAACCCAGGCAACCCGCCGCCATGCGCCACAATATGTTCAAACCGGCAATCGCTCGACACGCGCAGTCCGAAGCCATAGCCGCTCTCCGACGCCGTCAATACACCGTTCACCCGCCCGGCTTTCAATTGCGAAGGCGTCCACAGATGGGCCATCTCGCGTACCGACGCCCGGTTCACAGGTCCGTTATCGACATCATCGCGCGCAGGCCACGCCGACAAATGAAAGGCGACATAACGGCCCATGTCGTTTGCCGTCGTGAGCAATCCTCCCATCGATCCAAACACACCGTGCGGCAGTGGTGGCTCTTCGCTATAGGTGCCGTCGGGACGCAAACGGTATCCTATAGCGCGGCTGGCCAAAGGTACGGAGGAAAACTCGTAAGTGGTCTGAGTCATGCCGAGCTTGGCTAGAATCTCCTGCCGCATGTACTGTTCATATGGCATGTGCGCCGCTCGCGTCACCACACGTCCAAGAAGCCCAAACGCATAGTTCGAATATTCATACCGGGTACTCGGCGGAGTCGAAAAAGGAATGCCCTTCTTCAGCCACTCATCAAGCTGCGCGTCTGTTGCGCTGAGTTGCTGGTCGCCCCACGGATTGTCTTCGGGAAACCCGGCACTGTGACTCATCAGTTGTCGCAGCCGCAGAGGAGGCGTATCCCGAGTCGGCAACTCCATCTGCGCAAACTCCGGGATCCATTTCGAAACCGGATCTTCCAACGACAACTTTCCTTCATCGCGCAACTTGAGAATCGCCAACGCCGTGAAGCTCTTCGTCATGGATGCAATACGAAAGGCTGTGCTGGCCGTGACCGGTTCTTCGCTGGCCAGGTCGCGCACGCCAAACGTTCCCACTCTTTCGAGCCGCCCGTCAATCACCACACCCCACACCATGCCCGGGATCTTTTTGTCGCGCGCATAAGCCTCAAAGATCCGGTCAATCTCCGGTAATGCCGATTCCAGCTTTTGGACGCGCTCCGGGTCATTGAATCGCGGCGGCGGATACGCGTCGCTCGCTCTCAGCACCACCGCGAGCATCATCCCAACCACGATTTGTTTGCTTGCCATCCGCATAGGTGTAAGCATCCCACAGCGGCTAGGGCAAACTAATTTCGAAATCGCAACTTAAAGATCAGATTCCTGATCAAGAACAGTTGGGGCACGTCTTTTGGTCAGTCGGGCTATTTTTGGATTTCGTACTACGACACCGTTTATGCTTTCAACGAAACTTCGTTCGCGTATTCCGGCGACAACCTAATCACGACGTACAGCCGCCAATACGGATACGATCCACTGGGCTGGATCAGCAGCTATGGCTACAACAACACAACCGCATCCTTTGCGAACGTGTTTACGGCTGTGGCGACAGAGCCCCTGCAAGCTGTGTCATTTTATGTGCCGGGCAACAACGCCTCATATGTCGTCAACGTTTACACAGGTGTTACCAGTGGTCCTACGAGCGGAAAGCTTGCGGCTACCGTAAGCGGCACCGAGAACTTTGCGGGCTATCACACCATAGTTATCCCGCAGGCTGTGACTGTCACCAACGGCACGAAATTCTCGGTAGCGGTTACGCTCACCACGCCGGGCTATCCGTATCCCGTGGCGGTGGAACTGGCCGAGCCAGGATACTCAAGTGCCGCAGTCGCAAGCCCTGGCCAAAGCTATGTCAGTCCTGACGGTAAGTCTTGGCAAGACCTGACAACCTGGCAATCCTCAGCCAACGTTTGTCTCAAGGCCCTCACAGGGGCTGCGAGTAACTCGCCCATGTTCACCCTCACTCCTTCGGTTATGACGGCCACTATAGCCCCGGGTAGTTCCTCTACCATCACTCTAGCCACCGCGGCCGAAAACGGTTTCAAGTCGGCAGTGGCCCTGTCCGCCATCGGCATGCCCACCGGCGTGAGCGCGAGTTTTGCACCCACCAGCATTGCGTCTCCGGGCACCGGCAGCAGCACTTTGACGCTGGCGACAACCTCCGCTACTGCGCCGGGCTCTTACACTCTGACAGTGACAGCAGCGGGCGCAGGTGTAACGAAAGCGCAGCCCATCACTCTAACGGTGTCCCTGCCGCCGAGCCTCACTCTGACGACGGCAGCCACAACGGCATCGGTCCTGCCGGGCAGCACGACCTCCGTCAAGTTATCCACGGCAGGAGCGAACGGGTTCCAAGCGCCGGTGGCTTTGTCGGTAAGCGGTTTACCTACGGGTGTCACTGCGAATTTCACACCCGCGAGTATCGCAACTCCAGGCAGTGGCAGCAGTACGTTAACAATTACGGCAACCCCCGCAGCCACGCCCGGTTCCTACTCCCTGACGCTGACGGCAACGGGCGCGGGCTTGACGAAAACTCAACCCATCAGTCTGACGGTTTCAGTGCCGCCAAGTTTCACACTCACCACGGCGGCGACAACCGCCTCAATTGTGCGCGGCAGTTCGACCACGATAAAGCTAACCACCGCCGCGCTGAACGGTTTTCAATCGGCTGTGGCGTTATCGTTGAGCGGTTTGCCTACGGGAGTGACCGCGAGTTTTGCACCCGCCACGATCGTTTCTCCAGGCAACGGAACCAGCACCTTGACGATCTCGTCTACTTCGACAGCAGCTTTTGGCTCCGTGACTCTGACAGTGTCGGCAAGCGGAGGAGGCGTGACGAAAACGCAGCCCATCAGCCTGACCGTCTCGCTTCCACCCGGTTTTACGCTCACGACTGCGGCGACCGCAGTGACAGTCGCGCGGGGTGGATCGAACACGATCAAGTTATCCACCGCCGCGGCGAACGGGTTTCAGTCGGCAGTGGCGTTGTCGCTAACAGGCTTGCCTGCCGGCGTAACCGCGAGTTTCTCGCCATCCAGCATCGCAACTCCCGGGACCGGCAACAGCACGTTGACGCTAACGGCCTCCTCAAGTGCGACATCCGGAGATTGCATCCTAAC